>CAZJVJ010000004.1:0-145004 GCA_964549635.1 uncultured Dehalococcoidales bacterium
TCCAGAAGGTTTCACTTATCTGGTGACGGAACAGCTCCGAGATAAGCCCTTTTACCAATTTTCTTTTGCCCTAGTATAGGCCTCATCAAGGTATACCTTTTAGAGTCTCGTCTAAGGAGTAGGCTTTCTTTTCCACTCCCTTAAAGTGGCTATAGCCTGAGAATCGACGAGGGCCTACTTGCTTGTGGCTGTTGCACTCTAAAATTCGCTGTGTTACTGTCATCTTGGGCTTACGTCCTTGTGTCTTTTCCTCAGACTCAAAGTCTATCACAAGGTAGGTGAGCCTTAAGCTTCATCCTCTTACAAAAGCCTGAATAAAGAACGCTACTGAATTTTTACCTTCTGCCGTACCAGCTAGTAAAGCGAGCGTCCAAACCTCAATATATCAAGTGCGGCTCCTTAATCTCAGATTTGCTTGCAGCAATAAACCGTGATACGATACTGCTTTATTAAGGAAATTTGTTAAAGAAGAACTAATATCCTGTTGGAAAGTTTTAAGGAGCTGAAATGTGGATTAGGCAACCCGGCAAAGTTACTGATAGGTTAGTTTTCCTTGGAACAACCGATAATTGTTTGTATTTTCTTAAGGGTAACGAGGCCATGATTATCGGCGGTGGCATGAGCTGGATAGCACCTTCTCTGGAAAAACAGTTTTTAGAATTGGATTTTGTACCTGGGATGCTTAGGTATTTGGTGGTTTCTCACTCACATTTCGACCACTGTGGAGCTGTACCTTATCTGAAGAGAAAATTTCCTGATATCCAGATACTGGCATCGGCATACTCCGAAAAGGTATTTTCCAAAGAAAAGGCAGTGAATTTCATTGCCACGGCTAATAAGTACATGATTGACAGGCTAGGACTGCAAAAGGAATACGAAAGATTGAATTTAGAATTCGACGGCATTAAGGTTGACCGTGTTGTCGGGGAAAACGATGTTATAGACCTTGGTGACGGTATAAAGGTCCAATTTTTAGAGGTGCCAGGTCACACCAAGTGCTCGATTGCAACTTATGTACCTGGCTTAAAAGCGTTGTTCCCTTCTGATGCTGCTCCGCCACCTACAGATGATGCAGAAGGGGTATTTTTTCCAGGACCACAATATGATTTCGGCATGTATAAGCAATCGCTGGAGAGGCTAGCTAGCTGTGACATTGAAATATGTGCCTTTGAACATTACGGTGTGGTAATAGGTGAAGAGGCGAAAAAAGTCCTACAAAGCGGACTGCGCCAAACTGATAAGTTTAAAGAACTGGTTATCCAGCTTTATCGGACAACAGGAGACCTTAACCAGACAATCGAAAGAGCAGCTGCTGAAACTATTCATAAGAATATGTTTGATTTCATGGATAATGAAATCCAGATCACCGTTTTGACCACAGTGATACGCAAAATATTGAGCTATGCCAAGTTACTAGACGAACCGATTACAGCATAATTGGCTTAAGGAACTGCTTTGTCCTGATATTGTGACTTGGACTTCTCCAATAGAGAAGCTGAACCCTGCCTTATGTCCTGACGCGAAGTGACTGCGGTGACTGCCTCATAGTTCAAACCTAATTCCAAGGGATAAGACACAGCCACATTGATGGCCCGCTTAGCACCCTGAATGAGAGCAGGAGCAACTGAGGCAATTTCCTGTGCCAGCTTCCTAGCTTCTTCCATTAATTTATCGAGGGGATAGACATGCTCCACCAGCCCGATCCTCAAAGCTTCAACTGCGTCTATTCTCCGACCAGTAAAGACCAGTTCTTTAGCTTTACCAGCACCGACGATTTTGGTCAGGCGTTGGGTACCTCCCACGTCAGGTATACTGCCCATCTGCACTTCGGGCAGGCTAAAGACAGCAGTGTCCGAAGCGAGCCGGATATCACAAGCTAGGGCCAGTTCAAGGCCGATGCCAAAACAGTAGCCGTTGATGGCAGCTATAACTGGTACTGGAAGGGTCTCGAACATGGTGTAAATTTGTCCCACCATTTGTAGTGTTTCAAATTCAGAACGGACAGCCCTGGTAGGCAATATGCCCTCGCCAGACATCGCTGCTTTGAGGTCTAAACCGGAGGAGAATGAGCGGTTCCCTGCACCAGTGATTATTGCCACACGAATTTCCGGGTTAGACAGTATGTGTTCGGCGGCGTCTCTCAGCCCCTCTAGCACACCGGCGTCAATGGCATTCCTGACCTCAGGTCGGTTAAGCGTGATTGTGACTAACTTATCTTCTATATCTAATAATACCTTTTTGCTATCAGTCATTTTTCTCCCCCCGCTAATTTTTATCTTCTGGATTGTAATCCCTAAAAAGCTGAGCACAAAAGAGCCAGTTTGTTTGTAGTCTGCGGTCTAAAATAATTCCTCTTTCTTTTTTTTCAGCGTGGCGATGAGATTGTCTAGAGGTATCGCAGTCAGGGTCAATGTCTGTAGCCCACCTCTGGCACTTAGGTGTATCGCCAACTTAGCCGCAACTTCATCGCTTGGTGCCTCGACGATGTTAACAAAGTCGTACGGCCCCAGCAGACCATACTGAGCCAGTATCTTGACCCCCATATATTCTACTTCCTTATTGAGCTCTTTAAGCCACTCTGGATACTCTTCTATCTTGCGCCTTCCTTCGCCAGTTAGTGTGGTTAGCATTAGATATACAGCCATCAAGACCTCCTTTAGAATTGTTGTTCACTAATTATATGCCCAGCATATCAGAAATGCTAGCCCGTACTGGAAAGCAGTACAGAAAGGCTTGAGTTTTTGGCTTCGAGTCCTGGGCTAAGATGCTTCAACCATTTCTTGTAGTTGCCTTTGCCGCCTGCTTGCACTCTTTTGCCTGCCTTGGACGCACTACCTGGTAAAGGAAATTGCGGAAAAAGGAGTGCATGGTGGTCGCTTGGTCTTTCTTCTCTGCCGCGCTTAGTTTAATTGCTTTTTGCCTAAATAACCAGGTTCAAAACCACCTGGCAGTGATTAACAGGGCAACTTGTAGCAGGGTGACTAACCAATCACTCTGGCAAGCATTTGACTTTGACCAATTTAGACCTTATGATTGTATGACCTACTGATGTTTTTTGCCAGCGTAGCTCAGAGGTAGAGCAGCGGTTTCGTAAACCGCCGGTCGTGAGTTCGAATCTCACCGCTGGCTGTATTTGAATCCCCCCACAACAAATCGCTAAGTGTTTGTGTTGATCGGTGTTACCCAAGTCGTAGACGCCGATTTGCTACCCGAGAATTGAGGTGGGGCGATCGGGACTGATTTGCAATCTTGTATTATTTAGTGATGTGTACACATAGTGTAGACATAACGAATATCTCATGTTGAGCTAATAAAGAGTCCAATCTGGTCATAATTTGCAAACTTAAGGTTTCGGGTGGCATAATTATGTGCTGGTTTTTAGGGCATGGTGAAAAATGAAGAAGTTGCTTTCTGGAAATGAGGCTTTGGCTCTGGGTGCCTATCATGCTGGGGTGAAGGTGGCGGCAGCATATCCGGGGACGCCAAGCACCGAAATACTCGAGGCGCTGGCTAAGTACAATGACATTTATGCAGAATGGTCAACAAACGAGAAGGTGGCTATGGAAGTTGCCTTAGGGGCAGCATACGCTGGTGTCCGCGCCTTAGCATCCATGAAACAAGTAGGATTAAATGTAGCCAGTGATCCGTTCATGGCTGCTTCAACAACCGGGATTATTGGTGGAATGGTTACAATAGTCGCCGATGACCCCGGGGCACACAGTACCCAGGGCGAGCAGGACACCCGTCACTATGCCAAGCTGGCTAAAGTGCCAATGCTGGAACCCAGCGATAGCCAAGAGGCTTACAATATGATGGTGTGCGCTTTTGACATCAGTGAAAAATTTGATACACCTGTGCTGGTACGCTCGAGCACTCGCATTTCCCATTCTAAGTCAATAGTGGAGGTCGATGAAAGCAAAACCGCACCGGTAAAACAGGCACACTTCAGACATGATGTGGAAAAGTATGTCATGCTGCCGGTTTATGCGCGGCTCAGGCTACCGCTGATTAAGGAGCGGCTGGTCAAGCTGGCAGAGTATGCTGAGACTTTCCCCTATAACCAGACAATGTGGGGCGAGCGAAATCTGGGTGTGATAAGTAGCGGAGTTGCCTACCAGTATGCCAGAGAGGTGTTTCCCACCGCCTCCTTCCTAAAGCTGGGCATGACATATCCTCTACCAGAAAGTTTGATTCGTCAGTTTGCCGATAAGGTAGAGAAAGTGCTTGTTGTAGAAGAACTCGACCCATTTCTGGAGGAGAATATCCGCGCCATGGGCATAAAAGTGATAGGGAAGGAATTTATCCCTAGGATAGGCGAGTTGAATCCGCTTGTTGTTGAGGACGCTGGTTATCGGGCCGGGCTGCTAGCTAAACCGCCCAAAAGACAGAAAGTTATACTACCACAGGGATTACCGGGTCGGCCCCCTGTGCTGTGTGCTGGCTGTCCGCATACAGGCTTATTCTTTGTGCTAAGCACCATGGGGCAAAGGTCCAAGCTGCTCAATGACAAGGGTAAATCAGAGAAGGAAGGCAAGCTGATTATTACTGGGGATATCGGATGTTACACTCTGGCTACCTATCCACCATTGCGCGCCATGGATACTACTGCCTGTATGGGAGCCAGCATTGGTCAGGCCCTAGGGATGGAAAAGGCTGGCGTTAACAGCAAGATAGTGGCTGTTATTGGCGATTCCACATTTCTCCATTCCGGCATTACCGGTGTTGCGGACGCAGTGTACAATGAGTCGCAGGTAACGATTATAATCCTTGATAATAACACTACTGCCATGACTGGCCATCAGCACCACCCTGGGACAGGTATTTCAGCGCAGGGGAAGAAAACGAAGGCTGTAGATTTAGAGCGGCTGGTTCGGGGAATCGGGGTAGAGGACGTGAGAGTGGTAGATGCTTTCGATATGAAAGCCCTTAGGGCAGCGGTGAGGCACTCGGTAAATAACCCTGAGCTGTCTGTGATTATAGTCCGTGGCACCTGTTCGGTGCTTGTGCGTAATCGTTTTGGGCAAAGAATGGTTGATACGGAAAAGTGCGATCGTTGCGGGACATGCCTTATGCTGGGCTGCCCAGCTATTCAAAAGATGTATGACGAGATTTATATTGATACCACTTTGTGCGTAGGTGATGTTTGCACTATTTGTGAGCAGCTGTGCTCCAAGAAGGCAATAGGCCGGATATCTTTATAATTTTTAAAAGCGGAAATGCTAAAGAAGTTAGATATACTTATGGTTGGTGTCGGCGGACAAGGTAATGTGCTGGCCAGTGACATACTGGCTGAGGTATCCATGGTGGCTGGATACGATGTCAAAAAAACTGATACGCTGGGCATGGCACAACGTGGCGGCAGTGTGGTGAGCCAGATACGGATAGCGGAGCGGGTGTGGTCTCCCATGATTAAGGAAGGGGAAGTGGATATTCTAGTAGCCCTCGAGAAATTAGAGGCAGTTAGATGGACCCATTATCTGCAAGGAAGGGGAGTGGCTCTTATCAACAACTTGGCATTACCACCTTTATCTGTAAATCTGGGGCTCTATCGTTATCCCAGTGACGAAGAGATAAGGGATGTTTTGAGCCAGGTGACAGACCGAGTATATTTTGTTAATGGCACTGACAAGGTCAAGCGGCTGGGCGATATCAGGACACTTAACATGTTTATGCTAGGCTGTGTATCATCCTTTATTCCTGTTGATTTAAATACATGGAAACAATGTATGTCTCAGCGATTACCACCTGATATACTCGAAATCAATATGGCTGCCTTTGACAACGGTAGGGAGGAAATGTCGCGTGTCAATCTCTGATAATGTGGCGAGGCGCATGGCGGCTGGGTCATGGATTCGTAGGATGTTCGAGGAAGGTGCAGCATTAAAGAAGCAACACGGTGAAGAGAACGTTTTCGACCTGTCTATAGGTAATCCAGTTATGGAGCCGCCGGCCGAATTCTACAGAGAGCTGAGGCACTTTGTTGAAACTGCCAAGCCTGGAAGGCATAGGTATATGGAGAACGCTGGTTATGCCGAAACCAGGGCGGCTGTGGCAGCACAGCTTACATGCGAAACAGGCATCACGTTTACCATGAATGACATAGTAATGACTTGTGGTGCTGCCGGTGGTTTGAATGTTGTATTAAAAACGATACTCAATCCGGGAGAAGAGGTAATTATCTTTGCACCTTATTTTGCAGAGTTTGACAATTATATTGACAACCATGGCGGAATCACGAAGGTTCTGCCTACAGACGACCAATTTATACCCAGGCTTGATATACTGGAGTCTGCCATTACGAATAAGACAAAAGCTATAATCGTAAACTCTCCGAATAACCCCACTGGCGTCGTTTATAGAAAAGACTTTATAGGCAAACTTGCCGAATTACTGCAAAAAAAGGAAGCGTTGTTTAGAAAACAGATTTTCCTTATCAGCGATGAGGCATATCGCAAAATTATATACGACGGGCTTGATTACCCACCTGTTTTTCATTACTATCATAACAGCGTAGTCGTTAGCTCCCACTCCAAGGACCTGGCACTTCCCGGTGAGAGAATCGGATATATTGCAGTACATCCCGAGTGTACCCAACATGATGAATTACTTAACGGGCTAATTTTTTCCAACCGGATTTTGGGGTTTGTCAATGCACCTGCCTTAATGCAGCATTTAGTACGTAACCTGCAGCATGTGACCGTGTCAGTTGCCGATTATCAGAGAAAAAGGGACTTTTTATATAGCAATCTTGTAAAGATGGGCTATTCTTTATTGAAGCCACAGGGAGCTTTCTATATGTTCCCTAAATCGCCCATAGCTGATGACATTGCCTTCGTACAGGAACTGCGACAATGGAAGGTACTGGTTGTTCCTGGCCAGGGATTTGGCTGTCCGGGCTATTTCCGCATCTCATATTGTGTTGCTGACCGGACATTGGAGGGTTCTTTGGCTGGTTTCAAAAAAGCAGCGCAAAAGTTTGGCCTGTGTTAGACATGGACAACAGATATCAGGACGGGAGGGCAATGTGTCTAAGATATTATCAGAACTAAAAGAGAAGGCCTTGGACGAGCCTATTGCTTCTTTTCTGGACATGAAATTAGTCGAGCTGTCTGAGGGCTATGCCCGGGTGGTGATGAAGATGAGACCAGAATATATAAACTTCAATGGCATGATTTTCGGCGGCATTGTTATGGCTTTGGCTGACCAGGCGTTTGCTTACGGCACCAACTCGGTGATAAGTCCCAACGTTGCTTCGCAGTTCAACATACATTTTATTGCCAGCGCCGAGGTAAATGATGAGCTTATAGCCGAGTGCCGTGTGGTGAGAGCCGGGAGGCGTGTTTGCATTTCCGAGATGGTGGTGACCAGTCAAACCGGTAAACTAATCGCTAAAGCAACAGGCACAACGATTCCACTGGTTTAGCAAGGGTTGTTTCCGGTTTGTGGAATGGGACTAATATATCATGGCAATAAAGCAAATTCTTATTTGATTCAGGAGTCCTTCGATTATGAAGATACTGCTTGTCTATCCCCAGTATCCAGAGACGTTCTGGAGTTTTAAGCACGCGTTAAGGTTTGTATCTAAGAAAGCAGCTTACCCACCCTTAGGCTTGCTCACTGTTGCATCGATGCTCCCAAAGGAATGGGAGAAAAAACTTGTGGATATGAACGTAACAGATTTGACAGATAGTCATATTAAATGGGCGGATTATGTCTTTATCAGCGCTATGGCGGTACAGAAAGATTCAGTCAGGCGCGTGATTACAAGGTGTCAAAAATTCGGGGTTAAAGTTGTTGCCGGTGGCCCTCTATTTACCACCGAATACGAGGAGTTCGACGGGATAGACCACTTTGTCCTTAATGAGGCTGAGGTAACATTGCCGCTATTTCTGGAAGATTTAAGGAAGGGGCAGGCTAAACACATTTATAGCTCAGATAAGTGGCCTGATATACGGGTATCCCCCGTGCCATCCTGGGAGCTTATCGATATGAGAAAATATTCCTCGATGAGTGTCCAGTACTCCCGTGGCTGCCCCTTCAACTGCGAGTTTTGTGATATTGTTTTTCTTAACGGGCGAGTGCCGAGAACGAAGGACAGAGACCAGCTATTGCGGGAGCTGGACGCCTTATATGACCGTGGATGGCGAGGCAGTGTCTTCATTGTCGATGACAACTTCATCGGGAATAAGAGGAAACTCAAGGCAGAAATTTTGCCAGCCATAGCCGATTGGATGAAAGGGAAAGGACATCCATTTTCCTTTGTCACCGAAGCATCTGTGAATCTCTCGGATGATGAAGAGCTATTAAGGTTGATGGTGGAGGCCGGATTTGATTCTGTATTCATCGGCATTGAAACAACAAATCAAGAAAGTTTATCTGAGTGCGGCAAACTACAGAATAGGAACCGCGACTTAGTAAATGCGGTCAAGAGGCTGCAGAATCACGGTTTACAAGTTTACGGTGGATTCATCGTTGGTTTTGACAGTGACCCGCCGAACATTTTTGAAACATTGATCAATTTCATCCAAAGAAGCGGTGTCGTTACAGCGATGGTCGGCCTGCTCAATGCGCCTCCGGGTACCAGACTGTTCAGAAGGTTGAAGCTGGAAAATCGTCTAACCAGAGACTTTTCCGGAGATAATACCGATTGCTCGATCAATTTCGTACCTAAAATGGGCTATGATGTGCTGATAAATGGTTACAAAAAGCTTATTAAAACCATTTATACTCCTAAACAATACTATAAAAGGATTAAAACATTTTTACAGGAATACAGACCATTAAGAGTAAGGCCGGTACGGCCTCAACTTGCACACCTCCAAGCATTTGTAAGGTCGCTCTGGGTCCTAGGCATTAAGGAAAAGGGAAGAAAGTATTTCTGGCAACTGCTTGCCTGGACCTTGGCTAAACGCCCAAGGTCGCTTACAACGGCGATAACATTAGCCATATATGGATTCCATTTTCGCAAGGTTACAGAGAGATATACCGAGGGCCTTTGAGCCGATTTAAAACTTGCTCTGGGCTCAGTAATTATGAGCCGATGGGTAGTTGACAATGTTTACGCGATTATGTTATTATCGTTGCTACGAGGTCGAAATGCATAACCAGGCTACCAAAAACTGCTTCTTTTTCTGCTTTTTCTTTAGCTCGCTTTTATGGGAGCCTGGGAGGGCATTGACCTAATCAGGAAACGGGGAAAGTATATCAAAGCAAAAAGCCTCCCAGGCGGGAGGCTTTTTTATTGGCTAATAATAATTGGAGACTGTTTGGAATGGCAGCCAAAGATACAATTCCTAAACTGATAAAAAGTAACTACGAAAGATGGCCTACAAGAACAGCCATGTGCATTAAACACCGTGGTGTCTGGAAGAGGTATAGCTGGAAAGATTATTACGAAAAGGTTAAATACTTTTCACTGGGATTAATAAGCCTTGGTTTCAAACCGGGAGATGTAGCCTGCATCATAGGTGATAATGAGCCAGAATGGTTCTGGGCTGAGTTTGCTGTCCAGGCAGCCGGCGGCATAGCCACCGGTATTTTTGTTGACTCCATCCCTTCCGAAGTGAAATACATTGCCCAACACTCCGGTGCTAAATTTGCTATTGCCAATGACCAAGAGCAGACTGACAAATTTTTGGAGATTAAAGATGACCTTCCCATGCTAAAGAAAGTAATTTATTGGGACCCTAAAGGCTTGAAGAACTACGATGACCCTATACTCATAAGCTTCGCCAGTGTCATAGAGCGTGGCATGGACCATGAGAAGGCACATCCAAATCTATTTGAGCAGAACGTCGAAGCCGGTAAGGGGGATGACCCTGCCTTCATATACTATACCTCAGGGACCACTGGTCTGCCTAAAGGGGCGGTGATTACACATAAGGCATTAATAAATACCGCTCAGGCATTTGTCAGTCGTTATCCACTCACTCATGACGATGACCTGGTGTCCAATTTTCCACCAGCTTGGGTTGGTGATAGTTTCTTCGCTACCATCCCCCATTTGCTCACGGGGGCAAGGCTCAATTTCCCCGAAGAACCGGAGACCATTGCTCAGGACACGAGAGAAGTTGGTCCCGATTTCGTTATATACGGCCCACGCCAGTGGGAGAGTCTGGTTAGCGAGATTCAAGTGAGAATAACCGATGCCAATCCCGTAAAACGCTTCTGTTATAACCTGTTTATGCCTGTGGGCTATAAAGTGGCCAGTATGAGGTTTGAGGGGGAAAAGCCCAATTTGCTATGGCGGGCTCTTCATGGGATAGCATATTTAACATTGTTCCGGCCCCTAAAGGATAAGCTGGGGCTAGGTAAAGCCAGATTTGCCGTTACCGGTAGTTCGGTGCTGAGCTTAGACACCTTTCGGCTGATTCATGCCATAGGCGTTGAACTTCGGCAGAGCTATGCCAGCACTGAAGCTGGCTTTATCTCTTCTCACGGCAAAGGTGAGATCGACTTCCAGAGCGTAGGACGACCAGCATCCGATGTAGAAGTCCGGTTAACCGAACAGGGTGAGCTGTTGGTCAGGAGCGGCTGCATCTTTAGCGAGTACTACAAAGACCCGCAAAAAACGGCGGTGGTTCTGGAGGACGGATGGTGTCATACCGGTGATGCTGTACATATCAATGAAGATGGACACTTAGTTTTTTTAGATCGGCTGGAACACATGGGTGAACTTGTTTCCGGCGCCAAGTATGCCCCGCAGTATATTGAAGGCAGACTCAGATTCAGCCCTTATATCAAGGATGCCATGGTCATTGGAGGTAAGGACAGGGAGTTTGTAAGTGCCATAATTAACATAGATTTTGCCATGGTAGGCAAATGGGCCGAACGCAAGGGCATTCCTTATACCACCTTTGTCGACTTATCTCAAAAAGAGGAAATTGCTGACTTGGTGCGACAGGACCTGAGGCGTGTGAATAGCTATTTGCCTGAAGCATCTAGGGTCAGGCGATTTGTCTTATTGCACAAAGAGTTTGACCCTGATGAAGCTGAGCTTACACGAACCAGAAAGCTCCGCAGAGAATTCATGGAAATGAGATATAAAGAGCTGATTGATGCCATGTACGGTGATAAAGATATCGTGATGGCAGAGGCACCAGTTACCTACAGAGACGGTAGAAAAGGGGTGGTGCGTACCGCCATCAAGGTGAGGACGGTATAACCATGGTTGAATTTCTACAATATTCGATTACCGGCATAGCTGTAGGAATGGTCTATGCCCTAATTGCCCTTGGCTTCGCCCTGATATGGAAATCCAGCAGCGTTGCTAACTTAGCTCTGGGACAGCTGGTATTGATCTCCTCTTGGTTCACCTATGGGATGCTGGTTCAAGCCAAGTTCCCTTACTGGATCGGTTTTCCTTTGACCATCCTCTTTGCCCTTTTCTTAGGCTGGATGATTGAACGGTTTGCTTTGCGCCCCTTAATTGCCCAACCCATCCTGTCTCTAATTACAGTTACTCTGGGTGTGGGCTATTTTCTCGAGGGGGTGGTGACCTTTGTCTGGCCGATGAGTGTGGCTGCACTCCCCCGTTTTTTCCCGGAGGAGCCAGTTCGAATTGGTCCGGCGGTGGTATCTCAGGAATACGTTTGGGCAGCATTTATATCGCTGGCTCTATTTTGTCTTCTATCCCTGTTCTTTAAGTACCACAAGATGGGCATTGCCATGAGAGCAACAGCTGACGACCAGCTGGCAGTACAGGCCTGCGCTATACCGGTAACCAGCGTTTTTTCCACATCGTGGATGTTCGCCTGTGTAGTGGCTGCGGTCGGTGGAGTCCTGATTTCCAGTATCGGCGGTATCACCCACGGTTTGGTTGAGACCGGGCTAAAATCATTTTCGGTAGTGATACTTGGTGGTCTTGATTCTTTTGTCGGCTGTATAGTGGCCGGGCCAATAATTGGTCTCTGCGAGAATCTCGGTGGTGGTTATCTCACTCAATTCATCGGGCCGGGTATAAAGGACATTATACCTTTCATAATCATAATAATTGTCATGATTGTCAGGCCTTACGGATTGTTTGGTGAGACCCGAATAGAAAGGATATAGTGAGATGGACCTGCCCTGCGGTACCCGTAATTACGATTATGCCAGAGACATGGCAATCTTAAGAACCAGAACACACTGGATACTGTTTATTGCTTTGTTGGTCATTATCTTTACCGCCCCACTATATTTGAGCAATTACTGGCTGGGTGTAGCTAATATAATTGGCATCACCATAATTGCGGTTACCGGACTGAACATCCTTATAGGTTATTGTGGTCAGTTATCCATTGGACATGCTGGCTTTATGGCTGTCGGTGCTTACACGACGGCTATTCTGACAGGAAAACTTGGCTTTCCCTTCTTGGCAGGGCTAATTTGCGCCGGCTTAAGCGCCGGTCTTATCGGACTCATTTTTGGTCTCCCCTCGGTAAGAGTTAAAGGGTTTTACCTAGCGATCACAACAATCGCGGCTCACTTCATTATTATCTGGATTATTAATCACTGGACAAGTGTAACCGGAGGCTTTGTTGGCATCAGCGTGCCATATGCTTCAATAGGGAATATAGTATTCAGAACTAAAGCCAGTCAGTTCTATTTGATTATGGCGGTTATGATAATCTGCATATTGCTCGCTAAAAATCTGGTGAGAGGGAGAGTAGGTAGAGCGTTTATCGCCATAAGAGACAACGACTTGGCTGCTGAGGTAATGGGTATCAATCTAGCATATTACAAGCTCCTCGCCTTCTTTATTGGCTGTTTCTTTGCGGGCATAGCAGGCGCTTTGTTTGCTCATTGGGTCGGTTTCATGAATGCTGAAAGTTTCACACTTTCTGATTCGATACTGTACATAGGTATGGTTATTATCGGTGGATTAGGCACCACTCTTGGGCCAATCCTTGGCGTAATTTTTGTCCGTCTTTTACAGCAAGGCGTGATATTTATATCTCCGATTCTGGAAAAGACCTTTCCAACCCTTCCTGCCGGCTTTACCAGCGGGATAGGGCCGATGGTGTTTGGCCTGGTAATCATACTGTTCTTAATACTTGAGCCACGGGGACTGGCGCACAGATGGTCTCTGATTAAGGCTGCCTATCGCCTGTGGCCATTCTCATATTAATTATAGGAGGTATAGACATGTAATGTTTAGAATAATCCCGCAATATTCATAGTTTAACTCTATATTAACCTGCTGGAGGATATTCATGAGAAGGAAATCATTAGTTCTAGTTTCAATTTTGTGCTTAGTGTTGGTTGTGACTTTACTTCCACTAGCCGGTGCCTGTGCCCCTAAAGCCAAACCGGGTCAGGTATTGAAGGTAGGCATGATGACCCCTACCACTGGCAAAGCTGCTGAAAAAGGACGCCCTATGGGACATGCCAACCTTGATGCCATTAAATACATTAATGAAGAACTTGGTGGTGCCGGAGGCTATCCTATAGAAGTCCTGTGGTTTGATAGTGCCTATGATTCTGCTAAGGTCATTCCAATACTTGAAAAATTCATGGATGAGGGCTGTTTGCTGTTTACCACCTCCTCGTCCTATGAGATGACCGTGGCAAAGGAACTGGCCAACCGTGCCGGCTTTCCTGGCATAGCCTGTTTTACCTCCCCAGTATTGTATCGCCCACCAAGACATATCTATGGGCAGACACCAGATTATGGTGATGACGCTATAGCCTTTGCCAGCTTTTATATGCAGAACATCTGGAAAGGACCTGGTAAACCAAAATTTGCGCTGCATCTGCTCAATAATCCAACTGGTTATGGGGCTCGAGATGGGTTGAGAGCCAAAGGGGAGGAATTGGGCATAGAGGTTATTTCTATCGATGAGCATACGGCAACCACGACTTCTGAGACAGAGTCGCTTATTCGGCTCAGGGCAAAGAAGCCCGATGTATTGTTCATCTCCAGCACACCAGCTCCAACTGCAGTTATTATTAAAAATGCTAGAGACTTGGGCATTTATCCCGGTATAACCATAGGCTGTGCCCATGCCAGCTTTACCAAGGCCCTGATTGACCTCGCGGGCGCTGCGACCGTCGAGGGTGTTTACGGAACATTTCCTACAGTAATGTGGGGGGAAGACGTGCCCGGCATGGCCAAGATGACCGAGTACTGTCAGAAACTACACCCGGCAGACTATGGCAATATGGACTACATTACCGCCTGGGCACAGAGCCTTATAGTTGCCAAGATTTTAGAGCTAGCAGTGAAGAATGCTGGCTATGACGTGCTGGCAAAAGGTGATGCAACAGCGTGGCAAGCCGTGGAAACCCAGGGCATTCATAAGCTAAAGAACTATGATGTCGGTGGTCTTCAAGGTCCTGTATCTTACACACCCGGGGATAACAGGCTTACCAAGTACAACCGAATATATCAAATAGTAGGCGGTAAAATAACAAACCCAAGTAAATGGATTGAAGCACGTCTGGTAAAGTATGAGGAGTACGACTGGTTTGGTAAGTAAGATTTGATTAAACTGGGTCTCCTCCGAAAAAGGAGGAGACCCAGCCGAAAATAAGTTCAAATGCTTAGGTTAAACAACATAGAAGTTGCTTATCTGAATGTAATAAGGGTGCTCCACGGCGTTTCCATCAGTGTGGAAGACCGCTCTGTTGTGGCCCTACTTGGAGCAAACGGTGCTGGTAAGACTACTACCCTTAAAGCAATATCTGGACTGCTTAGAGTGGAAGAGGGGGAAGTAGTTGATGGCAGCATCGAATGGGATGGACAACGAATAGACAAGAAGAGTGCTGTGGAGATAGGTAAGCTGGGAATCGTCCAAGCACTGGAGGGACGGCGAGTATTTGGACATCTTACCACTGAGGAGAACCTTTTAGTTGGTGCCCATAATCGCAGAGACCGTCACGGCATCCGAGATGACCTCAACATGGTCTATGATTACTTTCCACGGCTAAAGAATCTACGACGCAATATTGCCGGCTATCTGTCGGGTGGTGAGCAGCAAATGCTGGTCATCGGCAGGGCCATGATGTCGGCACCAAAACTCATGATGCTTGATGAGCCATCTTTGGGTCTGGCGCCGATGCTGGTCGAAGAAATATATGACATTATAAAACGATTCAACGATGAGAAGAAAATCTCAGTGCTGCTTGTGGAGCAGAATGTCAGAATCGCCCTTAATATTGCGCACTACGGTTACGTCATGGAAAATGGTCGTATTGTCCTCGATGGCACTGCCGATTTCCTGAAAAATAACGAGGACGTTAAGGAGTTCTATATGGGGCTTTCGGCAGTGGGCACCAAAAAAAGCTACCGCGCGGTGAAGCACTACCGGCGTCGAAAGCGGTGGCTGTGATACGAGGCTTCAGCTTTGCCATATCCCCAGCGAAGGACTGAGAAAGCTCCAACTATAAAAAGGGTGCATCACTTTAGCTTTTACAATAGCTCTGGGTCATACCCTAGTATATTTAGGCCCTGTAGAAGTCACAGCATTCTTTTGAGACTTTTTGGATGGTTTAGAAAAGGCAAAAATTTGGGCTGAATATGCACAAAAATAAGGTGAATTTGCTGTTAGCGTTTACCTTATTCTGTTCCTAAGTAGGCTGATATAACCTGGGGGTTGGTTTTTATCTCGGCTGGTGTGCCTTCGGCGATCTTTCGCCCGAAATCAAGGACTACAATCCTGTCAGCTAAATCCATAACTACCCCCATATCGTGCTCCACCAGAACAATACAGCTGACGCCATCTCGCAAGACGGGCGTATCAGGATATGTTTCTCCTTGCCCCTCGAATATGTCTATGATGAACCGGGCAATATCCTCTTTTTCCTCCAGATTCATTCCAGCCATCGGTTCATCCAAAAGCAGGACCTTTGGCTCCAGGGCCAGGGCTCTGCCTAATTCCACCCGCTTGCGCATACCATAAGGGAGAGTGCCGACCACTTTCTTCCTGATTGGTTCTATTTCTAAAAAATCGATGATATCCTCTACTGCTTTGCGATGTTCGATTTCTTCCCTATGGGCTGGTCCAAAGTACAGTGCGGTGCTGAGGGTACTCTGTTTCATGAGGACGTGTCTTGCAGCCATGAGGTTGTCAAGAGTTGTTAAGCCGGAATACAGCTCTATGTTCTGGAAGGTCCGGGCTATGCCGAGCCTGGCTATTTTATCTGGACGCAGTCGGGTGATCTTTCTGCCTTCAAAATATATTTCGCCTTGCTGCGGTTTGTAGAAACCATTTATGCAGTTCAAGATGCATGTTTTACCAGCACCATTTGGTCCGATGATAGCCAAAATCTCCCTCTCTCTGATATCAAGACTTACGTCTATGAGTGCCCTCACTCCACCAAAGGAAAGATAGAGATTTTCAATCCGCATCTTTATCTGATTCTCACTTATCATTTGCCGCTTTGCCTCGACTAGTATTTTAAGGGTCTAACCCGTCCGGGAATGTTTTCTATGGCAACCTTGCCCCAGAGAGCTTAAGAATTCGTATTACAACAGAACGTGAAGAGTCGTTTCTGAACATTAAGGTTTTGAACCGGTTTATATTATCATTACACGGTAGATTAGTTCAACAAATTGCGTGTAGTGTATCATTTATCCAGGCTTTCGTTTAATGTGTTTAGCAGGAGTGGTACACCTACCTTGCCTTAATTACCAGTCCTCTGCTGCCTTCTTCGGTTTGGCACAGCCTTAGGCCAGTCTTGTTTTGTTTTTCTGGCATTTTCTGTAACAAGCCAGACCCTTAGGAAATCAGCAGCTGCCATGCGGGATGTAAGACCGTACACTGGGCCGGTCCGTCTCCGGTATTCCTTTATACCTCTCTCTAAGGGTGACGTTGTATTTGGTTGGGTAGACTCTAATGTTACTTAGGCTTCTGTGATGACCTCTTTGACTTTAGATGGGTTGTCAGGGAATAGTCTCCTGGGTTTGAGAAATAGGTTGTGCAGATGATGCCAGGCGCACAACCTGCTTTTAGCTTTTGGGAGAAATAAAGATTAAAGCCGAAACAATGGCTGGGGCCACCATCATAGATAACCGGTATTCCTTTACCAGCCTCAGGAATCTCCAGGGCTTCAAAAGGCTAATCCAGAAGGTTTCACTTATCTGGTGACGGAACAGCTCCGAGATAAGCCCTTTTACCAATTTTCTTTTGCCCTAGTATAGGCCTCATCAAGGTATACCTTTTAGAGTCTCGTCTAAGGAGTAGGCTTTCTTTTCCACTCCCTTAAAGTGGCTATAGCCTGAGAATCGACGAGGGCCTACTTGCTTGTGGCTGTTGCACTCTAAAATTCGCTGTGTTACTGTCATCTTGGGCTTACGTCCTTGTGTCTTTTCCTCAGACTCAAAGTCTATCACAAGGTAGGTGAGCCTTAAGCTTCATCCTCTTAGAAAAGCCTGAATAAAGAACGCTACTGAATTGCCTTTTTGGAGGATTTTTCATACAATATGCCAGCGTTCAGATATGAAATGAGTAAGGTAAGCAAGTTTGCAGAACGGTTGCGGCGTGTCTATGCTGGTTCGACGCCATCCATGGGCTTTCGAAAGTCTGTTGAGATTGAGGATCCCATTCTCTTAATCGTCGCTGATGTAACGGCGGCGGGCGCTAAAATGGCAAAAGCCATAGCTTGTGATATAGATGCCGGTATAGTGGACTGTCAGGGCCTTGAGGCATCTGCATTTGAACAATTAGCCAAAGCTATGGGTGATGTTCCTTTAGGGATATTCCTGGAGGGTGCCGACAACAAGGATGAGATTGCTAAACTCATAGATCTAGGCAGTGACTTTTTAGTTTTCGGCTTGAAGACGCCGCTTGAAATAATAAATAAGCAGTGGCCAGGCAAAATACTTAAAATAGAACCTTCGTTAGACCAAGGCTTGGTCAGGGCTATAAATGCCTTGCCGCTCTCTGTCGATGGAGTGCTGATAAGTGATGAGATCTCTTTGCTTACAGTGGAGCGTCTGCTAATTTACCAGCGATTTGCTGAACTTCTGGATAAGCCATTACTGGTTACTTTGGGCTCATCGGTAACTGAGGACGAACTTAAAAGCCTGTATGCAGCTGGCGTTAATGGGGTGGTACTATCTCAAGGGCTGTCTCAGGAGGCGATCGCTGGACTAAAAAAGACAATAGCCGGTTTCTCTAAAACTGTGAAGCGACGAGTCAGGAGTGCTGCATTGCTGCCCCGGCTTGGTGGTATGGTAGAAGCTGAAGCTGAAGTGGAAGAAGAGGAGCAGGTTTAAGCAGTCCCGCATGACAGCGAGTCTTGGTTTGTTCTTACTTTCGGCTGCTGCCATATCTCTTTCTGGCGTTATGCTGCCCGGGCCGCTCACTGCCGCAACCATAGCTAAAGGCTACCGCGAACAAAACGCCGGTATTTTTATTGCTTTGGGTCATGCCGTGATTGAACTGCCACTAATGGCGCTCATATATTTTGGTTTTGCTAACCTTTTCACCTCTCTTGTGGTTACAAAAATTATAGGCCTGGCTGGTGGCTTGATGCTGATTGTTATGGGCCTGACGGTGCTACGTAATATCAGTAAAGCTCAGGCTGAGGTGGCCGATTTGCCATATAACTCTGTAGTCACCGGGATTATATTGACTGGGGCTAACCCTTATTTTTTCTTATGGTGGGCGACAATAGGCATAGCCTTGATAGCCACTGCCGCTGAGTTCGGCATCTGGGGCTTGACCATTTTCGCTGTGGTGCACTGGTCATGTGATTTGCTATGGGAACAATTCGTCTCAATGAGCGTGTTCAGAACGAAGCATCTGTGGACACAAAGAGTCCAGAAAATTGTTTTTGGTATGTGTGCCTTTGTTTTGGTTGGATTTGGTATCTGGTTCTGTGTTTCGGTCTTTATGAGGTGACTTCTAACCTAAGAACACACCCTGTATGGACTGGAAATATTTGCCTTCAGTCTTTATAGCTGGTGCAACTACCATCCTGGCCTTGTGCATATCTTTGATGGTTAGTGCACCACAGACACCCATTGCAGTGCGCAAAGCACCAACAAAATTTTCGGTGCCATCGGTAACTGATGTAGGACCAAACAGCAGACGTTCTAGCGGAGCTCTTGTTCCAGCCTTGATCCTAGTGCCTCTAGGTAAAGAAGGATGAGGATGTGCCATACCCCAGTGGTAACCCTTTCCTGGGGCTTCCTCCGCCTGTGCCATAATCGAGCCAAGCATCACCGCGTCAGCCCCCGAGGCAAAAGCTTTACATAAATCGCCGCCGGTGCGGATACCGCCATCGGTTATCACCGCCACATATTTGGCGGTTTCCTTGAAATGGGTCTCACGGGCGGCAGCACAGTCCATGGTGGCTGTCACTTGTGGAACACCGACACCAAGAACCTCCCTGGTTGTGCAGGCGGCTCCTGGGCCAACACCAACCAGAATACCGTCTATGCCGGTCCTCATCAGTTCCAGTGCAGCACTGTAGGTGACACAATTACCCACAATCACGGGCATAGGGGCTACCATTTGGCATAACTCGGAAAATATGAGCCCCCGATAGCTCTTTGAAATATGGCGCGCTGTGGTGACAGTGGATTGGACAACTAAGATATCAGCTCCGGCTTCTTTGGCGATGGGAGCTAACCGCTTGGTGGTTGCTGGAATTACTGAAACGGCGCAGATAGCACCAGCCCGTTTTATTTTCTGGATACGCTCGCCGATGAGCTTCTCTTGAATCGGCTGAGAATAAATTTTCTGGAGAAGCGGGGTAACCTCACTGTCAGACGCCTGAACGATTTCAGTCAGAATCTCGTCGGGCCTCTCATATCTTGTCTGAATCCCATCTAGGTTAAGCACAGCCAATCCACCCAGTTTATGTAACAGGATTGCAAAATCTGGATCAACTACAGCATCCATCGCCGCAGCCAGTATTGGAATAGGGAAGGTAAACCCACCGATGCTAAATTGTATATTTGTCTGGTCGGGATTGATGGTTATGTCGCCGGGCACGATGGCAACTTCCTCGAAACCGTAAGCTCTTTCCAGCTCTTTGAATTTTGGAATAGCCATATTTGTCCCCTTGAAGTTATTGTGCAGACTATAGCAAAGGCAGCAAATCAAAGTCAAGAATAGACCATCCTTGTCTCCCCTTGTTATGTCGAGTTCAATTATGAGTTTTAGTCACGCTCTAAAAATAGCCTCGGGCCAGCTTTTAGTGCTTCGTTCCTCATAAATGGTTGCCTTAGAATTACAGGGCTGCAGAGATGTTGAGATGAGTGAGTAGACCAATTTACCTTGGTGAGATATAATTAGTCACTAAAAAAGCGTGCCAGCTCTCTACATTGTAGCTACACCAATCGGCAATATAGAAGATATTTCTTTGCGAGCATTGCGTCTGTTAAAACAGGTGGACTTAATTGCTGCTGAAGATACGCGCACCACACGCCAACTGCTCAATGCCTATGGTATAAAAACGCCGTTGACCAGTTATCATGAGCATAACAAGAAATCTAAGCTCGGCTATCTTCTGGACTGCCTCAGAGAAAAAAACGTAGCTCTGGTCTCAGAAGCAGGTATGCCAGGATTGAGTGATCCGGGTTATGAGCTTATTGTGGCAGCTATTGAACAAGGTATCTCTATTGTGCCAGTCCCTGGCGCTTCCGCAGTGATTACGGCTCTGGCAATTTCCGGATTGCCTGTCAATCAGTTTCTGTATCTTGGCTTTTTGCCTCGCCGCAAGGGAGCCAGACGACGTCTACTCTCGTGCGTTGCTGATGAACCCTGGACTATGGTTGCCTTTGAAGCACCACACCGACTTCTAGAAACGCTGAGGGATGCTTTGGAAATATTTGGTAATAGAAAAGTGGCAGTTTGTCGTGAACTTACCAAAGTCCATGAAGAGGTGTTCAGGGGTAAATTAAGCCAGGCGATAGAATATTTCGGGCAACCGAGAGGTGAGTTTACCTTGGTCATTGAGGGTAAAACGAGGCTGGAACCGGAGATTAGCGTACAGGTTGAGCAAAAGCTGCGTCAGCTTTATCAGCAGGGCGCTAAAGCCAAACAGGCGGTGTCTCAGTTATCATTGACTAGTGGGATATCGAAAAATAGGCTCTACCAAGCTTGGCTCAAGTTAAGTAAAGGAGGCTGATTTGAAGCGAGGTTGCATTGTTATCGGTGAACTCCAGTGTGATAGTTGTAATCGCCCTATGCAACACGGGGAACGATATTTGCTCATCGAGGAAAATGAGGGTCAGAAGTCCCGTTTTTGCGTGGATTGCTGTCTTAATAAAGGCTATGCGACCTATGTAAAAGAAAAGGGTGAACGGGTGATAACCTTTTTCCCACCAGAGTTACATTAGTGAAAGGGATAGACGTAAAAGGGATAGACTTGTTGAAACCTTCTAGGCTTGTGGTAGAATCCAGAGGCAAAACTCTGTTCGAGGAGAAGGTGGTTGGCTGAGTATATTCTGGTTGCAGTCGCCTGGCCTTATGCCAACGGCTCTCTTCATTTAGGACACATAGCCGGAGCCTACCTACCGGCTGATATTTTTGCACGCTACCACCGCTGCAAAGGAAACAAAGTATTGATGGTCTCGGGAAGTGACCAGCATGGGACGCCGATCACGCTACGTGCTGAACAAGAGAATAAATCACCACAGGAAATAGTCGATAAGTATCACAAGGAATTCCTTGATTGCTGGCAAAGATTGGGAATTTCTTTCGATTTATTTACTACTACTGGCACTTTGAACCATACCCAGGTCACTCATGATATTTTCCTTAAGTTGTTCGATAGGGGCTATATTTATAAAGATGCTGTGCCTCAGGCTTATTGCCCACGATGCCAACGTTTCCTGCCTGACCGTTATGTTGAGGGTACATGTCCTCATTGTGCCTTTCCCCAAGCACGTGGTGACCAGTGCGACGAATGTGGCCGAACAGTAAATCCAGCCGATTTGCTCGACCTTCGTTGTCGTATTTGCTCTGCCTCCCCACGCTTCGAGGTCTCAGAGCATTTCTTTTTTCGTCTCAGCGCCTTTGAGAGCAGACTGAAGGCTTGGATTAGTGAGCAGACCCATTGGCGTCAAAATGTGCTGAACTTTACTCTTGGCTTTCTCGAAGGTGGCCTTAAAGACCGGGCCATTACGCGTGATATAGACTGGGGGGTTACTGTCCCCCAGCCTGGTTTTGAACGTAAACGTATCTATGTCTGGTTTGAGGCTGTAATCGGCTATTTTTCAGCTAGCAAAGAATGGGCAAAGTTACAGGGAGATGAGACTGCCTGGCAATCTTTCTGGAGTGGTGACGCCAAAAGCTACTATTTCATCGGTAAAGATAATATCCCGTTCCACACAATTATCTGGCCAGCTATGCTAATGGGTTATGGTAATCTCAATCTCCCCTATGATGTTCCGGCTAATGAGTTTCTTACCATTGAAGGCAGGCGTCTTTCGACCAGTCGGAACTGGGCAGTATGGTTGCCTGATTATTTGCAGCGGTATGACCCTGACCCGCTACGCTATCTTCTTTCCATAAATATGCCGGAAACCGGGGATACTGATTTCTCTTGGCGTGAATTTCTGCGTCGTAACAATGATGAGTTGGTAGCTACCTATGGCAATTTGGCTAATCGTGTTCTAACCTTCACCTACCGAAATTTTAATGGAATTGTTCCGGACCCTGGAGAGCTTGACAGCCAGAGCCAGGGTCTTCTGAGCAAAGCGCATGAAACGCTGGAGAAAGTCGACAGGCTCCTGTATCGGTGCCATTTCAAAGAGGCCATCAAGACTGCCATGTCATTAGCTCAAGAAGCTAACCGATACCTTGATGATAAAGCCCCATGGAAAGCAATTAAGCAGGATAGGCAGGCTGCAGCAACAGCTATTTATGTGGCACTCTCAGTACTTTCAGCCCTTAAGATCGTGTTTTACCCATTTCTGCCTTTCAGCTCTGAAAGACTCCACCGCTATCTGGGCTTTTCCGATGGCATCGAAACTGGTGGCTGGAAGTTTAATTCACTGCCGGTGGGACAGAAGCTACCACCTCCAGAGCCTCTGTTCCGCAAGCTTGATGAAAGTATTGTATCTGAAGAAACCAGCCGTCTGGCAATTTGAAGAAAGTGAACCTTAGTGAAATTTATAAACCTATAAAAGATGACCTGGAAAAGGTAGAGGAGAGCCTGGCGGCAGAAGCAGATGTGGATTCGCCCCTCCTTGCGGAAATTTTAACCTATACCCTGAAAAACGGTGGGAAGCGAATTCGCCCGTCACTTACCCTGCTCGCCGGGAAATTTTATGTTTACAACCCATCCCTCCTTGTGCCGATGGCGACAGCGGTTGAGCTTCTTCATACTGCCACGCTGGTTCACGATGATATTGTGGACAACTCGCCAGTCCGGCGTGGTAAGCCAACCGTTAGTCGCGCCTGGGGTGGACACAGGGCTTTGCTTCTTGGGGACTACCTTTTCGCGAGAGCCGGCAGCCTTACGGCCACTACAGGAAATTTGAAGGTTATAAAACTCTTCTCTCAGACTCTTATGACTATTTCCTGCGGGGAATTAAAACAAACCGGCATTGTTTTCGATTTAAAGCAAGCTCGTCAGCTGTATTTCGACTGGATAAGTGCCAAGACAGCCTGCCTTTTTTCCACCGCCACTGAGTCGGGAGCCATTTTAAGCCAGGCTCCAGAACATGCCATTCAGGCACTAAGAAATTACGGTCATAACTTTGGTATAGCTTTTCAAATTATTGATGATGTTCTCGATTTCATCGGTGACGCAGTTGAACTGGGCAAGCCGGTGGGTTCCGATTTAGCCGAAGGGATAGTAACGCTGCCGACAATACTATACGCTGAGGCCAATCCCGCAGACAATGTGATAAAGAAAGCTATCGAAAACAGAGATGCTAATTCTGTGGCCTTGGCTCTGGATAATATCCGCAATTCAACCGCTATCGAGCAATGCCTGGCCCTAGCTTCGGATTTCTGCGCCCGCGCCAGTCAGGCTCTTAGAGTACTGCCCGACAACTGCTACCGCCAGTCTTTGCTTGATTTAGCTAATTATATTGTCCAGCGGCGAAAATAGGAAAACAATACATATCCAGCCTTCAATCATGAGGCTGGTGTTGCTTCTAATTGGGATGAAGGCAAAGGTTCTTTAAGCAATCTCTCAAACTCTGCCTCTTCTATTGTCTCTTTGGTCATCAGGTAATCAGCGACCAGCTTTAATCTTTCTTTATTCTCGGTTAGAATTTTCAGAGCAGTATCATAGGCATTATGAATAAGTCTCTTGACCTCCTCGTCTATCTCTTCAGCTACCTTCTCGCTGTAGTTCCGTTGCTCGTGGATTTCGCGGCCGAGGAAGATAAGTTCCTCTCGTCTACCAAAGGTACGGGGCCCCAGCTTATGGCTCATGCCGTATTCGGTGACCATCTTCCTAGCCAGATTTGTCGCCTGCTCCAGGTCGTTTTGAGCACCTGTGGTTATCTCCCCAAAGATTATCTCTTCTGCGGCTCGTCCAGCCAAACTTACTGTTAGCCTGTCCTTGAACTGAGAATATGTCCACAGGTGGCGGTCTTCGCTTGGTAAGAAGCGAGTCCAGCCCCCCATCATACCTCGAGCCACTATAGATATCTTATGTACTGGGTCGGCGTTAGGCAACATCTTGGCAACTAAAGCGTGACCCGTTTCGTGGTAGGCAATAATCTCCTTCTCTTTCTGACTTATTATCCGTCCCTTCTTTTCTGGGCCAGCTATTACTCGGTCGATAGAATCCTCCAGCTCTTTAAGGCCGATTTCCTTCAGGTCACGCCGGGCTGCGAGTAGTGCTGCCTCATTGATCAGATTGGCCAAGTCGGCACCGCTAAAGCCGGGAGTCTGTTTGGCTATCACCTCCAAATCAGCGTCTTTAGCCAGCGGTTTGCCTTTGGCATGCACCTTAAGAATGGCTTTGCGACCGTTCAAATCAGGCTGGTCGATTACAACGTGGCGATCGAAGCGCCCAGGTCTTAGAAGAGCTGGGTCGAGTATATCAGGGCGGTTAGTGGCCGCTAGAACAATAACATTTGTGCTGCTATCGAAGCCGTCCATCTCCACCAATATCTGGTTCAGTGTTTGCTCACGCTCATCATGGCCACCACCAAGTCCAGCCCCACGATGTCTGCCCACAGCATCAATCTCATCAACGAAAACTATGCATGGCGCATTGCGTTTAGCCTGGTCAAAAAGGTCCCTAACCCTGGAAGCGCCAACGCCTACGAACATTTCAACGAACTCACTACCACTTATGGAATAAAATGGGACACCCGCTTCACCCGCCACAGCTTTGGCTATCAGTGTCTTTCCGCAGCCTGGTGGCCCAACCAGCAAAACACCTCGGGGTATGCGAGCTCCCAAAGCCATAAACTTATGTGGCGATTTTAGAAACTCGACTATTTCCTGCAGTTCCGCTTTGGCTTCGTCCACGCCAGCAACATCCGCGAAGGTTACGGTCGGTTTGTTTCCGGATGCCAGTCGGGCCCGACTTTTTATGAAATTGAAAGCCTGGGTATTGGCTCCTCGGGCTGAGCGGAACAGGAGGAAAAGCAAGACACCAAACAGGAGCAGCGGAATAAAGCTAATTATCAGTCCTCCCCAGTCAAAACCGCCAGCCTTGACATTGAACTTTATCATTCCCTCATCGAGCGTTATCCCTGCCTCTTTCAGGGTGTCCATTAGCTCCTTTGTACTGCCAATAAAGGATGATTCGATTACCTTTCTTCCGTCTTTCAAACCGATCAGGACATTGCCTTGTTGCTGAATGGTATCAATCTGTCCCTTTTTAGCCTGTTCAATAAAGGTGTAGAAATCTACGGTCTTCGGCTTATTAGATGGGGGCAGAAAGCTAAAGGCCAGGGCCAATAGAGCCACAAGAAGCAATAGATAAAATAGACTGCCTTGCCACCACTTAGGTTTCATTTTGTTTATCCTTTACATAGCATATTATATATCAAATGCGGCCAATTACAAAAAGTGTCGGAAATAAAGAGGTTGTCTTTGGCCGGCTGATGGAGCTGGACGAGCAATTATTTTTCGGTTCGTGCAAGCTGTGATTTTTGCCCAATAAGAGTTTGTAGATCTCAGGTTCGTCAAGTTAGCCTGCTGCTGTGCTGTAGGTCTGTTGCAGGAGCAAAGCATCTTCCTCAAGATTTGGGCTTTCGGCTACGACTAGCCCTTTTACCTTGCAGTCACGCAGAGCATAAACAAACTCAACATAATTAAAATCCGACTCTTTCAGGTTAAGATGTTTGATTTCTCCGCTTCTGCCATAAGCTATTCCGGATATATGTATATGCATGTTGTCTAAAGCCTGTCTGCCTAACTTATTTTCCACTTGCTTGAGTATAAAGATAAACTCATCGTAGGAATTGAACTTTCCGCTGCGAGCATGCCAGTGAGCAAAATCTACACAAGGGGCTATGCCCTCCACCTCGGCGCTCAGGTTCAGCACCTCGTCCAGTGTGCCAAACTGACTCGGTTTGCCAGTGATTTCAGGCCTTACCCAGACTCGGTTGTGTTCTGTCCTTAACAGTTCGGTTATCTGTAGAAGCTGCTGTTTCACTTTGTGGTAAACCTGGTCTGACGGCTCGCCCATATAGTAAGCAGCGTGGAAAACGATGCTTATGGCTCCGCAGATGAAAGCGGTCCGGGCTGTATGGATGATTCGTTCCCGGCTGGCTTTGAGCTTTTCAGGGTCGGAAGCATTTAGATTTATGGCATAGGGGCCATGGGCACTAAGCACTACGTTTTTACTCCTGGCTGTTTCAGCTACAGCAAGAGCTGTTTCCCGGCTCATTTTGACCCCTTGGACAAATTCCAGCTCCATACAGCCCAGGCCTAATTCAGCGACTCGCTCAATGCCAGCTATCGTGGACTGTGCCTTGCTGCTGTTAGGCACTCCCGCCGGACCAAAAAGGAGCTTTTCCACGATGCTAACTCTGCAAATTTTTATCAAATTATACTATGTGATGGGTTTAAAATACTAATATATCGTGCAGTCGAATTAAAATATTGATGGATTTAGTTTTATTCACATGGCAAGACTGAAGGGTTTGGGGGTCTACCAAGTTCCCTTTTTTTGAAGGTCTGGATTAAAGAAAGCAACTCGAATTGTCCGGCGATATGATATAATATTAAAAAAATACTTTCAGGAGTAAACTCTGGAAGCCAAAGAAGTAGCCCGGCGGGCGGTTGAGATTGCTTCAGATAAACAAGCTAATGATATCGTGATGTTGGATGCGAGACAGATTTGCTCTTTTGCAGACTATTTTGTTATTTGCACTGGTGACAATATCCGCCAGATTGAAGCCATCTGGCAGGAAATTTATGATACCTTAAAGCGGTACGGCGTTACTCCCCACCATGTTGAGGGGGCTGCTGATGGGGGATGGATTTTGCTGGATTTAGGAGATGTAATTGTCCATATTTTCTCTGCAGCGCAACGCGATTATTACCGTCTGGATGACCTATGGCGTGATGCCACGCCTGTAATTAGAATACAGTAGTCCACTCTGCTCAATCTGCTTGATGCTTCATACCGAGAAGTCATGACTGATTCCCCTGGCTAAACTACAACCAGAAGCCGATTAGCAAAGAAGGTCACTTACTTTCTAAAGGTCTAGCAATTAAAAAAAACTACCTGTGGTATGCAGGTTCTAATTTGGCCATTACCAGCTAAATATTTCTGTCTGTGAAAAGAAGAGGTTGATTTCCCTCTCGGCGCTTTCGGCTGAATCAGAGCCATGGACTAGGTTACACTGGATATCCAGTCCGAAATCGCCCCTGATGCTGCCCGGGGGGGCCTTGAGCGGGTCGGTGGTCCCCATAGTTTGCCTAATAGCTTCGATGGCTTTTTCGCCTTCAAAGACAGCGGCTATGATAGGGCCTGAGGTAATAAATTCCACCAGGTCATTAAAGAAGGCTTTACCTTTATGGACAGCGTAATGCTGCTGGGCTAGAGCTTTATCCATTTGCAACATTTTCATGGCCACAATCTTTAGCCCCCGCCTTTCTAGACGTGCGATAATGGTTCCAGCCAGTCTCCGTTTCATGGCATCGGGTTTGATGAGCACGAGACTTCTTTCCATCTCTGAGCACTCCTTGTCAATAATTTGATTGTTATCATTGCCAGCGAAGCCATTCTCGGTAAGCATGAGGCACGGCTACCGTCGGTGGGTAAGGGCCTTGGGCTCCTTACTACGCTCAAAATATAAGGCGTAGACTTTGCTTTCGTCATTGTTAGAATTGCTAGAAATGAGTGTTGCGGACTGTTAGACATAGCCGTTCCGGTATCCAATCGCATGTTACTTTACTTTAGGTTGTGTAATCGGTGGCTGTCGCAAGTACAAAGGCTGAAGGCTTGCGGGGTTATCTGACTCTCCCCTGTTCAGCCGTCGCCAACCCAGCGCTGCCAGGTAGCTGGCACGGCGCAGCCTAACTTCTAGGGCCGGTATTATGGCTTGTCTTGGTAGTCTTTGCCGCAGCTGTTCAGCTACTCCCGCGGGAATTTCACCACAAAACAGGGTTTGCCCCTTTATTTTCTGGCAGAGTGCCTCAACAGTCGTTATATGTTCCTCAACCAGACAACGCCAGTCTTCATTTTGCCTGTAAAGAGCTGTGGCAATCTCACCGCGGCCTGCATTATGTATAGGGCATACTGGCAATTTGGTAAAGGCAAAGGGAAAGGCTTCGACCTCAAGGGTGCTTATTCCCACCAAGGGAATATTTAAGGCTAACGCTAATCCTTTAGCTGTACTTATGCCGACTCTAAGACCGTTGAAGCTGCCAGGGCCTCTGGTTACGAAGACCGCGTTGAGTGATTTGGCATTAGTTCTGGCCCTATTGAACAAATGCAGGATATTCGGCACCAGTTCCACCGTATGGCCTTGTTTTGTGTGCCAGGTCAATTCAGCTATCGTCTCACCATGATGAGACAGAGCAACGCTGCAGAAATCGGTTGACGTATCTATGGCAAGTTCCATTCTTTCAAGTCCAAATTTAGAGATGCAAGTATTTGATGGTAGCGTGCGCCCCGCGGTTCCAAGACAATAGAGCGCTCCGTCTCTGAAATGTAGCTTAGCTCAATAGTTAAGTTTTCCTGGGGCAGCGCTGCCATACCTTTCTCAGCCCATTCGATAACACAAACGCCATTCCCATAGAGGTATTCATCGAGCCCTAAATCTACGATTTCCTCGATGCGGTCAAGGCGGTAGAAATCTATATGATATAAGGTGAGTCTGCCATGATATTCTCTGACTAAGACAAAAGATGGACTGAAGGCATATTCTTTTACACCGAGCCCCCAAGCGATGCCTTGGGTTAGGCAGGTCTTGCCGCTCCCCAAGTTGCCTATGAGCAGGAAGACGTCACCGGCTTGAGCCAGCTCGCCAAGTCGACTCCCCAGACGTCGAGTCTGCTCCGGGCTATGGGATATGAATTTTAATGGTCTCAATCTAGTATGCATGCCTTAGATTTGAAGTGCTCCCAACCAGCCCGGCGCCAAGGAATGCTTCTTCCCGCAGAGTCAACTATGGTCACCTGCCCCGGTACCCCATCAGTTATTTCACCTATCACTGTCACCGGACATGTGAGTGCCTGTTTTATCCGGTCAATGATTTCACTTTTTGCAGTGAATAATAGCTCGTAGTCCTCCCCACCACTAAGAGCTAGCTGTCGGTAATTTGATTCGAAGTTATCGCGGACTGCTGGATGGACTGGTACTGCCTCCTCCCTGAGCGTGGCACTAACTTTGCTTGCCCAGCAGATATGGGTTAGGTCAGCCAGAAGGCCATCGCTGATATCTATCGCTGACTTGACTCCGTATCGCAGCAAAATCTGTCCTTCACTTACTCTAGGCACAGGCTTGAGATGGGCCTGACGTAAAAGTCGGTTTGTTCCGGTATCAAAATTAAGCTTTTGTTTTAGCATTTTGAGGCCAGCGGCCGATAGGCCCAGATACCCTGTGACTGCTATCTGGTCACCGGCCATGGCTGCTGATCGAGTGAGCAGGGTTTCCGACTCCGAGCTACCCAACACGGTAATGTTAATGACTGTTTTGTTAGCCGAGGCGATGTTTCCGCCGACAATAGCTACTCCAAACTGATTGGCTATTTGTACCATGCCATGGTAGAGGTTAGAAATACACTCCGCTTCAAGTTCGCCTGGTAAAGCTAGCGAAGTTAGGGCATATCTGGGAATGCCACCCATGGCAGCGATGTCGCTTAAGTTTACGGCAATGGCTTTCCAGCCAAGTTCTTCCCAGCTGGTTATGTTAAGGTCAAAATGTGTATCCTGTACCAAGCTATCTGTGGTGGCTAGCTGGATGCAACCATATTGTCTCCAGGCAGCGGCATCATCACCGATGCCTATCAGTAACTGCTGCCACGAGGCGTCACTGAGATTTTTAGATTTATCTATTAAGTCAGCTAAAAGCTTGATCAGGCCGAATTCACCAAGCTCGGAAACCTTCATTGCTGCGATTATAACATACCTACACACTTTAGGCTAAAGTGGCTGGCTTTTGGAATCTAATTAGTGAATCTTAAAAGGGCTGAAAATAAACAAATTCCATATATTGTTGATACAGAGCTTGTAACCAGCATTATACCAGGTAGTGTAGTATGAAGTTGTGTAAAGCTAGCGGAATTAAAGAAAATACTTCCTGCTGGACAAGCGATAATTACACGACAAGACTGAGTTATGAAAAGAAAGTAGAAGAAGCACATAATTTAGCAAAGGAGCAGGAGAATAAGGAACTTCTTAAAGAAACCGTAATGGGTGTACTTAAAAGTATGTTTAAATAGTTACTTGGAGAGGCACCGTTGGTAGGGTCGGAGGTGTTGTGCGAAGGCGAAGGCGAGCGTCTAATTTCAAAAGGCTATTTTCCTACTTAAAGGCGCATTCTCCGGAAATTGACGATAAAATAAGGCTTGTCATTCCATCTTCCTGGATCAAGGTGGCTGCTGAGCTCGGCCCTTGGAGTGGATACTATGTTTTGGCTCGGCAGCTTTGGGTATGTCTTGACAGGCATGTTATAATAGGCACAGATAGAAGTAGCCGGGGCAGCCAGGGCAGGAGGTGAAACCCTAGCTATCAGCCTACAACTCCCCACAAGACACCGCGGATGGCTGGGTACAAAGCCTGGTGTCTCGATGTGGGTATAACTCAGCAACCCCGGCCTATTTTTATTTTAGCACGTTTGTTTCAGTGAGTCAAAAATTAAGTTGTTAGGCTTATTGTGCCTGAATTTGCGCTTGAGGTCGTGCAGATTTTTGATAATAGTGGTTGTGGGTGGGACCGAATGGTTTTAACCCGGCAGTCTTTAGGTGCCACTATACCAACTTTGCCAGGGTGTCTGTGTGTGGATGAAAGGGTTTGTAGTAGCCAAACCTAACATATCCTGGGCAGCAGTTCTCCGCTGAGCATATCAACGATGCGGGATGCTCCGAGCCGTGTCTTCATGATCACTTTGCCCTTATGCGCAGCGGTTACCTCACCGATGATTGAGGCATCAGCACCGTAAGGATTCTCTTTCATTACGGTTAGAACCTTATCAGCATCTTGTGGGGCAACTATGGCTACAAGTTTACCCTCGTTGGCTACGTAAAGTGGGTCAAAGCCAAGAAGTTCGCAGGCAGCTCTGACACCATCGCGCACGGGTATTCGCTCCTCCTCCACTCTTATGCCTACATTGGATTGCCTGGCAAATTCGTTAAGTGTGGTAGCTAAACCGCCCCTGGTGGGGTCACGGAGGCAATGGATTTGTGAGGAAGTTTGGAGCATCTGCGAAACCAGTTTGTTAAGTGGAGCACAATCGCTTTGTACTGGCACTGATAACTTGAGTCCTTCGCGCTGGCTCATTACAGCGATACCATGGTCGCCAATAGTACCGCTCAGGATAATTTTATCACCGGGTCTGGCGTTAGCGCCGGAAATATTTACGCCCTCCGGGACAAGTCCTATGCCCGAGGTGTTGATAAACAATTTGTCAGCGCTGCCTCGGTTCACCACCTTGGTATCGCCGGTGATGACCTTTACTCCAGTCTCATCCGCGGCAGCTTTTATCGAGTCAACTATCCTTTCCAGTTCGCTGAAGGTTAGGCCTTCCTCGATGATTAAGGACAGGCTCATATAGATGGGGATGGCCCCGCTCATGGCTAAATCGTTGATGGTGCCGTATACAGCTAGCTTTCCTATATCGCCGCCCGGGAAGAATATAGGGCTCACCACGTAGCTATCGGTGGTGAAAGCAAGGCGCCCGCTAATATCAAAAACCGCTGAATCATCAAGTTTAGCCAGCAATGGATTGCTGAAAGGTGGCAGGAATTTTCTCTCAATCAGCTCGTGGCTGAGCCGGCTACCACTGCCGTGAGCCAGTAGAATGGTTTTGTCATTCATAGTCAGTACCATACTGATAGTAAGCGGCGCAGGCACCTTCTGAAGATACCATGCAGGGACCTACCGGTTGCTCTGGAAAGCAGACTTTGCGGAACAGCTGGCAGTCGTTAGGAGTCTTAACACCACGTAGTATGTCGCCACAAATACATCCCTTAGCTTCCTGGACTGGTTGCAAAATCAGGGGAAAAGCCATTTCGGCATTGAACCACTCGTACTCTTTCTTCAATTTCAACCCACTGGCAGGAACAGTGCCCATGCCTCTCCAGTCAGCCCCAGAGACTTCGAAGATGCTGTCTATTAGCTTTAATGCTGTCATATTGCCTTCTGGTTTAACACCGCGGCGATAGGCAATTGCAACCTGTGGCTTGCCACTTTCAATTTGCTCCACTAGCATAGCTACGGACAACAGGATATCCAGCGGTTCGAAGCCAGAAATGACGCAGGCAACTCCGTAGTCGCGGGGGATAAATTCGTAGCGATAGGAGCCTATTATGGCACTTACATGCCCTGGACAGATAATGCCATCCAGCTTGAGTTCACCCAGCTCGAGGAGAGCCTTCATTATCGGTGGACAAAGCTTAAGCAGGCAGAGGACATAGAAGTTCTGTATTCTCTCCCGTTGAGCCTGGAGAATTGCGGCGGCAATGGTCGGGGCAGTGGTCTCGAAACCGATGCCGATAAAGATAATTGACCTTTTTGGGTTGTCTCTGGCGATTTGAAGGGCATCTAGGGTAGAGTAAACGATGCGTATATCTGCCCCCTCTGCTCGCGCTTTTTGCAAGCTGGAATAGCTTCCAGGGACTTTCATCATATCACCGAAGGTGGTGATGATGACGTTAGGCAAACACGCCAATGCAATGGACTTATCTATGTCGGCGTTAGAGGTAACGCAGACCGGGCAGCCAGGGCCAGATAGCATTTCTATTGTAGGTGGCAAGAGCTGGCGGATGCCGTTTCGCATTACGGCTACTGTATGTCCTCCGCAGAATTCCATCAACCTGACTGGTCGTGTCGAAAGCTGCTTTATTCTGGCTACTAGCTTTTTGGCCAGCTCAACATCGCGGTACTCGTCGATAAATTTCACTGGTCTGTGCTTTCCTCGGTGATGGTTTGGATTGGCAATTTCCCATCGGTTAGCTCAAGCAATGCCTGCTCGGCCAGTTGCAGATTATTCACCAAATCTTCGAGGAGGCTTAGATATTTGGTGGACTTATTTTTGAATTTCTCCAGGTATTTTTGCTTTATCTTGGAATCAGAGTTATTGATGCTATTGCTAATGTTGTTGAGCACGTAGGTATTAGTATTTTTGTAGTTTGTAGCGAGATACTGAGCGCCCTTAAGCGTAGATTGAAGCTGGCTGCACAGTGCCAGCCACTGGGGTGTGGTTGAACCATCTGATGACATGACAGGCTTAACCCCCTCGACCATTTTAAGGCACATGTCACAGTATAGTACAAAAGGCCTTGCTGACTCCGGGCGCGGCAGCATCTCGGGCAGTGGTATCCACTTAAAGCCGTTGCTTTCCTTGAATGTCCCTTTTTCAGTCACCCGTTCACCCAGCCGGCATATCTCGCTCGGTGGAGCCTCCAGTCCAATGGTGAAAAACTCGTCCCAGGTAAAATCGTTAAGCTTTAAGGCTGTTATGCTTGCCTGCTTTATATACCTCTTCAGCCCGTCGTAGGGATTGACAGGCTTGCGTTCTTCAATCTTGATGAGACCGGTAATAAAGGCCAAAGAAATGCCGGTGAAAAAAAGCACCAATCCAGTGATTAGGACGGCGTATAGTGCATGTTTATTCAGTTTCATCACCTAACCTTATCATTTCCTCCAGTAGCTTGAGGGTCTCCTGAGCTTCAGCTTCATCTACAACGTTTATAGCGTAGCCTGTGTGAAGTAACACATAATCGCCTACTTTTGCTTCTGGGGTGAGCATTATATTGATTCGACGTCTAACGCCAGCGATATCTACCTCGGCCTCAGCGCCCTGTATTGTAACGATCTGAACTGGAACAGCTAGGCACATAATTTTGTCCTTTCGTTTCAATTGAAATTGGCGATAACCGCCTGTCCTAGAGAGATGCCCCCATCATTGCATGGCACCTGCCTATGCGTTAGTACTGAAAAGCCAGCAGTTTCAAGCAAATCTAATACCCTTCCCGAGAGCAGGCGATTTTGGAAGACTCCTCCGCTCAAGGCTACCCGGTTTATTTTTGTGCTCTCAGCTATTAACTGGCACATGTCAAATATCATCTGGGCCACAGTAATGTGGAATCTGGCTGATATTTTAGCTTTAGAGACGCCCATAAACGAATCTTCGATGACAGCCGAAAGTAGCTCTTTGAGCTGTACAATGTATACGCCTTTATTCTCAGTTATACCATATGGGTAGATTTTGGTACCAGCCCGATCATCATCTTCATAAGCTATCATTTCAAGTTCGACTGCTGCCTGCCCTTCATAATCTATCTCACCCCGGACGCCTATCAAGGCAGACACAGCATCAAAGAGACGTCCCATGCTTGAGCATAGCGGTGAGTTAAGTCCCGTCTCGATTTGCCGTTTAATAAGCTCGATTTCAACAGCCTCAACTTGCTTTAGGAAACCTAGCTCGGGGCAGAGAGAGCCCTCTCCTAATAGCTTTATAATATAACCTATGGCTGTTCGATATGGTCTCTTAATAGCGGCAATTCCACCTGCTAGAGGTAGGTATTCAAGATGCCCCATTCTATTAAAGCTTTTGTAATCTGCCACCAGAAACTCACCGCCCCAGATGCGACCGTCAGAGCCATAACCGGTACCATCTAGAGCTACGCCAATTACTGGGGCTTCAACCTTGTTGTCGACCATACAGCTAACGATGTGGGCATGATGGTGCTGAACCGGTACGAGCTTAAGGTGGCTATACTGGCTACCCAGCTCCAGCGCATATTTGGTGGAAAGATATTCTGGATGCTGGTCGTGAGCAACGATTTCAGGGTGAATTCGGAACAGTTTTTTATATAAAGCGAAAGTAGTTTCGAAATGTTCCAACGTCTCTAAATTCTCCATATCACCGATATGCTGGCTTATGAAAGCGTAGTTATCTCTGGTCAAGCAGAAGGTGTTTTTTTCTTCGGCACCGCAGCCAAGTGTTTGCTTCGCATGGAAATTCAGATGTATCGGGTAAGGGGCATAGCTCCGGGCTCGCCGAATGAGCTGAACAGCACCATTTTGCACAAAAGTCACGCTGTCATCATACCTGGCGTATATATCACGATTATGGACGAGGAAATAGTCCGCAATCCCTGATAGCCGTCTCAGAGCCTCATCATTGTCCTTGGCAATCGGTTCCTCGCTTAGGTTGCCGCTGGTCATGACCAGTGGTAAGTTTGATTCTCTGAGGAGAAGGTGGTGTAATGGGGTATAAGGCAGCATTACTCCGAGGTATTTTAAATTTGGAGCTACTGCTTGACATATTGTGGATTCCGGCTTCCATTGTAACAGCACGATTGGGCTTTGCGGTGAGGTAAGCAATTTTTCTTCTGCTTCAGATATGTGGCAGTGTTTCTTGGCTTCGTTTATGTCAGCCACCATTATAGCCAGGGGTTTAAACGGACGCCTCTTTCTCTGTCGCAGTAATTCAACTGCCCTTTTGTTTGTGGCATCACAGGCAAGGAGGAAGCCCCCCAGGCCTTTTATAGCTATGATTTTTCCCTTTTTAAGAAAGTCACCGGTAGTGACGAGAATGTCAGGGGTTTTGATATGCTTTCCCTCGGCGTCGAGTAATTCCAGTCTCGGACCGCATGCCGGGCAAGCATTTGGTTGGGCATGAAAGCGCCTGTCTAACGGGTTATTGTACTCCGCCTCGCATTCGGGACACATTGTAAAAGAACGCATAGTGGTATTGGGGCGGTCGTAAGGGATGTCTTCAATTATGGTGAAACGGGGACCGCAGTTAGTGCAGTTGGTGAAGGGATAACGGTATCGTCTATCTTCTGGATTGAAGATTTCTTTGAGGCAGGCGTGGCAGGTGGCAATATCAGGCGACACCAGTTGATATTTACCCTCTTCGGCGATACTGTGCCGAATTTCAAAGTTAGAATAGTGTGCTGGCGGGTGATAGCTGACGGAGATGCTTTCTATGCGAGCTAATGGTGGTGCGTTATTCTCCAGCTCGGCGAGGAAAAGGTTCAAATCTTTGCTTTCTCCCTGGATTTCAATCTTGACGTCTTCAGAGGTATTGCATACCCAGCCTTTTAGGTTGTATTTCACGGCTAGCTGATAGACGAAAGGCCGGAAGCCAACCCCCTGAACTATTCCTTTAGCGCGAATTCGGGCCAGTGCCACAGTGCTGACTTTAGACATAGAACTCAAGACACATTTAGTAAATGCTTATACCCAGTGTTATGCTTTTGTCCTGAACCGGTATAAATATTTGATTGCATTTGGTATTGATGATGAAAACAAGAAGCGACTTCATCTGGCTCTTTTTCAATACCTTCCTTTCGCCTATGGTTTAGAATGACACTAAGGCGGCAGCCATATAAATTTTACTTGAAATGAAACGAATTAAGCAAAGGCATTAGGTTGGGTGCCATCCGGCCCCGTTATGTGGTGCTAGGCGGTTGTATATTTAGCATTTTTAATGGCTTCGACTACCCTCTGTTTTGCACCCATATAGGCTAGATAAATGGCGCTTTTGATTGCCTTAGCGCGGCTGCGCCCATGGCCTATGACAACATTTCCGTTCACACCGAGGAGATATGCTCCGCCATACTCCTTATAGTCCAGTTTCTTAATCACCGAGGTCATCTGCACGTAGTGTGCCAGAGCTGTCCCGGTAAGTTGCTGGTCAAGCTTGCAGGTCTTCTGCAGTTCCAGTAACTCCTGCACAATCTCTGAGTACCCTTCTACGGTCTTGACAACTACGTTTCCGGTGAAGCCGTCCGTAACAATGACATCGGCCTTGCCTCTCAGGAGATCATAGCCCTCAATGTTACCGATAAAATTTAAATCTGTCTTTTTCAATAACTGGTAGGTTTCCCTGGCCAGTGTGTTGCCTTTAATTTCCTCTTCACCGATGTTAAGCAGTGCCACTCTCGGAGAGGCTATACCGAAAACCTGCTGTGCCAGGATGTTAGCGAGCTGGGCAAATTGTACCAGGAAGATTGGCCGGCAGTTAGGGTTTACGCCGACATCAATTATAAAACTCGGCCGAGGCTGGTTGGCATCGAATACGGCGCAAACCGCTAAACGCTCGATGCCCGATACCATGCTCAGCCCGAAGAAGGAGGCAACTACTGTCGCCCCGGTGCTGCCGACGGAGACGAATCCGTCAGCGATGCCGTTTTTCAGTAAATTCACCCCAACCACTACTGACGAGCTAGGTTTGTTCTGAACTGCCTGTATAGGTTCTTCACCATCCCTTATCACATCGCTAGCGTGAACAATAGTTATATTTTTCTGTCTCCTGGAGTAACGTCTGAGTAACATTTCAAGGACAGGCTTATTGCCCACGAGGGCAATTTCTATAGGGTATTCTTTAACTGCCTCAATGGCTCCCTTGATCACTTCGCGTGGAGCGTAGTCACCACCGGCAGCATCTACTGCAATTAACATTTGCTTTTTGCCTCAAACATTTTTCTCTAATAAGTTCACACTAAACTTGAAACATTATCGGGTAAATCAAGACTTTAGCGACTCCACCTGGTTTTGTCAAGGTAAGGAAGGGCTATCCAGGGCATGTAATTCATTTTGAATTCTTTTAGTTTTGAAAAAGCTGAAGACAAAAGTTTATAATGCACAGGCTTGGGTCACGGAGGTATTCCGCATTTTGCATGAATTGGCCATAACCCAGAATATAATCGATATTGTCCTTAGCGAGGCAAAGGCAGCCGGGGCGGGTAAAATTACCAAGATAAATCTGGTAATTGGGGAGCTGTCTGGGGTGGTAGCTGAGTGTGTGCAATTTTATTTCGACTTTTTGAAAGAAGGTAATATGGCGCAGGAAGCCACTATTGATTTCAGGTTGGTGCCTGCTGAGGTGAGATGCCGGGATTGTAAAACTAGCTTTAATCTGCCAAATTCCACCTGGGTCTGTACTAATTGTCAGGGCACCAGCCTCGAAGTGCTCAGCGGAACCAGCTGTTATATAGAAAGTATTGAAATTGAATAATAGTTACTAACTTTATTCCGAGGGAAGTTATGAGACGCGTAGAGGTTTTAAAGAGTATTACCAGTGCCAATGATGCCATAGCTGCTCAAAATAGGCAGATATTTGACGAACGTGGCATACTGGCCATCAATCTTATGTCCTCGCCGGGTGCCGGCAAAACTAGTCTTATCCTAAGGTCGATCGAACATCTGAGAGATGCGCTGAAACTGGCTGTTATTGAAGGTGATGTAGCGTCTAAAATAGATGCTGATAAGATAGATAAGCAGGGAATTCCGGTTGTTCAGATAAACACGGGTGGGGGTTGCTCCTTGGAAGCTCATATGGTTGCAACAGCTTTAAAAAAGTTGCCCCTTGAGAACATTGAAGTGTTGTTTATTGAGAATGTGGGCAATCTTATTTGCCCTGCCGGATTTGCCCTAGGAGAGCACAAGAAGGTGGTTATTTCCAGCATACCTGAAGGCGATGATAAACCTATGAAATATCCTGTTATGTTTACCGAATCCGATATTTTAGTAATCAACAAGATTGATCTCTTGCCTCACTTTGAGTTTAATTTGGTAAACTTTCGGAAAGTAGTCAAAGGGCTGAACCCACGGGTAAGGATATTTGAGGTTTCCTGCAAGACTGGGACGGGATTGGACGCCTGGCGTGACTGGATAGTATCTGAGGCAAAAAGAATTGGCAAGCCTTGAGACAAGACATAGAAATACCGGTAACTATTTCAATCTGCCACGGTGCATAGCTCCTTCAGTTCGGCGGGCAGTTTGTTTTTGTCATTTGTTATTGGCGGTATGGCTGCCATTTGGTAGTTTTTCTCGAGTATTAACTGCCCATCCTTGCTGAACAGAAATTTCAGAAAAACTACTGCCAGATCAGGACGTGGAGCATTTTGTGGGATGGTAAGCCCGTAAGCGACCGGCCCTCCTTTTATCACGGTTGTTGTCCCTGGCTCATTGCCGACTATTTTTACCCTTGCCGTAGCATAAAAGTCCTTCAATTTGAATTCGGACAGGTCGATTTCAACCGGTAGTTCAACGTATTTGAGACCATGCTGCTTGGCTAGGGAAAAATATCCAAACGCATAGTCCAGGTCGCCTGACTTGAGCAATGGGATTAAGTCTACTTCTTTGGGCCTTATCACTTTCTTTCGGGTGTTCGCGATATTCAGACTTTGATAAAGGCCGGCGCTGTTATAGTATTTTTCAGCCAGTTGCCATAGCATCAGTGTTCGGTAGCCACAAGGGTCTTGGTTAGGGTCGCTATGCCCGTACCGCACGCCGTCACGAACTAGGATCTCGAACCAGTTCATCTTGTCTATTTCATCTTTGAATTTGGACTGGTTGGTATAGCAGATTACCATTCGGTTATAGGCAAAGATTATGTACCAGTCAGCGAATTGTGGGAACATCATTTCAGTGATAAGGGTATAATCAGATGAGGCCAGTATATCGGCTCTCTTGCCTAGCTCAGTAATCTGGCGTATGGCACTTCGGCTGCCCAAGGCCGCCCGCTCTATCTTCACGCCGGGGTAAACGTTATTAAATGTTTTTGCTGCATCAGCGAACGGGGCAGCTAGGCTGCCAGCATGATAAATGGTAAGGTTGCCTTCAAGCGGACGAGGTTGTTTTGGTTGCGAACACTTCGGCGCAAAGACGAGTGCTGTCAGGATGGCTATGGCTACGAACGCCAGCCCTATCCTGAGGAATGTTATAGCCTTGTCCGCTTTAAATTTCACTTTCAACTTATTGCCCATGTAGTTATAAACCTTGACGTGTCGCTTATTATCAAGTTTTCGGTGACTTTTTTTAGCACATGTGATGCGACCTCTTTTAAGTTTGCCCCGGACAGGCTAAAGTCCTGCAGCTACATTGTTTCCTCACCATTTGCCGACTAGAATACGTGAACCGCCGAAGCCTTAAAAGTCAGGTAAACCTCTTTACCGTTAGCTAATTCCATCTCCTCAAAGGAACGGCGGGTAACAAGGCAGATAAAGTCTGGTGGCACGGTCACAGTCAGCAGTAGCGTCGCCCCTTTGTCATCTATTCGGCTTATGACCCCGCGCAAACAATTACGGGCGGTGGACTTAAACGGCTCTGTTGAAATGAGGATGTCTTCAGGCCTTATGGAAGCGTGAAGTCTGCCCCTCAAACGGGTTGTCACAGCAATTTCTATGCCATCGACATTAATAAGGGCACATTCGTCATCGCCATCCCTGACGTCTCCGGCGAAAATATTTCGAGTCATAGCAAAACTAGCTACGAATTGTGAATTGGGCTGCCGGAATATTTGTTCTGCAGTGCCTGTCTGAACTATGTGACCGTTGCTCATAACGGCAATTCTGTCTCCCAGCGCTACTGCTTCCTCAAAATCGTGGGTGACGTGAATGGTGGTTATATTCAGGCGGCCGTGTATCTGTCGTAGTTCGTGCTGAATATTTTCTCTGGTCTGGGGATCAAGGGCGCTTAATGGTTCGTCGAGAAGTAGTACCTTTGGCTTAACGGCTAATGCCCGAGCCAGGGCTACCTTTTGGCTTTCGCCGCCGCTAAGGGTATCCGGTCTCCGCTCCAGGAGATGGGATATGTTCAGCAAGCCTGCCAACCGGTCAAGTATGGCCTTTGTTTCATGCTTGGGCCGTTTCTGCAACTTTAGACCAAAAAGGATGTTCTCTTTTACCGAAAGGTGGGGGTAGAGGACATAATCCTGATAAACAACGCTAATGTCCCGTTTTTCCGGTGAAAGGCTGGTTATTTCCCGTCCATCTAACCATATCTTACCGCTTTTGATATTATGGAGTCCGGCAATGGACTCTAGAAGCACCGTTTTTCCTGCCCCGGTTGGCCCCAGGACAATAAAATACTCTCCCCTCCTTACTTCTAGATTGATGTCTCGAAGGTGAAAATCGGTAAGGTCAACTGACAGATTTTTGACTTCAATCATGGCTTCACGCCTCTACAAGCGAGAGTCCTAAACCCTATGAATATAGCCAGACAGATCATTATGAGCAAGGCCGCTACCGGTACGGCATAATCAAGACCGAACTGCTCAAATCTATCGGCAATCAAAATTGATGCCACCATGGGATGGTAGGCAAGTATCATTACGGCGCCGAACTCGCTTATTCCTCTTGCCCACATCATTATGTTACCGACGAGTATGCTTCGCCAAGCTAAGGGCAATGAAACGCGAAGAAAGGTCTGCCATGGAGAGGCGCCCAGGGTACGGGATACCCTTTCCAGCCTGATGTCCACGCTCTTGAACCCCTCCTTAGCCGAGTTTATCAAAAATGGAATACTGACAAAGAGCATGGCTATAACGATACCAGCTATTGAATCAACGAAGGTGACACCGATGAGGCTGAAAAGTTTGCCACCCAGGAAGTCATGCCCGAAAACAAAAAGGAGAGCGATGCCAGCAGCAGCGTGTGGGATAACGATAGGCACATCGATTAGTGCCTCTACCATCCTCTTTCCAGGAAAATCGAAACGTGCCAAGACGTAGGCGAGGGGGACACCAAATACCGTTCCGATAAGCGTGGCAATCAGGGCAGTGTACAAGCTTAACCATATCGCGTTTCTTACATCGTCATCAAGCAAAGTATTAAACAATACTGCTGGGCTGGATGAGAATACTGTTTTGGCCAGAGGTAAAATGATAAAAAGGATAATTATCAGACCGAGGAGAGTAAAGGTAATCGTCATTGTGTTGACTGAAATCTGTCTCAGCGGTGATATTGAGTTTGGCATCATGTAGTCTCCTAAGAGTTCAATTTATGGCACCCAAAAATAAAAGACACCCCGGAAAGGAGGCGTCTTTAAACCAGAGTCGTCAGCTCTCCTTTCCAAGTATGGGAGGCGTCACCGTTTCCAGTAACACCCTATCGGCCCTTGCCCATAGCTTTTACCTTTAGGGCGAGAGGCTCGGAAAGCTCGATATCCTTTGAGCTGATTATAACATTAGGAAATTTGTGCTTACAAATTCTACCGTTCCACGGAAATTGATGCCCACTGAGCTTAATGCTAATGTATCCCGGCACGGAAGGCGTTGCCGATGACTGATAAACCGCACATAGTATCACCAACAGCAGGGTGGTATGTAGCGCAGGCAGTAAAATATTTTTTCGCTATATTTCCGTCTCTACTGGCTTTGGTGGCCCTGATTTTGACAATTACCTATCGCTGGTGGGCGGCTTTTGTCCTGCCGAGTGTTCTAGCTGCTACAGGTGAAGTCATGTTAAAAGCACTCTTGCTGGCATCAGGCGTTCTTCTTTATTCCGGCTGCCGTAGGCACATGGTTTCTTGATTCGTACAGTTGCTAGGTGCAAGCGTCTGGAGAACCAACTGGAGTTCGATACACACTTCTTTGATGCAGCTACCGATTCAATCATTGCGCACGATTTGGCTGGCAATTGTATTTAAGTCAACGAAACTGCCTGCCAGTCTCATGGTTAGGAAAAAAGAGCTCTTAAGTATAAACATTTATCAACTTCATGCTCCAGAGTTCATCAGGATTGCTCAGGCGGTGACAAACGAGTTGCTGGAAAAAGGTGAAGCGAAATTTGAATCAGTTCATATACGTAAGGATAAATATTTGATGCCCGCTGAGATTCATAGCCGTGTCATCAGATCAGGTGGGCAAAGGCTGATACTCAGTTCTATCCGTGATATTACCGACCGCAAGCGGACCTAGGAAGCACTGAAGCAGAGCGCCGAGAAGTTGCGGAAGGCAATGGAAGGTACTATTCACACTACTACCCTGACCACTGAAATGAAAGACCCGTATACTGCTGGCCATCAGCACCGTGTGGCAAAGTTGGCCTCTGCCATAGCTTGGGAGCTTGGCCTGTCTCATCAGCAGATTGAAGGGCTACGCTTTGCCGGAAGTTTGCACGATATCGGCAAAATTTATGTGCCTGCTGAAATTTTGCCAAGCCAGCCTGTTTGAGACAGAGTGAGATAAATCTGGTTAAAGATTATGCCCAAATGGGATATGACCTGCTTAGGACTGTAGAATTTCCCTGCCCTGTGGCTCAGATAGTGCATCAGCATCACGAGAGGATAGATGGCTCAGGATATCCTTTAGGGATTAAGGATGAAGAGATCCTCATCGAAGCGAAGATTTTGGGTGTAGCTGATGTCGTTGAGGCTATGTCATCCCATAGGCCTTACGGTCCAGCTTTTAGCTTGGAGAAGGCGCTGTTAGAAATCCTAAATAAAAAGGGAACACTTTATCCCGCTGAAGTGGTTGATGCCTGTGTAACGCTTTTTAACCACAAAGGCTTCAAATTTGCTTAGCCTTTAAAAAGACAAACCAAGCCGCCCTCTTGATCGATAGTGGAAGGAAAAGCCAGTTGAATTTGCAGGACAAACTTGATATCTGCGAGTTTCTCTGATTGCCACTGCCAACATCTATGGACAATCGGCAGCTCATCGGAAAGTATTTCGGAACTTAAAGTTAAGGTAAGCCTTTCGGATAAAAAACCACAATCAAGTGTTATCTTGTGGACAAAATAAAAATATAGGTGCTCAAGAACGCCCCGAGATAACTAGTCCTCTGCATAAAAGGCAAGTGCTAGCGTTCCCCGGCCGGTAGCATAACCCATAATAGGGCTGAAATCGGTGACAAAAATTTCAACGCAGTTAAATTCAGTAGCCACCCTTGTTTTAAGCCTATCCGCTTCTTCGATGGCGTCAGCGTGCATAACAGCCACATGAACCATCCTGGAGTTCCCCACGTGCCTTCGCATCATCTGGAGCATTTTTTCAATTCCATTCTGTTTAGTCCTCACGACTCCGGCGAAATGTATACCTCCGTTGCCACTGGTCAGGATAGGTTTCACTGACAGCAGCGAGCCTACTTCGGAAGCAACTTTGGGTATCCTTCCAGTCCTGTAAACGTGGCGGATGGTTTCTAGGAGGCCGACAAAGCTGACACGCTCCCTAACCCTGTTGGCTATTTCAATCACTTCTTGGAAGCTTTTCCCCTCAGTAGCAGCTCGAGCTGCTGCGAGAGCGATAAGACCTTCGGCCGCAGCAGCAGTCTGGCTATCTAGGACATAGACTTCAATGTGCGGCAACTTATCACTAATTATTTCTTTGGCAATTTGGGCACTGGTGTAAAACATGCTCAGTTTTGAGGATATGGTGACTACCAGGATACTCTGAACATGCTCACTAAGCTCCTGGTAGACTCTAACATAGTCCTCTGGGGAAGCTGCAGAACTCTTCCAGAATTCTGGAGCTTTTTCAAGAAACTCATAAGCCTGAGCCGGACTTATATCCAAAAAGTCGCGATAAACGTGGCCATTTACGAATATATTAGCCGGGACTATTTTGATGCCATATGCCTCAGCTTGGTCCTTTGTGATACAGGCGATACTGTCAACGACAATCCCAATTCTACCCATACGAAGCAAAATACCCTACTTTAATACCTCGGCTACCGATGCTATTGTAGCACGACATAAAAAATCTGTCAATAGGGCGAATTGCCTCGATATACTCTCGTATGCTGTTTCGTGTCATCTTCCTCCTTTTTGGTAACAAATTTTTGAGGCAACGATACCACTCTCGGTAACAATAATTATGAGGCAATTCGCGCCCTTGACACTACAACGTGGAAAGACTAAAATTTGTTTTTGTTGGTTAATCACTGTTTTTAAGGAAGGGGTGATATCGTGTGCCCGAAGTAAGACTTGCGCCGGGGGAGACGTTTGAGAGCTTGCTGCGACGGTTCACCAAGAAGGTGCAACAGGAAGGTATAATCAGTGAAGCCCGCCGTCGTGGGTTCTACGAAAAGCCCAGTGTGAAACGAAAACGGAAAGAAGCGGCAAAAAGGCGCAAAAGTGCTAGGAGCAGCTAGAAAATGACTCTGGCTGAAAAAATTAGAAGTGACTTAGAACGTTCAATAAGGAAAGAAGACAAACTACGGTGTCTGGTACTGCGTTCACTTTTGTCCAGCATGAGAAATGCCGAAATTGCCCAACAGAAGCCATTGGACGACGCTGGTATAATAAGTGTCATTGAAAAGGAAGCCAAGATGCGGCGTGAGAGCATTGAGGCTTTCGAGAAGGGCAACCGTCCCGATTTGGTGGCTAAAGAGAAAGCAGAGCTGGCGGTACTTACGGAATATCTGCCGGAACAGATGAGCCGTGAAGAGATTGTGGCTGCGGCTCGCAAAGTGATAGCTGAACTGGGGGCAGCAGGACCGAAAGACAAGGGTAAAGTTATGTCCCAACTAATGCCCAAGCTTAAAGGAAGAGCTCAAGGGCAAGAAGTGAGTGACATCGTTTCACAACTTCTGAGCAGCACATAGGTCTTGAATTGGTGCTCTTTCGTCATGGATAATGTTGGCGGCAGGAAGTGCCGCCATCTTTATTATTTCAGGATACCTAATCATGAGGTTTGGCATAGTCGTTTTCCCGGGCACATGGAGTGATAGAGACTGTTATTACGCTGTCAAGGATATTCTGGGACAAAAGGTTGACTACATCTGGCATAAGGAGACCGATCTCTCTGAATATGACTGCGTTATTTTGCCTGGCGGTTTTTCTTACGGTGATTACCTTAGGCCCGGGGCTATAGCACGTTTTTCTCCCGTCATGGCATCTCTCGAGCGATTTGCGTCTGAGGGGAAGCTTGTTATCGGCATCTGCAATGGGTTTCAGATTCTATGCGAATCCGGGCTCCTACCCGGGGCACTGTTACGCAACGACCATCTGGAATACCGTTGCCAGTGGGTATACCTTAAGGTAGAAAACAATGACTCGCCCTTTACATCCCGTTGCCACAATGGACAGGTGCTTAAGATGCCTATATCACACTACGAAGGCAGGTACTATGCAGATGATGTTACACTGGCTGAACTGGAAGTTAGTAACCGCATTGTTTTCCGTTACTCAACGCCAGCCGGTGATGTAGCTGAGTCAGCTAATCCTAATGGTTCACTAAATAACATCGCAGGTATCATTAACAAAGAGGGTAACGTTCTGGGGATGATGCCACATCCTGAGCGCGCCTGCGAGCCTCTACTGGGCAGTAGCGATGGTAACTTAATCTGGGAGTCAATAATTGCCAGTATCAAAAGAAACCCTTGATGAAATCGCTTTAAGTGAAAAAGAATACCGGCTCATAGTGGAGTGTCTAGGTAGAGAGCCGACTGAAGTGGAGCTAGGTATGTTCGGTGCGCTATGGAGCGAGCATTGCGGCTACAAGCACTCCAAAGCATTGCTCAAAAACTTTCCATCAAGAAATAAGCGCGTCATGGTCAAGCCAGGCGAAGAAAACGCTGGAGTGGTGGACATAGGTGATGGGTTGGTGCTGGTAATGAAGATTGAGTCTCACAACCACCCCTCAGCGATTGAGCCATATCAAGGAGCGGCGACCGGGGTGGGGGGTATTGTTCGCGATATTTTCACCATGGGAGCCAGACCAATAGCTTTACTTAATTCACTTCGCTTTGGGCCGCTGACTGAACCTCGCAACCGTTATCTTTTCAGTGGTGTGGTCGGTGGTATTGCCGGATATGGCAACTGTCTTGGGATACCTGACATCGGTGGTGAAATTTTCTTCGCCGATTGCTACTCGTCCAATCCGCTGGTCAATGCACTGTGCCTCGGCATTGCTGAAGCCAGGCACTTGGTGAAGGCAAGAGCCTGTGGAGAGGGAAATCTTCTGATGCTCGTAGGAGCTGATACTGGGCGCGACGGACTACATGGCGCTTCTGGGCTGGCGTCAAGAACTTTTGAGGAGGAGCGTGAGTTAAGGTCGACTGTCCAGGTAGGTAATCCTTTTCTGGAGAAATTGCTTATAGAAGCGTGCCTTGAGCTTGCTGAAACCGATTGGATTGCTGGCATGCAAGATTTAGGCGCTGCTGGACTTACCAGTGCAGCGGTAGAATCGGCAGCTAGGGGTGGTGGTGGCATCGAAATAGACGTGCTAAAAGTGCCACGCCGTGAAAAAGGCATGACCCCTTACGAGGTCATGCTGTCTGAATCCCAGGAAAGGATGCTGGTGGTAGTGAAAAAAGGGTATGAGGAAAGGGTAAGGGCAGTTTTTGACCGATGGGAGCTACCATCGACTATAATCGGCCATGTTACCGGAGATGGTTTAGCCAGAATTAAAGAAGGGGAAAAAGTAGTAGCTGAAGTGCCGGTAAAATTGTTGACCTCACCACCTGTCTACAAACGACGGGTTGGGAAACCTGACTGGCTGGAAAGGCTCCAAGCTTTTGACGTGACTTCGGTCTCTGATTTACCACCTAGAAAAGCAGGCGCGACCCTTCTGCGTTTGTTGGCATCGCCTAACATAGCGAGCAAACACTGTGTGTACCGCCAGTATGATCACCAGGTAGGTAACAACACGGTGGTTCTGCCTGGCAATGATGCTGCTGTATTGCGCCTTAAGGGAACAAAGAAGGCCATCGCCCTAACCACTGATGGCAATGCCCGCTATTGCTATGTGAATCCTTATCTTGGAGGTGTCATTGCTGTAGCTGAGGCAGCCAGGAACCTGGTGTGCAGTGGCGCTCAGCCTCTGGCCATCACAAACTGCCTCAACTTCGGCAATCCGGAGAAGGATGACGTGTACTACCAGCTAAAAGAGTGCATTAATGGTATGGCTCGAGCTTGCCGGGAGTTGAAAATCCCAGTTATCAGCGGCAACGTCAGCCTATACAACGAGACCAGAGGCGAAGCCATATATCCAACGCCTGTAGTGGGAATGGTGGGGCTTATCGAGGATGTAACCAAATGCTGCACATCTGGATTTAAATATGAAGGTGACATTGTATTTCTGCTGGGAGATACTCGGATGGTTGACTCCAGTATTGGCAGCAGCGAATATCTGGCATTGATCCACGGTATAATAAAGGGAGACCCGTACATTGACTTGGGAATGGAGAAGCGTCTACAACGATGCTGTCTGGAAGCAATCAGAAGAGGAATTATAAACTCGGCCCATGATTGTTCTGAAGGTGGACTGGCAGTTGCTCTGGCCGAAAGCTGCTTACTTGGTGATTTGGGTTTTGTCAGCAATGACCTGGAAATAGAAGGCAGGCTCGATGCAGCTCTTTTTGGTGAGGCACAGTCGAGGATTATAGTGTCGTTAGCTCCCGGACACGTCCGGAAACTGGAAAAGCTGGCGGCCCGGTGGCAGATAGGGGCTAAAGAACTTGGCACAGTAGGTGGCAGGAGACTAATACTAAAAGATTACATGGATCTATCGCTTAAGCGCATGGGGGAGGCATGGTGGGGTGGGCTGGAAAGTTGTTTAAGGAGGTACTGATTTGGCTGAAATTTGTCCCTTTTCAGGCGTACTTTATAATCAGGAAGTTGTGGGAGACCTAGCATCAGTTATCTGTCCTCCATATGATGTTATCTCTCCAGAAGAGCAAAAAGCCTACTACGAGAAAAGCGAGTATAATGTTGTGCGCCTTGAGCACGGGATGCAATTTCCCAGTGATACTGAGAGCGATAACAAACACACGAGAGCCAGGGCCACCTTCAACAGGTGGCTACATGACCGTGTGCTGGTGGTAAATCACGTGCCCTCTTTTTATATTCATGAGCACACGTTCACTCACCAGAACATTAGAAAAAAACGGCTTGGGCTGGTGGCCTGTGTTAGGCTGGAGCCCTGGGAGAAAAAGATCATACTCCCTCACGAAGATACCGTATCAGGGATTAAGAGCGACCGTTTGGATCTGATGCGAGCCTGTGCCGCTAATTTTAGCCCGTTACTTGGCCTCTACGAAGATCCGGGACTGCGGGTCACCAAACTGCTAACTTCTCAGATTAGTCGAAAGCCTGTGATCGACTTCACTGATTCAGGTGAAAGACATAGGCTCTGGGTTGCCAACGAACCTGAGTTTGTCCAGCGAGCAAGCCACTTTATGGCCTCGAAACCCATTTATATCGCTGATGGGCACCATAGGTATGAGACAGCATTAGCTTATCGGGACGAGAGGCGACAAAGTAGTTTATCGTTTACGGGTGAAGAAGCCTTCAACTTTGTCATGATGACGTTAGTGTCTTTTTCTGATTCTGGACTAATAGTGCTACCAGTTCACCGCCTGTTACAAAATATATCTACAGAGACTCTGGTGGAATTTAAGACCTACGTGGGAAAGCTATTCGAAGTCCAATCAACCCCGTTGGACGGAGCCAATTTACCTGAGGTAAGCGGCGCAATTACAAAGGTTGTAGGACTGGAACCCGGCAAAATGACCGCCTTGAGGCTCCGGCATTCAGCATCACTGCTGAAAGAAATGCCACAAAATCGCTCTCAGGCTTACAAGAGTCTGGAGGTCAGCATTGTCGAGCATCTGCTTATAGACTGGCTGCTGGCACATGACAAGAATGTCAGTGTATCTTACAGTCCAAATGCTTTACAGGTCCGAAAACTGGTGGAAAGTGGCCAGTATCAGCTGGCCTTTCTGCTCAATCCTATCCCGGTGTCAGTCATCAAAACGGTAGCCGATGCAGGCGATAGGATGCCAGGAAAATCGACCTATTTTTATCCCAAGCTTCCCACCGGTTTGGTCATGAACCGTCTCGAGGGAAAGTTATTATGACAGCTGTCCCTCTTTAGTGTTATCTAGTAACTGATATACATAGTACCAATATTATCTTGTGTTGTCAATAGCGTGACGGGTCACAGCCGAAAACCGTGGTAAGTTATGAACTTGACGGTTTAAATATTCCAGATGCCTTAAGCCTTACTCAGGCGACAAGGTATACCTCTTAGATAAGTGGAACCTACTGCTGGTTCTGCGGGAGAACCGGAATCGGTAAGCACGTTAAAGTTGCTTTCTTGCCATCCGTAGAGAGTTTCCTTGCCTCTTTCGGGGTACCACCATCCGTACTCAGCAAATACCACCCTGGGATCAAGGTCTCGATTAAATTTGATCCTTTGCTGTATTTTACCCTTGTGTGTCTCAATCCAGGCATAGTCGCCCTCATTAAGCATCAGTTTGGCAGCAGTTACCGGGTTAATTTCTACAAAAGGCTCCCTGGATTTTTTCCTGAGGCTTGATATGTTACGATAGGCTGAATGGAAGAAGTAAGGACTTTTAGAACTTGTGAGCACCAGTGGATAATCAGCGGAGGGGGGCAATGGGTCAATATAGGTTGGAAGCGGTGAATATCCCATGTTCTCGAGTTGTTTTGAATATATCTCCACTTTGCCTGAAGGTGTTCGAAAACCTTCCTCTTCGTACTTTCGGTAACGTTTCTCACCAACAATTATGCCTTTCTCCTTGAGTTGCTCAAAGGTTATTCCCAAAGGGCTAAGAATCTCATCCAGAGATTGTTCCACATCTTTCCAGAAATACTCGGAGAAGCCCAGTCGCTTTGCCAGCTCATTGATGATTTTGATGTCTGGCCAGCATTCCCCAATAGGGTCAACTATGCGGGGACGGGCAACGATTGTGCCATAGCGCAGTCCATAATAACCGATCTCGTCATACTCCAGAAAAGTAGCAACTGGTAGTACAAGGTCTGCGAGTTCAGCGGTGGAAGTCATGAAAATGTCGCTGACCATGAGAAATTCCGTTTCTCTCAAAGCTTCATAGATTTTTCGCGAATCGGCGAAACTCAATAAGGGATTTGTTCCGAAAAAAAGCATTGCTTTAACAGCATAAGGGCTCTGTTCGAGGATAGCCTTTGGAATTAATTGTCTGGGCACAAAAAAGTTTCTTTGAGCAATTTTAAATTCAGCCCCGAGCATCTCTTTTTGTATTTCCTCCCTCATATTTGCAAGCAGGAATTCGGCGGGACGCTTTAGGCGCGGCAAAGTTGGTATAACCTCTCCACCAGGGATGTCGATATTTCCCGTTATAGCTTTAACTGTTGCGATGGCGCGGGAAGATTGAAAGCTATCTGGAGAATGGTCAAGGGCATTCCCTTGGAGAATTACAGCAGGTTTGTGCTCGGCATATGTGCGAGCCATTTCTCTGATGATTTCCGTAGTGAGCCAAGTAATATTGCCTATGTCCTCCAGATTCACCTTCTTAAGGTGTTCTTTAAGGTCCTCAAATCCCACAGTATACTTAGCCACGAAGTCAGCATCGTATAATCCCTCCTCTACGATAACCTTCAAAACACCTAAGGCTAAGGCGGCATCACCACCGGGCCTTATTCTGATCCAGAGATGGGCTTTCTTCGCGAGTTCTGTCCTTTTGGGGTCGATTACTATAATTTTAGCATTGGCATCTATGACCTTCTGTATCCAAAATCTGGTTCCGATGCCGCCAGCGTTGGTTACCAAGGGATTTATACCCCATAATACAAGGCATTTCGGAGTGTGGTCGAGATCTGGATAGCTCGGAGAGCCGTAGGTGAAGGAATAGCCTAGTTCTCTGGGCATATGACATACATTTGCTGCGGTAGCTACATTCGGCGTGCCAATTAGACTGGCCAGACGATGGGCAAAAAATATTTCAAGCCCTTTAGGTGAGCCAAGCCCGAAAAGAATTGCTTTAGCACCATACTTTTTCTTAGCTGCCGATATACTTTCGGCAGCATAGTTTAAAGCCTCGTCCCACGAAGTCCGTTGCCAAGTGCCATCTCCACGTGCGCCCCTCCTGATTTTGGGATAAGTAAGCCTTTCCGGATGATAAAGCAGTTCAAGAAGGGCACGTCCTCGGTGACATATGAAACCGCGACTGGTTGGACAATCTGGGTCCCCTTCGACTTTTACTGCCTTATTTCCTTCCACTGTGAACAACAGCCCGCAGCCGCCGTCGTCCATACGGGAACAAAAGGTACGTAATCGTTTTCTTTTGTCCGACATTTTTCTCTCCTGTTGTCAGGTTATCGTTTGCATAGAGACCTCATACCCAATTGCTGAAATCGTTAGTGTTGAACGAAATAGCTAGTTGGCATGTGATACTCCCTTTTCACCTCACAGAGTAAAGGAAGTGGTATATGAAAAGGTAAAACTGGACAGTCTCGAAGATAACGTTCCACATATTGGATAACCTCAGCTTGAGAAGGTCTTCGACACGGACGTGATAGAACTGATGGAAAATCCTGTAGTAAATCTTATTTTCTTGATTCACGGCCTGAGCAAGCTTGACAGACTCGACCCAGGGTATAACGTCATCAGTGAAGGTGTGTATGATGGCTATTTTCGCATGAAGTTGGTCGATCTTCAAATGCGGTGATAGGTTATCCAAGGCCTGGCGAAGATCGAAATGAAGCTTGGTCCATAGTTCTCTTGCACGAGCCGGGTCGCGACTGGCAAGCAGCTCATGCAAAGCCTGCCCTTCCGGAGAGAGTTTACTCTGGGCAAAATCTGCAGAACCTCCGCTGAAAATTTCTTTGAGATGAAACTTCTCCGGGGAATCAGGTATAAATTCAGTGAGCCAGGCTGGGAGCTTTTCTGTCAAAACGCTACGGGGTTCCCAGGGTACAGGCTGTTCTTCGTTATTAATGTAGTGTTTCGTAATAACGGACTGCAGCCAGTCGTTAATATTGTAATAGCCGCCCCAGAAGCCGATAATAGCTACATTACGGCTGATGCTTGGTTCAGCGGCAGCCAGTAATACCAATGGCGCGCTAAGGCAGACGCCCAACATCCCTATCCTTTTGTTGCAAAATTCCTGCTCCGAAAGATACTTGAAGCTGGCGACTAAGGTTTCGATATCATCTGGATGAAGCTGGAATTTGGCCAGGTTATCAAGCTGAGGTACCAGAACAACGTATCCGGCACGGGCCAGGCTCGGGCCGGCCAGCAATAAAGCTGGGTCATCCTTGCCGTCTCTTACAGCACCATGGGCTAGGATTATGCCCGGGTGTTGTCTGATGCCAACAGGACGATACAGGTTGGCAATGATTTCTCGATTATTGCAGGGATAGGTTACCTGGGAGATAACGAAGCCTCTGGGGATAGCACTGGCTTTCCATTTATAGCTGACACCCAAGTCAATCAATAATACAGTTGTTTTGAGACCAGTCTGAACTGGTCTGGTAAATAGAGCTGAGACCAGCAAAGCAAGGACTATTAAGATGAGCAATATCCACTGCCACCACATAGCCATTACCAAGTATCATCTCGCCAGTACGTTACTTCGACGGCACAGGCTCGTGGGCCTTTCTACCGTACACCTTCTCATAAGCTTTACAGTATGGACAGATACCACCCTCAACGTTCTTTACCAACCAAAAGGCAACTCCCCTTTGCTTTTTTCTAGCATGTGTGCACACCGGGCACTCCACGCACCGCTGTGCTCTAAACCTGTCTCTGTCTGCTATGTCCTGCCTCATAGAGTTACCTCCATCTATGCGGAGATGATCTGTCTATCGTCGCTTGCAGGAAGAGTAGCATCTGTCCGAATGCGTGTCAACGGCAATAATGGGACTGTTTGCTGGCAATTAATTCTGGTGTCGTCATTATCTCTAGAAGCTGGTGATTTTGTATAACTTGTGATATAGTTTCCACGGGAGGTGTCTACTGGTAGTGCGACTGCTTAGATTGAGGAGGACAGGGCTATGACCACAACTACACCTGAGAAACCGAAATTTGCCATTAAAGAGCCGAAGAATCTTTCCCCACGGATTCAGTGGCTTCGCGACTATTACTTTCAGGGTCTTCGCCGAAAGTGGAATAATGAATTTATAAGCTGGACAACGGGGACATCGTGGGATTTCCAGTTCCGTGAAGGGCAGTATTACATTGTCCCTGAGACATATGCCTTCTTTTCCACCTTTACTGGTGCCTTTAAACAGACAGCACGGAAAGTGAAATTACACCCTGACTTCTGGAAATGGAGTCTGCCGGAGCGTCATGCCTGGTTTGTTAAAGAGGTGATGGTGAACTACATGCCGCACGAGATTTTGCCCGGTGACCTGATTGCTGGCGGGCGCTTCAATTTACAAACCTCTACCTGTCTAAATAAGAAGGAGGCAAAACAATACAGGAAGCTGGTCTACGGCAAAAATGGAGTCCGAGCCGCCATATTGTGGTTTCATAATCATGGCTATGGAAATGTCGGAGCTACCAGTGGTCACCTTATCCCGGACTACAAAAGAGTAATTGAAGAAGGCTGGAAGAGCATTTTTGCTGATATTAACAGGTACTATGAAGCGCTTTCTCCAAGAGACAAAAAGGGCAAGAAGGGCGGGCAACTAAGGGCTATGCTGACCGCAGCTACCATGGCCCGTGATGTAGCCGCAAAGTACAGCCAGGTATGTAATGACCTTGCTGCTGAGGAGACTGATAAGACCAGAAGAAGCGAGCTGCTACAGATGGCTGAGATGCTTAAAAGGGTACCCTGGGAGCCAGCGCAGACTTTCTGGGAAGGGGTGCAGTCTCTGTGGCTGACCCACATGCTAGTGATGAGCGATGAAAGTTATCCCGGCCCTGGGCTCTCCTTCGGCAGGATAGACCAATATCTATATCCTCTGTGGCGAAAATCGATCAATGAAGGCATGGAAAGAGAGTTTGGCAAAGAGATATTGAAATGCTTCTGGATTCACTGCAATACCGTCTATGATGCTATGATCCGCACCGGCGGTAATCAGGGCATAACCTCTGGTTTCGGTCAGGTGGTTACTCTCTCTGGCATGGGGCCGGGTGGTAAGGACATGACCAATGACCTTACTTATGCCATGCTCGAGGTTATAGATGAACTGGCGCCGATTCTGGAGCCGAAACCAAACGTCAGGCTGCACAGAAATACGCCTGATGAGCTCTATGACAAGATTATAGACATGATTTCATCAAGCCAGGGAGCACCCTTCCTCCTAAATTTTGATGAGCGTGCCATTGCGGGTATGCTGAGAGAAGCCAGAAAAGCTGGTGTTGAGCATCTCATCAACGAAAGTAATGTCCATGATTACGCGCCGGTTGGTTGTCTAGAGAACACCATGTGCGGCAATGACCGCTCGGGAACCGTTGACATCAACCTTAATCTGCTCAAGGCGGTGGAGCTAGCACTTACCGGTGGCTACGATTTGGTGCCCTACACCGACCCCATGACAAACAAGACAGAGCCCCGCAAAGTCTGGGGGGTTAAAACCGGCAGTGCCGAGAACTTCAAGACTTGGGAGGAGTTTTGGAATGCCTATGTTATCCAGACCAAATTCATTATCAAAAAGATTGCTCACCTTTTTGAAAGAACCGATGAAATACGGGCGAAATTTCTTCCCACACCTTATTTGTCTTGTCTGGTGAAGGGGTGTGTTCAGAAGGGAAAGGACATTAATGAAGGCGGTGCCGAGCTGAATTTTGTGACGCTGGAGGCGGTGACCTACGCCACCACGGTTGACTCTTTGCTGGCAATAAAATACCTAGTGTTCGACAAAAAGATTTGCACTATGAAGGAGTTGATTGATGCCCTGAAAGCTAACTGGGTGGGGTATGAGGTGCTGCAAGCACAGGCTATTAATAAGGCGCCGAAATATGGGAGGGATGATGATATTGCTGATGAGATGGGCAAGAGGGTAATGGAGCTGTGGACAGAGGAGACGTGGAAATACAAGTCCAAGCACACGGGTAAGCAGTTCCGCCCCGGCATGCTGAGCTGGAATTACTGGATTTCTGATGGATATATCCTACCAGCAAGCCCAGACGGCAGACCCAAGGGCAAGTTTCTGTCGAATGCTATCTGTCCCTCGAACGGTGCCGATATTAATGGGCCCACAGCCAACGTTAACTCAGTGGGGAAGGTCATAGGTGGCAGGGATTCCAGAGGCGGCGGTGACTGGCTGGGGTATTACAATCTGTTACCCAATGGTGCCAGTCATACTATAACCTTTAACCCGTCGCTCATCAGTGACCCAGAACATAAGAACAAGTTCAAAGCATTCTTGCGCGGCTATGTGGAAAACGGAGGCACCTGCCTGCAGATCAATATGATTAACGCTGATATGCTGCGCGATGCGCAGAAGCATCCCGAGAACTATCGTCATTTGCTGGTTCGAGTTACAGGCTATAACGCTTATTTCACCGCCATAGGTAGAGAATTGCAGAACGAGATAATAGCTCGTGAAAGTCACCGGATTTGATTAGGTTGCTTGAACATGGTAGGCAGAAAGGCTGGCATATCTAAAAGTGAAATGAAAGCCGCAGAGGTTATAGACCACAGCCAGACTGGTCTTATACTACATTTGCAGCGGTTCTCTACCGAGGATGGACCTGGAATACGTACAACAGTATTCTTTAAAGGATGCCCGCTACGCTGTATATGGTGCCATAATCCTGAAGGCATATCATCAGAACCCCAGGTACAGTGGCTGGAAAATAGATGTATTGGCTGTGGCAGTTGTATAAGAACGTGCTCCCGTGGCTGTTTGTGCAGGGTGGAGCAGGGAGTGGTGATCGATCGAGACGTCTGCGATGGTTGCGGCGAATGTGCTGAAGCCTGTCCAGCCAATGCCATGGAGCTTCTGGGTAGGTGGGTTAGCCTGGATGAGCTTTTAAATGAATTGCTCAAAGACCACGTATATTTTGAGAAATCCGGCGGTGGGGTTACCCTGTCTGGTGGGGAACCGGCAATGCAGCCCGATTTTGCTTCGGCATTACTACGCGGGCTGAAGGAAAGAGGGATTAACACTGCAGTTGATACCTGTGGCGTATGCTCTGTTAGCGCACTGGATAAACTGTTGCCCTATACTGACATCGTGCTATTCGATTTAAAGGAGGCGGAGCCCGAAAAGCACTACAGTTTTACCGGGGCGAATAATCAGAGAATATTCGATAATCTTCTGTATATCCGTGACTACATACTTAATCAAGACTCGAGAAAGGTGCTATGGATCAGAACGCCGCTCATTCCCGGCGCTACAGATACAAGGGATAATATCACTAGTCTCGGCACTTTCATTGCCAGGAACCTTCCAGGCATTGTTGATCGATGGGAACTGTGTGCCTTCAACAACCTGTGTCGGGATAAATACCGTCGGCTGGGAATCGCCTGGCAATACGCCTGTACGCCACTAATGACCAAAGATGCAGTGCGTGAACTGGAGGAATGCGCCAAGTCATCTGGTGTTAACCCGGAGATTGTGGTTGCGACAGGCCCCACAAGGGTGGAAGAAACATAGGGGGAGAAGATATGAGTAATCAAAATAAAGTTTACAAATCTTTTTCTGAATCTGATATAAAAGCTTTAGAGCCTGAGATGAAGGTGGGGCTTTTGGCTACTGTAAATGAACAAGGTCTGCCTCATCTGACTTTGATTACCACACTGCGAGCTTGCTCACCTACCGAGCTTGTCTTCGGTCAGTTCGCTGAAGGCCTGAGCAAAATCAATGTCAGAAGAAACCCAAGGGTTGGCTTTCTCATTTTGACGCTTGACCGGAATACCTGGCAAGGCAAGGCGAAGTTTAGCCATACTGAAAGACGTGGTAGGGAGTTCGACTGGTTTAACAACCTGCCCATGTTCCGGTACAATGCCTATTTTGGTATTCACACAGTCTACTATATGGACTTGGTGGAACAGTATGGTAAAGAACCGTTACCAATGGGCAGCATTGTTCAAGCAGCTTTAAAAACCTTGGTAGCTAAGATGCTGTTGCCGAAGAAGGGAAAGCAAGAAGTCCTGAATCTATGGACGCGCCAGCTAATAGATAAATTGGCTAATTTAAAGTTCCTAGCTTATATTGGTGAAGACGGTTATCCTATGATAATTCCGGTAATACAAGCCCAGACCTCTGACAAAGAGCGCGTGATATTCGCAACTTCGGCCTTTAGGCAAAAAATAAAGGCAATACCTGCCAATACGACTGTTGCCTTTTTTGGCATGTCCTTTGATATGGAAAATGTCCTGCTGCGGGGAATCTATCAGGGAGTACGGCGTATAGGTGGCATTGAATGCGGCAGCATTCTAGTCAACTGGGTCTATAATCCTATGCCCCCTAAACCGGAGCAAATTTACCCGGAGACTAAACTCGAACCTGTTACTACCTTTTAACCGTTGGGCACGGAGCTCTAGTCAAAATTTTTACTGTCCTTAAACGCCTCGACTAGGCTTTTTCTGGCAAAGGGGACTATTTTGCCGTTGAGATGCACCTCGTCGGCAAGGTAATCATCCTTAATGAATCCATTGGCATCGGCAGAAATGGATTGCACATCTATGTAGGGAATGCGGTTGAACCGGCAGAATTGTCCCAGTTTCTGGTTAAATTTTCTGGATATTTCGCTTCTTTCCTCAGGACTTCCCATGAAAGGCAGGTTGGAAACGAACTGTTTTTTGGCTGCCGGTGGAATACCGTGAACAGACACGGCAAATCCATCATCTCTCAACCTTAGTATCGTTTCTCCGTATTTTTCCACAGTTGCATCTATGATTTGCTCAATACTTATCGTCCCGTCATTTTTTCGATATTGCGCATAAATATGCACCCTGGCGTCTATTTCGCCGAAGACCAGAAGCAAAATATCCCTGGTGTTGTCTACCCGTGGCAAAAATGAGTTGAGGTACCTCTTTGATTGCGAAAAGCTATTGTCCTTATTCAAATTGTATGCAGTTGCCTGTGATATATGGTGTATCATAAAAGGGATTCTGAACACGAAGGGCCTGACATGGCTATCGCCTATAACGTGGACTATGGGGGTTGCGGATAACTTTGCTTTTAACAGTAGGCAGGCGTTAAATAGACAAAGCCAGGGGTACTTAAAAATGACGTCTGTGTAAGCAAAATAGATGGAACCTCTTTTTTCCAGCCATTTGCGCAAAGCAATACCTATTTTGAAGAGGAAGCCTTTCATATGGAATAAAAACAAAAAGCCCCGAGTAACCTTGCCTATCACCGGCTCCAGCCACCTCAACCTCGACTTTGGCCTACCTTGCGCCCGGTCGGCTACCACGCGCCCCTTTGGCCTGATCCCTCTCGCCGGTTCCAAGCTTGACCACTCGGGACTAATCTTAGTTTACCATATTTGACCCAGGCTTGTCAACTTTTAAACGACGTGTTATAATTTGTGGCCTGTCACTGTGTAGCATGGAAATGGTATCTACGCCGCAAAAGACCGGGGTAAAACTACAAGTTCAAAATCTTTATCTCAATTTTGGTGGGTTGGGGGCCCTGGCTGGGGTTGATATAGATGTGAGGGAAGGGGAGATATTAGCCATCATTGGTCCCAACGGAGCCGGGAAGACATGTCTGCTCAACTGTATAAACGGGTTTTATCGTCCAAGCAAAGGCGAAATTATTTTCGATGGAAAGACAATTACGCGGCTGCCTTCGCACAGAATTGCGGCACTGGGTATATCCCGCACTTTCCAGAATATTCAGCTTTATACCGGTTTGACGACCTTGGACAATTTGATGGCGGCGCGCCATGTCCATTTAAAGCCCAATTTTCTGGCAGGAGCGATTTATTTTGGTTGGGAGCATAAGAAGGAGCTTGAGCATCGACGAGTTGTTGAGGAAATTATTGACTTTCTAGAGATGGAGCCGATAAGGAAGAAAGTGGTGGGCTCTCTTCCGTACGGACAGAGAAAGCGTGTTGATTTAGGACGAGCTTTGGCTTTAGAGCCAAAGCTTTTGCTTTTAGATGAGCCGATGGCCGGTATGAATGTTGAGGAAAAAGAGGACATGGCCCGGTTTATAATCGATATTTTTGAAGGGCAGGGAGAGACCTACCCTGATACACCAGTTTTGAGAGACGGTGTCAAGTCCATAGTTCTGGTGGAGCATGACATGGGGGTAGTTATGGACATAGCTGACAGGATTGTCGTCCTTGATTTTGGTAGAAAGATTGCAGAGGGGACGCCTAAAGAGATAAAGACTAACCCTGCAGTGATTAGAGCCTACTTGGGTGAGGAGATGTAGCTGGAAGGATGACCACGATCACTTTACCCAAACTTTTGAGGCAGAACTATGAAAAGTATGGCGACAAGAAAGTTGCCATGCGGGTTAAAGAGTTTGGCATCTGGCAGACCTATACATGGAAAGACTATTATGAGAAAGTCAAGTATTTCTCTTTGGGTTTGATAAGCTTGGGTTTGGAGCGTGGGGATAAGGTATCGATTTTAGGCGAAAACAAGCCTCAGTGGTACTGGGCTGAGTTGGCGGTGCAGGCAGCCGGTGGAATCGTAATCGGCATCTTTACTGACTGTATGCCTCATGAGGTAAAGTACTATGTTCAGCATTCTGACTCGAAGTTTGTGATAGCCCATGACCAGGAGCAGGTGGACAAGCTGCTCCAGATTAAAAATGAGTTACCATTGCTCAAAAAAGTCATTTACTGGGATCCAAAGGGGGTATGGAACTACGATGACCCAATTTTGATGAGCTTTAACGAAGTTATTGAGCTTGGCAAGAAATATGATAAGCAACATCCGGGGTTGTTTGAAGAGAATATTGAGAAGGGCAGTGGGGATGATATAGCTGTTTTTTGCTACACATCAGGTACTACTGGCTTGCCCAAGGCTGCCATGTTGAGGCAGAGTGCTGCAATTCAGGCGGGCCAGTCTTGGTGTAGCGTTGATAAGTGGCGTGAGAACGAACAATACGTATCTTTTTTGCCACCTGCATGGATAACTGAGCAGGGGCTGGGTATTGCTGGCTCGCTGGTATCGGGCATGCAGGTCAGTTTCCCTGAAGAACCAGAGACGGTTCAGGAAAATATCAGGGAAATCGGGGCTCAGATCCTTTTCTGGGGGCCACGTAACTGGGAGAGTGTAAACCGCCTGATTCAAGCGAAGATAATTGATACAACCCCGTTCAACCGTTTTCTGTATTATTTGTTTTTGCCTGTAGGATATAAGGTTACTGACCTGCGGGCAGCTCGGAAAAAGGTAAGCTGGTTCTGGCGATTGCTTTATTCTCTGGCGCACCTGGTGGTATTCAGGGACTTGAAGGACAAAGTGGGACTCTCGAAGATACGTGCGGCCTACACTGCAGCAGCACCGATTAGCCCTGACATTATCCGATTTTTCCGTGCTATAGGAGTTAACATAAAGCAGCTTTACGGTGGTTCAGAGCAAGGTCTGGTCACACTCCATCGGGGTGATGATGTGAGGCCAGAAACTTCTGGGCCAGTGATGCCTGGAGTAGAAGTCAGATTATCTGAAGAGGGAGAAATTATAGTTAAAGGCGAAAATCTGTTTTCTGGCTATTACAAGAGTCCGGAAGCCACTGCAGAAAAGGTTCGTGATGGCTGGTATTATACTGGTGACTTTGGCCATATAACTGAAGATGGCCATCTTATTGTTATGGACAGAATGAGTGACTTGAGACAATTGCGTGGAGGCCAGAGGTTTTCTCCTCAATATGCTGAGATAAGGTTGAGATTTAGTCCATATATAAAGGATGCTTTGGCTTTAGGCTCTGAGGACAAGGATTATGTCAGTGCCATAATAAACATAGACTTAGATAATGTCGGTCGCTGGGCTGAAGCTAGGCGTATACCTTACACTACTTTCACTGATTTGTCTCAGAAACTGGAGGTTATCGAACTCATCCGCAAAGAGATTCAGAGGATTAACAGAAACCTGCCGGAGGGGGCCAGAATCAAGAAGTTTGCCAATCTGCATCGGGAGTTTGATGCAGACGAAGCGGAATTAACCAGGACCCGGAAAATAAAGCGGACTTTTGTTGAAGAAAGGTATAAAGATTTGATAGATGCCATATATAGCGGTGCCAGTGAGATGGCCGTGGAAGCGCCGATTACATACCGGGATGGCAGGAAGGGGACGATAAAAACGGCAATCAAAATTAACTCTGTTGAGTAGTCTTATGGAAGCAGTACTTCAGTATATAGCCAACGGATTGATGGTAGGCGGGGTATATGCACTCATCGCGCTCGGCATAGTGTTGATTTATAAGTCCACCGCCGTGTTCAACTTCGCCATCGGGCAGATGATGCTATTCGGCGCCTTCTTCTTCTGGACATCTGTGGAGCAATTCGACTTGCCCGTATGGGTTGGTCTGCTTATCAGTATAGCAGGCAGCGTTGCCTTGGGGCTGCTCATAGAGCGGTTTACACTAAGGCCGCTTATTGGCCAACCGGTATTGAGTGCAGTCCTAGTAACGCTGGCGTTAGTCTACTTCCTTAATGGGATAGCGATAGGCATTTGGGGAGCTTACCAACATAGGTTACCGGATTTTTTGCCTGGAGCCCCGGTGTCGTTAGGCGGCATAGTATTCTCCCATGACTTACTGTGGTCATTCTTTCTGGCGATTGGGCTTTTCGTTCTATTATTGCTGTTTTATCAGGGGACTCGGATGGGACTGGCTATGCGGGCTACTGCTGAGAGCCATCAGGTAGCTCAGGCGCGGGGCATAAATGTCAGGACTATTTTTGCTATGAGCTGGGCCTTGTGCGGGCTCATAGCTTCTGTGGGTGGTATTCTTCTTGCCTATCGGCTTGGGGTAAGTCAGTTCCTGTCACTGGTGGGCCTGAAGGCTTTCCCGGCTGTTCTGTTTGGTGGTCTGGATTCAATCACCGGTGCTTTGATTGGGGGGTTGACGGTTGGGGTGCTGGAGAACCTGGCCGGGGGGCTTATCGCCACCTGGATGATGGAGATAACTCCTTATATAATTTTGCTTGTGGTATTGATTTTCCGGCCCGAGGGGCTTTTCGGACTCAAGCGGATTGAAAGGATATAGCGATGGCAGTTGCTCGGCCTTGCGGAACCTATGATGAAAGTTATGCCCAGGACATGGCGATTGTCCGCACTCGGCTGCAGTGGATAATACTTATAGCGGGACTTATTTTGCTGTTCAGTTTGCCGCTATTCGTTAGTGGCCGCTGGCTGAACCTGCTCAATTTTATAGGTATCAGCTTAATCGCCGTTCACGGGCTAAATATTCTTACAGGGTATTGTGGGCAGATTTCTTTGGGTCAGGCGGCCTTTATGGCGGTAGGAGCGTACACCTCAGGTGTACTGACGTCCAAACTGGGCTGGTCATTCTGGGCAGCTTTGCCCTGTGCGGCTCTTAGTGCTGGTGTGGTGGGGCTGATCTTCGGTTTACCTTCTCTCAGAGTCAAGGGTTTCTATCTAGCCATGGCAACGCTGGCGGCCCAGTTCATAATCCCAGCAATTTTAAGCAACCCTCTGGAGGGTCTAACTGGCGGTGTACATAGCCTGAGAGTGCCTGCGCCGAGAGTCGGTGATTTTGCCTGCACATCGGCTCAGAGTATGTTCTATATTGTAATACCAATAGCGGTATTGATGACATTCTTTGCTAAAAACTTGACCAGGACTGGTGTAGGCAGAGCTTTCATTGCTATCAGGGATAATGACCTGGCTGCTGAAGTGCAGGGGGTAAATGTTTTCCAGTACAAGCTTCTAGCCTTTTTTATCTGCTCGGTATATGCTGGTGTTGCTGGTTGTCTGTGGGCTCACTGGATGCGGGCTATAAACCCTGACCACTTCACTCTGATGGACTCGATATGGTATGTAGGGATGATGATCGTTGGAGGCATGGGTAGCACGGCGGGGGCTGTTTTTGGCGTTGCCTTTTTACGCATTCTGGACGAATTGACCAAAATACTGGGTATGTGGCTGTCGGGGATTTTTGTGGCCTGGGGTGCCTTTCTTCAGGCGGCTCTTGGCCCCATAGTTTACGGTTTGGTAATTATACTGTTTATAATCTTCGAGCCAAGGGGGCTAGCTCACAGGTGGGAGGTCTTCAAGGCATCCTACCGCCTGCGCCCCTTCGCATATTGAGGGTGACAGGGAAATTAGAAATTTTTGTTAAGTCAAGGGGGTGGGAATGGCAGGTGATAGAAGGCAAAAGCCAGAAATTTGTAGTTCTTAGCGAAAAGGAGGTGTGATTTGAACAGGCGAAAATTAATGGTATTTGGCGTGATAGTTGTGGCTTTGGCGTTACTGGTGACGCCTATTCTCGGTTGTGCTAAACCGGCAGCACCGCCGGCGGCCAAGCCGGAAAAGTTCATTATTCATCACTTTGGTGACTTGAGCGGCCCCTATGCCGGAATTACGGCACCTCTGGTGGCTGGCTTTAATGATTTCATAGCATGGTACAATGCAGAACGAGGTGGGGTCGATGGTGTGCCTGTAGACCAGATGTTTAGAGACACAGGTGGCAAGCTGGATGCCGCTTTAGCGGCTTATGCTGCCTTCAAAGAATCTAAGCCCTATCCAGTGGTCATGCTCATTTACGGCTCAGCCGAAGCGGAAGCTCTGAAAGAGCGTTTCGTGGAAGACAATATATTTTGCTTCAGCAACAGCCCGGGAGTCAAATCACTTTATCCAGTAGGGAATCAGTTTTCTACCATACCTGGTTATTCAGACTCCATGGGCGCTACCATTGACTGGCTGGCTGACGTCTGGGCTAAGAAGACAGGGCAAAAAGTGAAACTGGCTATACTTACCTGGGACAATCCCTATGGCAGGGCGATATTGGTGGATGAGACGCGCAGCTATGCCAAGCAAAAGGGTGTTGAGATTGTATATGAGGGTGTCTTTGGTCTAAGGGATCTGGATGTATCAACCCAGCTGACAGCAATAAAGGCTGCGGGCGCTAACTGGGTATATGATAATACGCTAGCCCATGGACCGGGAGTAATCCATAGGAGCGCATCAGCACTGGGCATGTTAAATCAAGACCTCTACGATACCACGCCGGGCAAGATTCATCGTGCCACTGGCCCATGGGGCATGGATGAGTCTGCTGTTCTGGCGGCGGGCGCGCTTGCCAATGGTGTAATTGGCCCGCGAAGTTTTGCGTCTTGGGCTATGCCTGAGGTTGAGGGTGTTGCCCTTGCCGTTGCCAGTGCTGATAAAAACAACAGAACGCCGAAAGAGAGGGTAATGGGATATCTGGCAGTTTGGGGTGAGGTCTATACTATTTTGCATTGTGTGGAAAAAGCGGCAAAAGAAGTAGGCTGGGATAAACTTGATGGTGCAGCGCTGAAGGCCCAGTTCATCAAACTGAAGGACTACAGTCCTCTGGGATTGACCAAGTATACATTTACTGCGGATAAACCGGAGCCCAGGGCAACTCGAATCTTCCAGGTCCAGGATGGTAAATTAAAGCCGATTAGTGACTGGGTAACCTGCCCTGATTTGAGGCCCGCGGAGTACAAGAAGTAAGAGTAGAACTTTGGCAGACCTCCGCTAGGCGGAGGTCTGCCAATTTTCAGGTGGTTCGATGCTGAGACTTAACAATATTGAGGTTATTTATCACAACGTAATACTGGTGCTGAAGGGGGTCTCTATAGAGGTACCTCCGGGCAAGATCGTAGCTTTACTTGGCGGCAATGGTGCTGGCAAGACAACAACCCTGAAAGCGATATCTGGTCTGCTCAGGACTGAGGTCGGAGAGGTCACTGATGGCAGCATCGAGTTCGAAGGGGAGAGGATTGATAAGAAGAATCCTGAGGAGATTGTGAAGCTGGGAATTGTCCAGGTTATGGAGGGGAGGCGGCTGTTTGAACACCTGACGGTTGAGGAGAACTTGAGGGCAAGCGCTTATGTGACCGGTGATGGTGCCAGGCTGAAGCAGGACCTTGAGTTGGTATATACATACTTCCCCAGGCTAAAGGACCTTCGCCATAATGTAGCTGGGTATCTTTCCGGTGGTGAACAGCAGATGCTGGTTATTGGCAGCTCCTTAATGATACACCCGAAGGTTGTGCTTCTTGACGAACCGTCACTGGGGCTAAGCCCCAAGTTAGTTCACGAGATTTTTGAGATTATCCGGAAGATAAATGCTGAAGAAAAGACGGCGATGTTGCTGGTGGAGCAGAATGTGAAGGCGGCCCTGTCTATTGCTGAGTATGGTTACGTGATGGAGAATGGCAGGGTGGTCCTGGACGGGCCAGCGGATAAGCTACGGGACAATGAGGACATAAAGGAGTTTTATCTCGGGCTGAGTCAGCTGGGTGAGAGGAAGAGTTACAGGGAGGTAAAACACTATCGAAGACGAAAGAGATGGCTGGCATAAAACAGCGCTTAAGGATGTAGTGAGCGTTTTTCGATTTTATCATGTTTCACTTTTGCGACCCTCTGTGGGTCGCAACTCGTTTCAGGGAATAATTGCAAGGCTCTTTTGAGGGTCTTGTGTGGATGTGTTAAATCAGGCATAATTGATTTTGCTATATTGACAAGAAGGAGGCAGATATGGAAAAGGCCAGCCCTACACCTTACGAGTTGGAGAGGATGACTCCCGATGAAAGACAGAAGCATATAGAACAGAAAATGAGGGAAATAATTGCTTATGCCTATGAGCGGGCGCCAGCGGTGAAGGAGCGATTGGACAAGGCTGGGGTGAAGCCCGAGGACATTCGCACTGTAAAAGATCTGGAGAAGATTCCGTTGTTGAGGAAGGACGATTTAATTGCCCTTCAGAAGGCTAACCCACCCTTTGGCGGGTATCTTGCCGTGCCCATGGACAGTCTGGAGCGTATATATCAGTCGCCAGGGCCCATATACGACCCGCAACGCAAGAGAGGTTTCGGGATAGGTGCTGGGTTAGGGCCTGATTTTGGCAAGGGGCAAATAGTAATGAACACCTGGTCATACCATATAACGCCGGCGGGGCTGGGGGTTGACCAGGCGCTCAGAAATTTAGGTTTTACCGTCGTTCCGACAGGAACTGGCAATACTGAACTGCAGGTGCAGATTATGCATGACCTCAAGGTGCATGGTTTTGTGGGAACTCCCAGCTTCCTTAAAACTATTATAGATAAAGCTGAGGAAATGGGCTACGATTTCAAAAGAGACTTCAACTTGAAATGGGCTATGGTTGGTGGAGAAATGGGGGGAGAACCTCTGCGGAAGCTGTTCCAGGAGAAGTATGGTATTTTCTGCATGGGTGGGGATTCCTATGCCACAGCTGATGTGGGAACGATAGCTACAGGGTGTGAAAAGCAGGCTGGAATGCATATTACCACTGATGCTGTTGTTGAAATAGTAGACCCGGTAACGGGTAAACAGCTTGGTCCTGGTGAGGTGGGTGAGGTCGTGGTGACACCGTTCGATGAAGTCTATCCTTTGATTCGCTTTGGAACTGGTGACCTGGCCTGTCTTATTGAGGAGCCTTGCGGTTGCGGCAGGACGACACCGAGAATACCGAAAATAATGGGGAGGAGTGGTGAGGCCGTGAGGGTCAGGGGTATGTTTGTCCACCCCAGGCAGACGGATGAGGTCATCTCCAGATTTCCTGAGATTTCACGTTATCAACTGGTAGTCGTTCGCCCTCAGCACAGGGATGAGATGATACTTAAGGTTGAACTTGCTGATGAAACTGTTGATAAGGAGAAACTCAAGACTGCTCTTGATAAGAATTTTAGAGATGTGTGTAAGGTAAGATTCGACCGCGTTGAGTTCGTTGCCAAAGGCACTATCGCCGAAGGCGCCAAACGCATTGTTGATGAGCGGACTTATTAATGGATTGTAATTTAACTGCAGTCAAAATAAAACGAAGGGGGAGACGATGAACGTTAAAAAGTTGAAGCCCTTTGAAGTACTGGAAAAAATGTCTCGTGATGAGAGGCGGAAATATCTTGATGAACAGTTGAAGTGGCTGGTGGCTTACGCATATGAAAAAGCTCCAGCAATTAGAGAGAGGTTTGATAAAGCAGGGATTAAACCTTCCAAAGTAGCCGGCATTAGAGATTTGCAGGATTTGCCCCTACTGAGAAAAGATGAACTGGTGGACTTATACAAGAAGAATCCGCCACTTGGTGGTTTGGTGACCGTGCCTATGAGTGAGCTGGAGAGAGTATACGTTTCACCTGGCCCTATTTATGACCCCCACCATCAGAGCGAGGTGTTCTGGCAGCGGCATGTTCATCTGGTCAAATCTTTAGGTTTCGGCAAAGGGGATGTGGTCATCAATACCTGGGCTTATCATTTGGTGCCGGCCGGGCATATGTTTGACGAGGCGTTAAGGAGAGCTGGTGCCACGGTCATACCAATGGGAGTGGGCAACACTGAACTTCAGGTTCAGGTCATGCACCAGCTTAGAGTTACAGGATTCTTCGGCACCACGGGTTTTTTCATGAATATTATAAACAAAGCAGAAGAGATGGGTTATGACGTCCGCAGAGATTTTAACCTTAAGTTAGCCTGCATTGGTGGCGAGATGGGTGGTGGTCCGATCAGGAAACTGGTTGAGGAAAAGTACGGCATTGCTACCAGGGACGCCTATGGAACGGCTGATGTTGGCATGATAGCCTATGAGTGCAGTGAAAGAAATGGTATGCACATTGCAGAGGGAGTGATAGTGGAAATAATCGACTATGCAACTGGAAAACCGGTTGCTGCGGGAGACGTTGGTGAGGTAGTAGTAACACCGATTGATGAGACGTACCCGTTAATCCGATTCGGTACAGGCGATCTTGCCGGCTGGATTGAGGAACCCTGTCCTTGCGGGAGGAGCTCCCTGCGGATAACACGCCTTCTTGGGAGAGTAGGTGATGCTGTTAGGGTCAGGGGTATGTTTGTACATCCACGACAGCTCGAGCCGGCGATGGCTAAATTCGCACAGGTGGCTCAATACCAGGCGGTGGTCACCAGGCCCGCTCACCGAGACGAATTGACACTAAAGGTGGAACTCAAGAGCGAGGAGGGTGTTGATAAGGATAAACTGGCAAAGGAGATAAACGAGGTGGTAAGTGAGGCAGTGAGAATTAAGGTTGATCGAGTCGAGTTTGTTCCCAAAGGGGTTATCCCTGAATTACATAAATTGATAGTAGACGAGCGGGTATATTAAACTTAGCCTGTAGTCGGACAAAACAGTTGTCTCGCCTTGAGACATACGTTAAAGTTTTGCCTATTAAGCATGCCTTTGTGGCGCTATAGGCGGTGAATGGTCTCTTTAATAGAGCCCAAAACATTTTTAGTTTCGAATTAGCCGGGTAATTTCTAGAATTTGCACCTTCTAAGTTTTACCTTCTCTTAATACATTCCGATAGCCTTTTAGCTGACAAGTTGTGGTAAAATAGGGCAGAAATTTTATCTGCTTGATACTGGTGATTAAGACATGTCAATGCCACTAGTTAATGAAGAGAAAAGTTCCAATATGAACATTATTACCTGTGGTAAGCTGACCTGGGTCTACATTGAAAAACCAACTATGAAGGACGTGGAGTATCTAGCTCGGCATTTTAACTTTCATATCCTCAATCTAGACGATGTTTTGAGCCGGGTGCAGCGTCCCAAAATAGATGAGTATCCAGACCACCTGTTCATTGTGCTCCACTTTCCTGTTTTCAATAAACAGAACCGGGTGACTACACCCAGTGAAGTCGACATATTTATAGGTGAAACCTATGTGGTTACTGTTCACAAGTCGGGTGATTTGAAGCCCTTATCTAAATTTTTCAATGAGTGCCATGTTGATGAAGGTATATGTAATGCGTATATGGGCCGTAGTTCAGGCTTTTTGCTGTACCACATTTTAGATAGGCTGGTCAATTACTGTTTTCCTATTCTTGATAAGGTAACAAGTAACATAGAGAAGGTGGAAGGCCTTATTTTCACCAGGCCAGTTCCAGAAACCGTGCACGAAATCATGATGATTCGTAGGGACCTTATATCTTTCCGTCGTGTTATCCACCCACAGATTAGTGTGGTTGAGACACTCGAACGTGAGGGCTATAATTTCTTAAAGGAAGACCAAGACATATATTTTGGCGACATTGCTGACCATATCCGAAAGATTTGGGATGGGCTAGAAGACTGTAAGGAAGTGGTAGATGGTCTGGCGGATACGAGCAACTGGCTGACCTCTCATAGAATCCAGGAGATAATGCGGGTGCTCACCATAGTCATGGTAATCATAGCGCCATTAACTCTTATTGCCAGCATTTATGGGATGAATATATATTTGCCCGGTGGTCATGAAGGCGTTCCGGGTGAAAAAGACTATGCCTCATTTTTGGCACTGAGTGCCATTATGGTCGGCATTGTAGTGGCCATGCTATGGTTCTTCCGTCGCAGACACTGGATTTAGGGTTGATTTAGGTGCGAAAGGCTTTCACATGGTTTTTTCCTATAGATTCGTTATTGTGACAGCTCTTTTTGTTACCTGCCTGATTACATCGAATATTATAATTGCGAAGCAGATAAGCATTGGTGGTGTAGTTCTACCGGCAGCGATAATAGTTTTCCCTCTGAGCTATATTATCGGTGATGTCCTTACCGAAGTTTATGGTTATCGGCAGGCTAGGCGTGTAATATGGCTGGGCTTTCTATGTAACTTAATTACAGTGGTGGCAATATGGATAGGCAAAGTATTGCCTCCGGCGCCGGTCTTCGAGGCGCAAGGTGCTTACGAACGTATTTTGGGCAGTACCCCCCGTTTTTTGGCGGCTTCTTTTGTCGCATACCTTGGTGGGGAGTTTACCAATGCTTTTGTTTTGGCGAAGATGAAGATACTGACAAAAGGCCGGTGGTTATGGACTAGGACCATCGGCTCCACTCTATTAGGGCAGGGTGTTGACACGTTAGTTGTCCTGACCATAGCCTTTTTGGGGGTATTGCCATTTCCTGTGCTGGGTATTATGATGCTGAGCCACTGGCTGGCCAAGTGTGCCTATGAAGTTATAGCTACTCCTTTAACCTATGTAGTTGTGGGTTATTTGAAGGGGAAAGAAGGAATCGATGTCTATGATTACGGGATCGATTTTAGTCCTCTCAGTGTTAGGTAATGGCCGGAATGGGACAGGCTTCAGAAATCAAGTTTATTGTTGACCATAATGTCGGCAAACTGGCGAAGTGGCTCAGGATAATGGGATATAATGCTGTGCTTTTTACTGAGAAGGATGACGGCCTGATGGTCAAAACTGCTTTAGCTCAAAATCGCGTTATTCTGACCAAGGACACGCAGATTATGAGGAGGCGTGTGGTAACAAGCGGGAGACTTAAGGTCATCCTAATTGCGCACAGTGACCCAAAGGCACAATTGCGGCAGATTGTCGACGCCTTGAATCTGGACTACCAGTTCAGGCCTTTCTCTCTGTGTCTGGAGTGTAATGAGGTATTGATAGAGAAGAGCAAGGACCAGGTGCAAGAGCTGGTACCACCTTATGTTTTTAAGACTCGGAGCAAGTTTGTGGAGTGCCCCTCCTGCCATCGTATCTATTGGCAGGGGACACATTGGGAAGCCATGAACCGGGAACTGAAAAGGCTAATGACAGGAAGTTAATGTTAAAATGTCACTGTCAGCTTTGAAGGACTCAGTGTGACACACGTGCTTATGGAATAGATTGTTGAGGTCACCTTAGGCATATGAAGGTTGTTACTTCGGAACAAATGCGAGAGATAGACCGCAATGCTGCCGGCATTGGGGTGACTACCGAGATATTGATGGAGAATGCCGGACGGGCCGTAGCCGAAGAGGCAAGGAAGCTTGTCGGCAGTGTCATTGGTAAGCATGTCTTGGTCATAGTTGGTCCGGGCAACAATGGTGGTGATGGTCTAGTTGCAGGACGTTACCTAGAAGATTGGGGAGCTGAAGTTACCGTTTACCTGTGCAGTCAGCGTCCATTAGATGACAAGAACCTGGCATTAGCTAAAGGGCGTGGCATACCTTTTGTTGAGGTTGACCAAGATGAAGGCTTTACCAGTCTGGACGAGCTTTTAGCTTCTTCAGAGATAGTGATTGATGCTGTATTTGGTACTGGCAGAAGTCGCGCTATTGGGGGTGTGTTCAAAGAGGTTCTTAGTAGATTATTAACGGCCAAGGAAAAAAATTCTCAGCTTCTTATAGTGGCAGTGGATGTGCCTTCTGGACTTGATTCTGATACTGGAGCTGTTGACCCCGTCTGTCCCTTTGCGGACCTTACAGTTGCTCTAGGTTATCCAAAGCCTGGGCTATTCAACTTCCCGGGTGCAGAAAGAGCCGGTAAGGTTGTTATAGCTGACATCGGTATACCACCACATTTAGCTGAACACGTGACCACTGAATTGATCACTGAGGGTTGGGTAAGGTCAGTGCTTCCCAAGCGCCCGCTCGATGCTAATAAAGGGAGTTTTGGCAGGGTGCTGGTGGTGGCGGGTTCGATTAACTACATAGGGGCTGCCTACCTGGCCTGCATGGGAGCGGCTAGAGTGGGGGCTGGTCTGGTGACGCTGTCCACTGCTTCGAGCCTTCAGCCGATTCTAGCAACGAAAATGACCGAGGTCACCTATGCTCCTCTGGCCGAGTCTGAAACTGGAATACTCGCTGCCGAGGCAACCTCCATTTTAAAGCAGTGGTTGCCGGGATATGATGTTTTGCTTCTAGGCTGTGGATTAGGGCAGAGGTCACAGGTTGTGAAGTTTATCCAGTCTACTTTGTTCGAACTATCAAATAGTTTTCCGGCAACACTGGTGCTTGATGCAGATGCTTTGAATGTTTTAGCTCAAACACCGGGCTGGTGGCAGAAGCTGAATAAGGGTGCTATACTTACGCCGCATCCCGGTGAGATGGCACGGCTGACTGGGGTTTCAGTTGAGGAAGTGCAGCGAGGGCGTTTAGAAGTAGCCCTCAAAGCATCTAGGCAATGGGGGAAAGTAGTTGTGCTCAAAGGGGCTTTTACAGTTGTGGCGTCACCTGATGGTCGGGCTAAGCTCAGCCAATTTGCCAACCCCGGGCTGGCGTCAGCAGGGACTGGCGATGTCCTTGCTGGAGTGATTGCTGGATTGGTAGCTCAGGGACTGACTCTTTTTGATGCGGCAGCCTGTGGTGTTTATCTCCATGGCCGGGCTGGCGAGATGGTGAGGCAAGAAATGGGCGACGCAGGTATGCTGGCAAGTGACCTTCTGCCGATTTTGCCTGAGGTGATTAAATGGCTTAAGCAGGAGAAATAACCTAGGAAATGACAGAGGCGGGTTATGTTGTTAGCGATAGACATAGGTAATACAAATATCACCATCGGCGTTTTTGAAGATAGCAGGTTAAAGGGTACGTGGCGGATAGCCACCGGTGTGCATCGGATGCCAGATGAGTATGCTAGTTTGATGCTCAATCTTTTTGAGCGTCACGGTATCGGGGCTTCACAGATTACCGATGTGGTGTTATGCAGCGTTGTCCCCCCGCTGGTAGGCGTTTTTGAGGAAGTCTGCCGGCGCTATCTGAAGGTTTCACCCTTGGTAGTGGAGGCCGGGGTGAAGACGGGTGTGCGTATCAGTATGGACAATCCGAGGGAAGTCGGGGCTGACCGAATAGTTAACGCTGTAGCTGCACATCATTTGTACGGTGGCCCGGTGATTGTCATTGACCTGGGTACTGCCACCACATTTGATGCTGTATCCAAAGAGGGTGATTACCTCGGCGGGGCTATTGCCCCTGGGATTGCTATTGCCACTGAAGCCCTGTTTACCCGTACGGCAGTGTTGCCTCGTGTTGAGTTAACCCATCCCAAACGGGCTATCGGCAGGAATACTGTGGCAGCTATGCAATCAGGTATCGTCTTCGGTTATGCTGGGTTAATTGAGGGTGTGGTGGGGCGGATTAAGCAGGAACTTGGAGGCGTGGTGAGAGTAGTAGCTACCGGGGGCTACGCTGAGCTTCTGGCGAGGGAAACACAGGTGATCGAAGTAGTAAACCCAAATCTGACACTCGAGGGTTTGCGCTTGATTTATGAAATGAACAAGGCCAAGGATTAAGGGTATGGTTCTGAAAGGCAAGACCGTGGTTCTGGGTGTGACAGGCAGTATCGCTGCCTATAAAGCTGCTGACCTGGCTAGCCAGTTGACGCAAGCTGGAGCAAAAGTTGAGGTCATAATGACTGAAGCTGCTACCGAGTTTGTAACGCCACTGACCTTTCGCAACATAACCGGCAGACCAGTGGTTACCAAAATGTTCGAGCTGGCTTCTGAGTTCAGTGTGGAGCATGTGGCCCTGGCTGAAGCTGCTGATGTGGTTGTAATAGCGCCGGCCACAGCCAACATAATAGCCAAGCTGGCTGCTGGCATCGCTGACGACATGTTATGCTGTACAGTGCTGGCGACGAAAGCACCGGTCATACTGGCTCCAGCAATGCATGCTGGCATGTATGAAAACCAGATAACTCAGGATAACCTGGCCAAGTTGCGGGCTCGCAATTTTACTATTGTCGGCCCGGCCCATGGGCGACTTGCTTCTGGTGGGGTGGGTTGGGGGCGTCTAATCGATGTGAGTGAAATTCTGGGCATAATCTGTCAGGTGCTGGGCAAGAGTGGGGATTTGGCTGGTCGGAAAATTGTGGTCACTGCCGGTGGCACTCAGGAGCCGGTTGACCCGGTCAGGTGTTTGACAAATCGCTCTTCAGGAAAAATGGGTTATGCTCTAGCAGAGGCAGCCAGAGACAGGGGGGCCTCTGTGGTATTGGTGAGTGCGCCATGTGCACTTGCCAAGCCAGCTGGTGTGGAGGTTATTAATGTAGGGACCGCCCAGGAAATGTATGAGGCGGTGAAGAAGGCTGTGGATAAAGCTGATGCCCTTATCATGGCAGCGGCAGTAGCTGATTACCGACCCAAGAGCGTTTCCAAAAGCAAGATAAAACGCCAGAAAGTTGCCAGTTTGACGCTGGAGCTGGAGAGGACACCTGATATACTGGGAGAGACGAGGGGAAAGTTTATCAGGGTCGGTTTTGCTGCGGAAAGTGAGGACCTGCTGGTCAATGCCACCGACAAGCTGCGCAAGAAGCAGCTAGACCTGATCGTGGCCAATGATATTACGATGAAGGGTAGCGGCATAGGTGCTGATACCAATCAGGTAGCGATAATCAGCAGAGACGGTAAGGTCGAAGAGTTACCGCTTTTGCCAAAAAGGGAGGTGGCAGATCAAGTTTTAGATAGAGTGGTAAAATTACTCAAATCAAAGTAGTCGGATTACCGTTGTAATTTAGACTTGTGGTCATAAACTGTTGCAGTGCGAGGCTTTAGCCTCGCAATCATATTATCGAGGTTTGCGATATGAGTGAGATTCCGAAGGTGTATGAACCAGGTAAGGTCGAACAGAAGTGGTATAGCTTCTGGATGGAGCGTGGTTACTTTATCCCGAAGATAGACCGCAACCGCAAGCCGTTCGTCATCATTATGCCACCGCCTAATGTCACCGGTGAGTTGCATCTGGGACATGCCCTGACGGCTACCCTGGAAGATATTATGATCAGGTGGCATCGGATGAGAGGTGAGCCAACTCTTTGGCTGCCGGGGGTTGACCATGCCGGCATTGCCACCCAGGTGGTGGTGGAACAGAAGCTGGCTGAGGAAGGTCTAGACAGGCATAAGCTGGGCAGAGAGAAGTTCATTGAGCGCGTTTGGGAATGGGTGAACAAATCACGGCAGGCAATTACCTATCAGCATCAGAGGCTAGGCGCTTCCTGTGATTGGAGCAGGGAGCGTTTTACGCTCGATGAAGGGCCAAGCCGGGCGGTGCGCACAGCCTTTGTTCGCCTGTATAACAAAGGGCTGATTTATCGAGGTGAGCGGATTATAAACTGGTGTCCCCGTTGCCAGACTGCCTTGTCAGATTTGGAAGTGCAGCATAAGGATATAACTGGTCATCTGTATTATCTGCGCTATCCCTTTGCCGATGGGGATGGCTACATCACCGTGGCGACTACCAGACCTGAGACCTATCTGGGCGATAGTGCAGTGGCAGTGAATCCGGCAGACAGTCGTTTTGAAGGGCTGGTCGGGAGGAAGGTTGTTTTGCCCTTCATTGGCAGAGTTGTTCCTATTATAACTGACAGTGCTGTAGACACCTCCTTCGGCACCGGTGCGGTGAAGATTACTCCAGGGCATGACCCGGTGGACTTTGAGGTATCAGAACGGCAGGGTCTGGAGATGATAAATATATTGAATCCTGATGCTACCATGAATGAAGCCGCTGGTCCTTATGCCGGGCTTGACCGTTTTGCCTGCCGTGAAAGGGTGCTGGCTGATTTCCAAAAGGCGGGGTTGCTGGAAAAAATTGAGCCACATTCCCATTCAGTGGGACACTGTGACCGTTGCCAAACGATGATAGAACCTCAGGTCAGCAAACAGTGGTTTGTCAAGGTGGCACCACTGGCTGAAGCAGCCATAGAAGCGGTTGCTGATAAGAGGATTGTCATAATTCCGGAGCGTTTCACTAAAGTCTATCTGAACTGGATGGAGAATATACGTGATTGGTGCATCAGCCGGCAGTTGTGGTGGGGTCATCGGATCCCGGTGTGGTATTGCCGCAGATGTACGGAATTAACTGTTTCAGTCGATGAACCTTTGAGCTGCAGCCATTGCGGCTCTGCGGATATCTTTCAGGACCCTGATGTGCTCGATACATGGTTCAGCTCAGCATTGTGGCCACACTCGACTTTAGGCTGGCCAGATGCCACCGATGACCTAACTTATTTTTACCCTACAACGGTTATGGAAACTGGTTATGACATACTATTTTTCTGGGTTGCCAGGATGATTATGATGGGGCTCGAGGACACCGGTGAAATTCCGTTCCACACCGTCTATCTACACGGGCTGATTCGCGACGAAAAGGGCGAGAAGATGAGCAAGATGCGGGGTAATGTTTTGAGCCCCATAGATGTTATAGAAGAGTATGGTACTGACGCTCTTCGTTTTGCGGTAACTGTCGGAACCTCCCCGGGGAACGATGTCAACCTGGGCAAGCACAGGTTGGAAACTGGACGTAATTTTGCCAACAAACTGTGGAATGCCGCCAGGTTTGTGTGTCAGAGCCTCGATGCTGAGCCAGTAAAAGGGCAGGCCTTAAAGGATGTTGCGTTGCTGGCGCGGTTGAAGGGGGTAGACTTGTGGCGGGCATTGTTGACGCAGGTGGTGGCGCGAGGAGAGCCGATAGAAGACCGCTGGATTTTGAGTCGGCTAAACAGACTTATATTCAGTGTAAATGAGTTGCTGTCGAATTTCCAGTTTGGTGAAGCTGAGCGACAGATACACGATTTTTTCTGGGGCGAGTTTTGCGACTGGTATATCGAGATAGCTAAAATCCGTTTGTCTCGGCCGAATTCTTCCCCTGTTCCAGTTTTATCGCTCGTTCTGGAAACGACTCTTCGCCTTCTCCATCCCTTCATGCCATTCATCACTGAGGAGCTGTGGCAGAACTTAAAACGGCGTTTACCCAATGGTAGTCTTGCTACAGATTCCATAATGATTGCACCATATCCGGCTGGCAATGGGGAAGCTTTTGATCTTGAGTCTGAGCGAGTGATGGAGTCGGTGATAGAAATCATTCGCTCGATACGAAATGCGCGGGCGGAGCACAAAGTCGAGGCGGCCAGGTGGATTGAAGCTCGCATTTATACTGATAGGCTTCAAGCGGCTATAGCTTCGAAGTCTGAGGTTATTGAGAAACTGGCTAAAGCCCGGCCGCTGGCTGTTTTGAGTCGCCAGCAGCGTGAGGTAGGGGAGGAAAAGGCGCTGGTGCTGGTGTTGAAGGAAGCTGAGGTGGTTTTGCCCTGGGCTGGCATGGTCGATGTGGCTGCTGAGAGGAAACGCTTGGAGGCTGAAGCGGTCGTGATGCAAAGGGAAATTGAGCGTCTGGAAACAAGGCTGAAAGACGAAACCTTTCTGTCCAGGGCACCGGCGGCGGTGGTGGAGAAAGAGCAGAGCAAACTTCAGTCCTACAAAGATAAACTGTTGAGACTACAGCAGGAATTGCAACAGCTTGGCTAGATGTCGTAGCCTTATTTGGCTTCATCAGTGGCTCGAGATGACTGTCGAAGCTGGCTAATCATGCTTCTGGCTGCCATTTCATTTTGTATCCTTGTCAGGGCTTTCCTGGTGTCGCTGGCTACACGTGACTTATCACATATTTTAAGACGATACTTGAACAGCCAGTAAGTGAATTCTTTAAATTCGGTCAGGGTCATAGACTTTCGTTTGGGGAGTCGCTTTTCTTTTCTGAAGCTGTCCAGCAAGGTTTGCTGGTCCTTACCGTAAATCCGATAGTATGCCTTGTCATGTATATCGTCCTGTCTGTTGTAGCCTAAAGCTCTGCGCTCCTTGCGGACCTCATCAACTACGGCCGCAATTAGGGCCTCTTCCGCCAGGACTCCATAAAGGTAGTTTAAATAGGCCTTATATTTGGCTGGTCCGATCAGTCTTTTGAACTCCTCGCTGGATAGCTCCACAGGTGGCTGGTGGAAGAACAGGAGATCGATCTTCTCCTTTTCTGGGATAAACTCGCTGATTTCGTGACATAGACGCTCAGCCAATAACAGCCAGTCAAAAGCCTCGCCGTTGATTAAATAGCGGTAGTGCCGTCCTTGGTAGTTCTCCTCAGGACTTTTCCACAACCTGATAGCCTCGAGCACGGCCAGATACCAGTGCTTACCGCTGGCAACTGAGCGCTTAAGGTGCTCGATTGTTCTGGCATCAGCTTCAGTCCGTGTATTTGAGCTATCTTTAGACTCTTCAAATACCATTTTTGAAAGTTCTTTTAATAATGCGGTGATGGGACTTCACCATCACGAGCCCTAATCGAGTTCAAATTACATCCCTTTTTGAAAAAAGGCGGTTGTCGTTAGCTACCGCCTTTTCAGGAATGCCAGTATTTCTTCTAAAGGTCTGGTGTTAAGTATGTGTTGCGGCTGGCACCAGCCGCGTCTAGCAATGCCGATTCCGTAACGCATAAAACCAAGCTGGGCAGTGCTGTGGGCATCTGTGCCCAGGATCAGCTTCACGCCCAATTCCCGTGCCCGATAAATGTAGGTATCTTTCAAATCGAGTCGGCTGGGCATGGCGTTTATTTCCAGCGCCTTATCGTACTTAACTGCAGCCCGGAAGACAGCTTCCATGTCAATAGCTACTGGCTCCCTCTCCCCGAGTAGCCGACAGGTTGGATGGGCGACGACATCAATGTGAGGGTTTTCTAAAGCGCCGAGGATACGCCTGGTTATGATTTCCTGAGGTTGTCCCATAGCTGAATGAATAGCAGCGATTACAATATCTAGTTCTCCCAGGAGTTCAATAGGCAGGTCTATACTGCCATCAGCCCGAATGTCAACCTCTATGCCGGTAAGGAGACGAATGCTATTAAGGTGCTGATTCAAACGCCTGATGTCATCAATCTGCTGGTGCAGCCTTTCCACATTTAGTCCGCGGGCAATACCTCTTCCCGCGGAATGGTCAGTGATTGCCAGATACTGGTAACCCATGGCTTTAGCTGCTATAGCCATAGCTTCGATGGAATCATGGCCATCGCTCCAGTGAGTGTGAACATGGATGTCTCCTTTTATATCCTGCAGTTCCACCAGTCTGGGGACGGCATTCTCCTCAGCCAGCTCTATCTCCCCCATGTCCTCTCTTAACTCTGGTGGTATATACTGGAGGCCCAGTCGGCGGTAGAAGTCCTGTTCGGTGGTAAATTTTTCCAGCCTGCCTGTGGCTAGGTCGGTGATGCCGTATTCGCTTAATTTGAGCCCCTGCTTTTGGCCCCTCAGCCTCAGGGCAATATTGTGTTGCTTGCTGCCGGTGAAATACTGCAGGAGCGAACCGAAGGAGTCGTGCTCCACCATTCTCAAATCAGCCTGAAGACCGCCGGGTAGGATGACGCTGGCTTTGGTAGGACCTTTAGCCAGCACCTCCCTTATTTGTGGCAATGCAACGAAGGCATTAATGACCTCTTCCGGGTTATCGGCGGTGCCCATGAGGTCGATATCGCCCACGGTCTCTTTAAAGCGGCGCAAGCTGCCGGCGGTGGTAAGGTTCTTAACGCCTGGCAGGGGACGGAGGGCATTTAAGACCTCCTCCACCACAGGCAGGGCTTCTCCGATGGGTATGCGCTGGTCCTTGCGGCGCAGAGCCTGGATTTGCTGAAGGATGTTATCAGCCGTCTTATCGCCGAGGCGAAATAGCTTGGCCACTCTGCCGTCCTTGATGGCCTGTTCAAGCTCATCGACAGATTTGATGCCCAGTTCGCTGGACAGCCGCTTGGCTGTCTTTGGTCCTATACCTGGTATTTCAAGCAAGGTGGTGATGCCTTCGGGGAACTCGGCTTTTAGTTCTTCATAGATGCGTAGCTTGCCTGTTGTCACGAGCTCGACAGTCTTCTTGGCGATTGCCTCGCCGACGCCGGGTATAGTCTGCAGATCCTCGCCTTCTTCAAGCATGATTTCAATCTCTTTAGGCAGATGCTCGATGGCTCTGGCGGCGCGCTGGTAGGCGCGGACCTTGAACGGGTTTTCCCCCTTAAGCTCCAGCAAATCAGCCATATCCTGAAAGACTTTAGCGATTTCAGTGTTTTTCATTGGCCGTATATCAATAGTATAGGCTGAGCGGGGCGTATGTGCAATCGGGAGTTTTTTAGGCGCAACTGTCCAAGGCTTTGATTTTGCGCCTTATCCACTCCCAGTCCGGGACTCCGTGGTTGAAAAGAAAATGCTGTTGCTTTTTCGTCTTCTCGTTTTACCCCTTTCGTAGGCTGCCCACTTTACGGCACGGTTTTGGGCCTTCTTTTCAGCGGTGGAATCCGGCTTCCGCATGATGAAGAGATACTTGAAACCTCGTAGGTAAAAATTGAACCGTCTGGCCCTGTTGTACCAGATACCTGTATTCGATGTTTGCCCTCTCCGTACCACGCAGATGATGTCTACCGTGTCAAAGTACTTACATAAGCGCTGGTAGAGTTTGAAGCCTACAGGTGTAAATTTCTTCTTGACCCATTGATCTCCTATTAGCCAAGCCGTGACTTTTCCCGGTTTTAGGACCCTATATATTTCCTTAGCCACTTTTTCGAGCCCATCAAAGAACTGCTCGTTCTCACACGAGATTTTGCCGATACAATCAGGGTGGTCGCTGTACCAGATGTTGTCGGAGTAAGGTGAGTCAATAAAAACCATATTGACAGAGCTCTCGTCAAGGGGGTATGTTCCGTGCGTCAGCCTGTTGAACCTCAGGGTGTGCCGGCGCAATGTCATAGCCAATTACCCGACGCCCTTCTTCCTTGCAAACGTCTATGGTAGTACCACTTCCAGCCATCGGGTCAAGCACCAAATCGCCGGGTTCTGTATATCTTTGGACGAGGTTCCAGCTTATGAATGCTGGTGTTACGCCAGGGTATTTGTTGTTGCCCTTTGGGCTTTTCCCATAGCTCTGCTTTGGATAATCCCACAAGGTAGTAGCTTCGAGCACAAGTTTCCCATTGTCAACCTCTTTGACCATTTCTGCTACGGCTTCGTCAGTATCGTAAGAGAAGCCGTTGATAGGTATGTCTGGAAACAACGGCAATTCAACTTTAGTGGCCTTGTCGCCTTTTTTGCGGCTTTGTCGATTTTTTATTCACCACGGTTTTTCCTAGTGTTGCGAGACACTAAAGCCCTAAGGTCGTCTATAAACTTATCGAACATTTTGACCTTTACACTTTCCTCGACGTTCGATTCGCTCATTACATAGCTCCCGTCTGTGTCGACCTCAACAATCGCCCTACCTTTCTTAGCGGGAGACTTTCTGATGAGGGTTCCGTCCTCGTCAGGCGTGATAAAATACGCCTTAATGTGCTTGGTTACTCGTCTTTAGACAATTTGATCTTCCAGTAGCCAGTTTGCGCAATTCTTTCGCGGAGTGTTACTTTGCCAGAGATAGCGGCTATAACTCGACAAATTTTAGGGTCATATATAACGATATCAAGGTCCGGGAAGTGAGCACCAAACTCGCCATAGTCAATCAGTAGATTCCTTTTTACTATGCTTAGGGAGGGCGGAAGGTTTTCGGCGACTGACCTGTCAAGTTTGTTGCCATTCACAATTGCTAATCCCAAAGCTTTTACCTCATCCTTTATTATGTGCTCGATAAGTTTCTCAAAGTTTTTGCCTTTGAAGGAACGCCAAGACTGTTCGTGGTCGCCGACGCGAGTGGGCTTTTTCTCAACATGTTTCTTATGCAGTTCCTTCGCCTCACGCAGCAATTCGGAGAGGTACCTGTATGCCTCCTCTCCGTGTTTTTGCTTATACATTTCCCATAAGTTGACTAGGTCACTGAAATACATCTCAGTGTCTTTTGAAAATTGTTCATTGGAGTGAGCCAGCAATGACCTGGTATGAACAACAGACATAAGTACTTATAATATCTTTTCTTTTCTGCTCGAGATTTTTGCATTCTTCATCGAATTCCTAAAGCGCTAGCTAATAATACAATTTCCAATGTGACATACCTAACTTGCCTATCGACTTTACAAAACTTCAGTTTGGACTGCTCTCTAGAAGAAAACAGTTACCCGCTTCCCGTCGCGGACATAAATCTCCCAAACTGTACGCTGCCCCGTTTCTGCTGAGGAGATGTGTTTGACTAAACGCACATCGCACTCCGCTACATTGAAAGTCCTTCTGAGGTCTAGGATCCGTTTTTTCAGTCAGGTCTCGTCTCTCAAAACCAGTTTCTGAGCCAAAGGCTTCGCTTTGATATCGCTCGCGAAGCGCAACGGCTTTCGAAATGCCAGTTGTTACATCGTGTACAGGTATCATCTCCTCCATACCTTTGCTCCTTTCTGTCCCCTTGCTGATATCAGCCCGAGTTGCTGCTTTATTACCAGTTCGGCAGATTTTTGAGTGGTGGCATACGGGTGGTCTTGTGATAGGAAAAAGTTTTTATAATTTTGGCTTTACCTGGGCCTTTCTCCAGGGGAAGAGGAAACTCCGTTTGTGTCCTGAAGGGACAGACAGGCTATCTGCCGCAGCAGTGTTTGTATTTTCTACCGGAACCACAGGGGCAGGGCTCGTTGCGGCCGACTTTTCTGCCGGCAGGAACGGGAACTTTTTTGGGTTGTCTTGGGGTGGGAGCTTCTTTCACGGTGATGTTGACCTTGTAGATGGTGTGGACGACCTCATAGTTGATGCCAGCGATGAGGCTTTCGAATAGTGCATGGCCTTCTTTTTTGTAGACGACTAGGGGCTCAATCTGCCTCATGGCAAAAAGGCTGGCCTGCTGGCGAAGATGGTCCATAGCGGTAAGGTGGTCCTTCCACAGGTTGTCGATAGCCCGCAGCATCACCAGCCTCTCTAAAAGCCTCATGTTTTCAGGGCCTATCTCCTTTTCACGCTGCTCATAAAGTTGCTCGGCGTAGGTGATCAGGTTCTCGGTAAGCTGTTTTATTTTCATCCGGGAGAGTGATGCGGTATTTATTTGAGGTGGTAGTGGGAAGATGTGGGCTAAATCTTCCAGCAAGCCAGCCAAATCTGGCTCGATAAGCTCGCTTGTGCAATGGGCGGCGACGATCTTTTCGATTTCCTTTCTAACCATAGACAGTATGTTTGCCTTAAGGTCAGCGCCCTCAAGTATTTTTCTTCTTTCGGCGTAGATTACCTCACGGTGTTTGTTGACGACGTCATCAAATTCAACCAGATGTTTTCGGATATCGAAATGATAGCTTTCTACCCTTACCTGGGCATTTTCAATGGCCTTGCTGACCATGGGATGTTCAATCGGGGTATTCTCATCAAAGCCCGCCCATTCCATGAAGCCCTTAATGCGGTCACCGCCAAAGCGGCGGACAATGTCATCTTCCAGGGAGACGTAGAAGCGGGAGCTACCTGGGTCACCCTGTCTGCCAGCACGACCGCGAAGCTGGTTGTCTATACGCCTAGCTTCGTGGCGCTCAGTGCCAATGACATGGAGACCACCAAGCTGAATGACCCTGTTGTGTTCCTCTAGCCACTCTTTGGTGTCGCGCCCGGCTGGATTGCCGCCGAGTATAATGTCTACGCCACGTCCTGCCATGTTGGTGGCTACGGTGACAGCTCCTATCCGCCCTGCCTGGGCAATGATGGCAGCCTCCTTTTCGTGGTGTTTGGCGTTCAGCACCTGATGGGGAATGCCGCGCCTTTTGAGCATCTCGCTGAGCCTTTCTGATTTCTCGATGGAGACAGTGCCGATAAGCACCGGTCTGCCCTGTTTGTGGAGTTCTTCAATTTCTCTGACCACGGCCTTGAATTTGGTTTCCTCATCCTTGTAGACCTGGTCAGGATGATCAATGCGAATCATTGGCTTATTTGTAGGTATAACGACCACCTCGAGGTTGTAGATTTTGTGGAACTCCTCGGCTTCAGTGGCGGCAGTGCCGGTCATGCCGGCCAGTTTTTTATAAAGGCGGAAGTAGTTCTGGAAGGTGATGGTGGCTAAGGTTAAGCTCTCGCGCTGAATTTTTACCCTTTCTTTGGCTTCAATTGCCTGATGAAGTCCTTCTGAATATCTTCGGCCAAACATAAGTCTGCCGGTGAATTCGTCAACTATGATGACCTGTCCGTCTTTAACTACATAGTCGCGGTCCCTCTTGAACAGCACATGGGCTTTAAGGGCATTTTCCAGGTACTGGTTAAGGGCGTAATTGGCTGGGTCGTAAAGGCTTGGGGCTTTGAGCAAGCCATCCCTGCGCAGCCATTTTTCCATCTTGTTGATGCCTGACTCTGTCAGATAAACTTGGCGCTCCTTTTCTTCGACGGTGTAGTCCTCGTATGCTTTGAGCTGGGGCACTAGGCGGGCAAAGACATGGTATTTTTCGGTGGCTTCTTCCGCGGCGCCGCTGATTATAAGCGGGGTGCGGGCCTCATCTATCAGTATGTTGTCTACCTCGTCAACGATGGCATAGTTGAGTTCACGCTGGACGCACTGGGAGAAATCTATAGCCATGTTGTCCCTGAGGTAGTCGAAGCCGAACTCGTTGTTTGTGCCGTAGGTTATGTCTGCCAGGTAGGCCTCGCGGCGGCTGATAGGGCGGAAATGTGGCCAGCGGGTATCTTTCTCATCGGTGTAGGTGGGGTCGTATAGCCGAGCTGGAAGGTGTTCAGCCGGGCTCTGAGGTGGGTAGATGCTGGCAACGGTCAAGCCCAGCGCATGATATATGGGCCCCATCCAGTAAGCATCGCGGCGTGCCAGATAGTCGTTGAGAGTTATTAGGTGGCAGCCTTTGCCAGTTAGGGCATTTAGGTAAAGGGGTAATGTAGCGACCAAGGTTTTGCCCTCACCAGTCTTCATCTCAGCGATTTTGCCCTGGTGGAGGACGATGCCGCCCATTAGTTGCACATCGAAGTGCCGCTCACCTATAGTGCGCCTGGCGGCTTCCCTGACGGCGGCAAAAGCTTCAGGCAGCAACTCATCCAGCGTCTCACCTTGTTTCAGACGGGACTTGAACTCGTCTGTCTTGGCACGGAGCTCAAAGTCACTGAGCCTCCTGAATTCGGGCTCCAGTGAATTTATCTCGTCTACAATAGGCTGGAGACGCTTTAGCTCTTTCTCGTTAGAATCTATAAGACTGGCCAGCCACTTTAGCATGGTGTGTTACTCAAACATGGCGCCCACGGAGAGACCTGTGTGGATGCGTCTTATGGCTTCTCCGAGCAGCGGCGCTATAGGTAGTACGGTTATTTTGTCCAGTTTCTTTTCCTTGCCCACTGGAAGGCTATCGGTGACGACCACCTCTTTAACTGGTGAGCTGGCTATTCGTTCTATAGCCGGTCCTGAGAATACGGGGTGGGTGCAACAGGCATAGACTTCAGTGGCCCCGTGCTCAAGGAGGGTGTTTACCGCGCCGACCAGCGAACCAGCAGTGTCTATCTCATCGTCTATAGTGAGGGCACGCATACCTTCAACATGGCCGATTATGTCCAAAGTTTCCGTGACATCGACATTGCCTCTGCGTCGCTTTTCGATGATAGCCAGCGGTGCGTTAAGTCTGGCAGCTAGGTCACGGGCGCGTGCCGATATGCCGATGTCAGTGGCGACGACCACCAGGTTTTCCAGCGCTTTCTGTTTCCAGTAGTCTCTGAGGATAAACAAAGCGGTAAGTTCGTCAACGGGTATATTGAAAAAGCCCTGGATCTGGGCAGCGTGCAAATCTATAGTCAGTAGCCGATTGGCTCCGGCGGTGGTGAGTAAGTCAGCTATCAGACGGGCAGTGATAGGCACTCTGGGCTGGTCTTTTTTGTCAGTACGGCCGTAAGCATAATAGGGTACGACCGCAGTGATCCTGCCTGCCGAGGCCCGTTTAAAGGCATCAATCATTATCAGTAGTTCTACCAGGTTTTTGTTAACCGGTGAGGCTAAGGGTTGGACGATGAACACATCTCGTTCACGCACATTTTCCAAAATACGGACAAAGATATTTTCGTTGCGGAATTCGAAGACCTCGGCTTTGCCCAGCGGTATGTCCAGATATGCACAGATAGCCTGAGCTAGAATCGGGTGTGCATTGCCGGTGAAAACCTTCAGTTCATCCATGAATTGCCCCACCATGTTTGGTGCGCATAATTATAGCACCAAATGGGCCATCATGTCGCAGTCTCGTTAACCGATGATTACGGACAGATGCAAAATCGTCCCAGATATTTGTAGTTTTGAATCTGCTTTTCAGATTTTTATTCATGCCGGTATAATGGTTTCCGAAATGGGTAATGGGAACATTGAGCAAATTATAAAGTTATTGAGCGAGGAGTATGGGAAGCGGCAGTGGCAAGCGAGGCAAAGCCCTATCTCAGTGCTGATACAAACGATACTCTCTCAAAATACATCAGACAGAAATTCCAGCCGGGCATTTGGATCGCTTTTATCTTCTTTTAATAGCTGGGAAGCCATTGCTGATGCCGATGTTAAGGCGATTGCTGATTCTATAAGGGCTGGTGGTTTGGGAATGGTCAAAGCGGGATATATTAAGCGGGTACTTCAGGAGATACGTAAAAAACGAGGCGGTTTTGACCTTGGCTTTTTGGCAGAGATGTCTGTTGATGAAGGCAGAGGCTGGCTCAGGCAACTGCCCGGGGTGGGTATGAAGACAGCTAGCTGCGTGTTGCTTTTTGCGCTGGGTATGCCAGCTTTGCCAGTGGACACGCATATTTTCCGCGTGGCCAGAAGGCTGGGGCTGATTAATTACGGAGTCCCAGTTGAAAAAGCACACAGACAGCTTGAGGAACTGGTGCCTCCTGAACATACCTACCAGTTCCACGTTTTGTTGATAGAGCATGGCAGAAAAGTGTGTAAGGCCCAGCGCCCTTATTGCGACCGTTGTGTCTTGCAAAAGCTTTGCCCAGAGGCTGGAAATTGGCTAGTAAGCTAACGTAAGTTTTGACCTTATGAGATACAAGCATGTGGCTGATAGGGCTTAAGGTCTGCAAACACATGATAAAGAACTAAGAGTCCTCCTAACGGCTCAGAAGGGGGTTTTATTATGAGAAAGACGACACAAAATTATGTTGTGAACCTAATGTTTGGTTTATTGATGCTTTTTCAGAGCGTCACTGGGTTCATACTCTGGTTTGTTGTGCCTGGAGGTTACAGGTACAGAGGGGGTGCTGGAGCAGCGGCAGGTAGCCCTGTATTTCTGTTTGACCGCCACACCTGGCAGGACGTGCACAAGTGGACTGCAGTGGTTCTGCTGGTGATATTTGCGGTGCACATTTTTATGCACTGGCGGTGGCTTTTTTACATGACGAAGTCGTATTTCCAGCAGGGTACAAAGATTGATAGCTAATATTGCAGTTTATCAGGATAGCCCTTGATGAACCTCTTTGAGGCAGGTCTATTTTTTGATGCTGAAGGCATAGGAGCAGGCTACTATCATGATGGTGGCAAACAGCGCCAGTATAATGAATTCGATATAAACCGGTAGCGTTGAGCTTGCCGTGCCAAAAATTGCCCAGCGCAGGGCATCCACCCCGTAGGTAAGCGGGTTTATGTAGCTGAAGCTTTTTAGCCAGCCAGGGGCTGAATTCAGCGGGAAGAGGGCCCCGCTGGTGAAAAACATAGGCATGATTACCAGGCTCATAATGAAGTTGAATGCCTCCATGCTGGCTATTATGGAGGCAATAAGCAATCCAATGCATACCAGTCCTATCGAAATGAGGACCATGGTGGGGAGTAATGTGAGGACTGATAGTGGGGACAGGTGCACCCCCACAAGGAATGCCAGCGGCAGCATGATGGAACCCTGAATAAGTGCACTGGTTCCACTACCTAGAGCTTTGCCGATGACGATGGAAGTCCTCGAAACGGGGGCCACCATTATCTCTTTCCAGAAACCGAATTCTCTATCCCATATTACAGAGACTCCAGACCAGACAGATGTGAAAAGCAGGGTCATACCGACTATTCCCGGGAATATGAAGCTCTGGTAGCTCTGAGCGTCGGACAGTTCCATACCCCGTATGCCGCTGCCGAAGACCAGCAACCAGAGCACAGGCATTATGAGGGAAGAGATAATTCGCGATTTTTCACGCCAGTATCTGATGACTTCCCTAAGCCACAATCCGTAGATTTTCTTAAGCTCGCTCATTTTGGTCTCCCGGTCATCATATATTTTCTGAAAGGTGATTCAGCCTCTTCGGCTCTTATCTCGTGCCCTGTATAATAGAGGAACACATCATTTAGAGTTGGGCGGTGCGTAGATACCGAGCTGATTTCAGCCCCAATTTCAGCAGCAGTCTTAATGAGTCTGGGGATGAGCTTTTCAGCATTTGACACGGTCAACCTGAGCGTGTTTTTTGAGACATCTATTGAAGGGGCTAGCCTGAGTTCTGTCAGGCGGGCAGCCAGTTTTTCTGGCTGGTTTGTGGTAATGATTATGACATCGCCTTTAAGGGTCGCCTTTAAATTAGCTGGAGTATCAACAACTTTGATTTTGCCGTAATCGATAATGGCTACCCGGCTGCAAAGCCGGTCGGCTTCTTCCATGTAGTGGGTGGTAAGGATAATTGTGATATTTGACGTCCGAGCCAGGTTTTCTATATATGCCCAGAGGTGTTCTCTAGTTTGGGGGTCTAGGCCCAGGGTGGGCTCGTCGAGAAAAAGCACTTTGGGACGGTGAAGCAAGCCTCTGGCGAGTTCGAGGCGTCTTCTCATTCCGCCTGAGTAGGTTCGAACAGGGTCATCAGATCTTTGCTCCAGACCTACCAGATGCAGAACCTCGGCTATACGCTTTCTGGTTAGCTCAGCGGGTATGTCGTAGAGGCAAGCATGAAGCTGAAGGTTTTCTCTGCCGGTCAGGCGGTCATCAATGCTTGGCTCTTGAAATACAATGCCTATGCTGCGTCTGACCGCCGCTTGCTGTTTCAATATATTGAAGCCGTTCACGGTGGCGCTGCCAGAAGTCGGGTTAATCATGGTGCACAGCATAGAGATGATTGTTGTTTTGCCAGCACCGTTTGGACCAAGCAGGCCGAATACCTCGCCGTAATGTATCGTGAGGTTTAGTTTGTCAACGGCAACAAGGCGACCGTACTTTTTGGTCAAATCCATGGTCTCAATGGCACAGTTGGCGGAGTTAGGTGTCAAATCTTTGCCCCAGTATCATTTGTTCAGGCGAGATGCCGATTGGCAAAAGCTAGTCTATTCCCGGGGTGGGGAAACGATGGCACAAAGAAACTACCTGTTCGGCTATTTCCCTTTGAATTTTTTTGTCTTCTGGGTTAGAGAGGACCTTAAGAATGAAGGAGGCTATGGTCTTCATTTCTCGAGGGCCAAAACCTCGAGTGGTGATGGCAGGTGTGCCTAGTCTTATGCCACTGGTAATCTGCGGTGGTCTTGTATCGAAGGGGATGGTATTTCTATTTACCAGGATGCCTGCGGCTTCAAGGGCTTCCTGGGCAACCTTGCCCGTTATCCCGGTTGAGGAGAGGTCTACTAGGATAAGATGGTTGTCGGTGCCGCCCGAGACAAGGCGTAAGCCGTTTTGCTGCAGTTCACGGGCAAGGACTTGCGCATTTTCCAGGACTGCTTTCTGATAGGTGGTGAACGCGGGCTGCATAGCTTCAAAGAAAGCTACAGCTTTAGCGGCGATGACGTGCATCAGTGGACCACCTTGCATCATTGGAAAAACGGCAGCGTCAATTTTTGAAGCCAGCTCCTGTTCGCATAGTATGAAACCGCTACGGGGACCACGCAGAGTTTTGTGGGTGGACGAGGTGACTATTTGGGCGTGCGGGACCGGGGACGGATGTAAGTTGGTAGCCACTAGTCCAGCTATGTGTGCCATATCTGCTACGAGTATGGCACCTGCCATATCGGCTATATTGCGGAAGAGGTTGAAATCGATAGTTCGTGGATAAGCACTAGCACCAGCTATAATCAATTTAGGCTTATGTTTCAGAGCCAGCTTTTCTATTTCGGCGTAATCAAGCCTTTCAGTTTCGCGGTCAACTCCATAGGGGATGAAGTTGTACCATTTTCCTGAGAAGTTGACCGGGGCACCATGGGTCAGGTGACCGCCGTGGCTCAAGCTCATTCCCATAACGGTATCACCGGGCTCAAGGAGGGCGAAATACACTGCCATATTAGCCTGACTGCCGCTGTGAGGCTGAACATTGGCATGCTCGGCATTGAAGAGTTTCTTGGCTCGCTCGATTGCCAGGCTTTCAATAGTATCTATGTTGGGGCAGCCGGCATAATAGCGACGCTGCGGATAACCTTCAGCGTACTTGTTGGTTAAAATGGAGCCCTGTGCCTGCAGCACGGCTTTGCTGGCGTAGTTTTCGGCAGCAATAAGGTTTATGGTCTGTTTCTGCTGCTTGGCTTCAAGTTTCAGTAATCGGGAAATTTCCTTGTCTTGCTTGGGACTAGCCAATCCTTATCTCCGAAAGACTTAAAGAATGATACCATCACACTGAATTAAGGTCAACAACTGTTGGGGGAGCAATAGTTTGGAGCGATAGTTTGTTTGTGGCCTCTTGTCGGTCTTAAAGGTTAGTGTCGTCGCAGCAAGGCTGAAAGCGGTTCTATGTTGAAAAGCTTTAAGAAGGTTTCTGTAGCAAGTCAATTCCACAGCTTGCCGACAGTGTTCCGCTAGTGTACACTAGGTAATAGTTTATGTTATTATGAACACTGATGGAGCTATCTACCGGGAACAATCAAGTTGAGCGCTATTATGACTGTGCTGACGGTATTGAGCAGCACTTGTTTGGTGCCGCAAACCGGGACTAAAGGGTCAGTGATAATCTTAAGACTTTAGACCGACGATATGAATGTTTATCCCATGGGTATATTTCAAATCAGGTGTATCACCTCAGAACCTGACGATTTGTCGCAGTTTAACCGGTCATGCACCGGAGGCGAAATATTAGGTGAGGGTCCAGTTGTTTACTGGCAGGTGATGGTGGAGCACGGCGATTAACAAATACTGGGCACTGCCAAGAAAAGGAATAGAATTAGCAAAGAGGCTGTTGCGACCATTGGTGTGATGCCAAGACCACAAGTGGGCTGCTGTGGTCGGTGACAGGAAGAGGAGTTTGTGCGGTTAATAAGGAACCTCAAAGCGATGAAGCTAATAATCACGGCTTTAGCTACAATTCTGATGCTGTTGCTGGTAATATGTGGCGCTGGATGTGCTAAGACAGAGACACAGAGCCCGGAGTTAAGGATACTCAGCCATAGTATGACTGTACATGAGTTCACTGGAGGCGGACCTCAGAGTGTGGCTGTGGTGGTAGGGAGGGTTCATAACCTTAGTAATATGGGTGTCAGGGTTGTGGTGGTGACAGTTAATTTTTATGATAAAAAGAGACAGCTAATAGCTACTGCATCGACTGTTAAGGAAAATCTGCAAGCTGGTGAGTTTTGGGATTTTACTGTTAAGACGGTTGGTGCTGATGCCTGGAAGACTGTGAGCTATGACATTAAAGCCGGCACAGGGCAGTAAAACTTTACCCTGTTGTATTAAGGGCAGTGCAATTGTGTAAGATTAGGTCGTAGGTCGAGCCCGAATTGTTAGAAACCGTTAAGCAACGTAAGAAGCGAGTTTTGTGACCTGTACGGTGGATGGAAATAGAGATTTGTCCTGCAAGATTGAAAGAGATGATTTTTATCACAATTTTAAGCCAAATCCGGACATAACTTGAGGCGAAATTAAACAACCTCGGTATTAAAATTAAAATGAATGGAGGCGAATGACAATGAGTGTTTTTAAAAGAAGTTTAGGTATAGTCATGGGCATGCTGGTAACAGTAGCGCTACTGGGTGGTGCCTGTGGCCCAAGGGCAACACCCCAACCAGAGCTGCCACCGGGGGCAGCTAAGAATCAGCCGCCGATGATATCTAGCCTGACAGCGGGTAAGATGCAGCTTTATCCTTCGGGCACTACCGAGATCCAGTGCATAGCCCAAGATGCAGATGGTGATCAGCTGGATTTCACATGGGCATGTACCGGCGGTAGCTTTAGCGGCGCTGGGCCTACGGTCATCTGGCAAGCTCCTTCGGCTTATGGGACTTACGCTGTTACGGTAACTGTTTCTGACCGTAAAGGTGGTTCGGCGCAGGCTAGCTTAAACATAACCGTTGGTGCTAACCAACCGCCGGTGATTTCCAGTCTGAGTGCCAACCCCTCGGGAATACTGTACGGAGGCAGTACCATTCTTACATGCATTGCCAGTGACCCTGACGGCGATGTGGTCAGGTATAGCTGGTCAGCTAGCGAGGGAAATATCACCGGGGTGGGCAATAAAGTAACCTGGGTGGCACCGAACAAGGGTGGGAGCTACAACATAACAGTTATTGTCAGCGATGGCAAGGGTGGTGAAACCAGGGGCAACGTGATGGTGACCGTGGCAGCGGCAATACGCACGGTAACTATCAGGTCGGTTGCTGAAGAGACTGGAACGGTGGATTCTGGGGGGGACAAGGACTATTCTCGAACCAGGGCCGGTGATGACGAGAAAAATATCGGTTATTGCGCCTTCTGGAGTTTTGATGTGTGGAGCCTCGCGGGCAAAAGGATAGATAACGCTAGCTTAAAGTTCACTACCCGGCAAATAGCTGGTGACCCGTTCTCGGCTACCACGGGACTAAATGGCTTGTGGCTGTGGAAGGTGACCTACGGTGATAAGTTGCCGAAGTTCCATTACACCGGAACTAAGCTCCAGCGCTCCACTCTTTTTATGCAACAGCCTAATATAGTAGATGTGACTCCAGAAATAGCCCTTATTGCCGATGCCGCGGTTACGCGTTTCCAGGTGGAAGCCCTGTTCCAGAAGGTGACCAACGGCAACAATGTTGCCGAATGGATCGAATGGTCAGAAGTTGTCCTTGAGGTTACGTATTCGGAGAAATAATCTCGTTTTTGCAGTAATTCCGTTGTAAGGCGGCTATAAAGCCGCCTTACAACATTACTGCCCGCTTTTTTGACATATTCCCCGGATAATGGTAATATTAAGAAGTTAGCAGTCTTCAGGGGAGAGTGCTAAAAATGCTTAAGGGTTTAACGCCGAGAAGGGAAGCAGTTCTGAAAATAATTGTCAGTGAGTACATCGCAAGGGCGGTGCCTGTAGCTTCGGACACTATTTTCCGCAATTATCAATTGGGGGTGAGTCCGGCGACAATTAGGAATGATATGGCATATCTGGAAAAAGAGGGCTACATTACGCGGCCGCATACCTCGGCCGGTAGTATTCCTACTGATAAAGCCTATCGGCATTATGTGGAGTCACTGAGTCAAGAGGTTGAGCTTCCTGTTGAGGAGCGATATCGCATTCGCGAGCTTTTCCAGGAGGTTGAAGAGGAATTTGAGAGGTGGCTAAAACTGGCAGCGGCCATTGTGGCACGTCTGGTTAGGAATGCAGCGCTGGTCACCTTTCCCAAGCCGAAGCAATGTCGTTTCAGGCATCTCGAACTTGTATTTTTACATGAGTTTGTAGCTTTAATGGTTTTGGTACTAAGTGAAGCGATACTTAAGCGCCAGCTGTTATCTTTTGATAGGCGGGTAACCCAGAATGAGCTAACCGCATTTACCAACAAATTGAATGCTGCTTATGCGGGGCTGAATAGTTCTGAGATTTTAGCCAAAAAGCTGGAGCTTTCAGCGGAAGAGAAGCAGGTGACTGAAGCTATTCTTGACATGATGATTGCTGAAGATGAAGCTGAATATGAACAGGCTTATCTTGAAGGGTTGCGGCTGATGCTAGATCAGCCTGAGTTTGCTCGCAGAGACAGGATGTTAAGCATTATGGAACTTATGGAGACGCAGGAGTGGCTGAGGTCTGCATTCTCGAGGTGGCCCAGCGATGTAGGGGTCCAGGTTATTATCGGTGAGGAAAATCGTGATGAGACTCTACGTGATTTAAGCTTGGTCTTTAGCCGTTATGGTATTCCTGGCAGGATTGATGGTGCTATTGGTGTGATCGGACCTACACGCATGGATTATCGCCGAGCCATTTCTACGGTGAGCTATATGTCTGCGATATTGAGCGATTTGGTGGCTGGGGTTTGTGGTGGCGACTAAAACTTGAGGAGGTTTCGGTTTGACTGAAGAAATTAAGGAGAAGCCTGAGAGCGATGTCCCAGCCATTGTAGAAGATGATATTGAGTCTTTAAAGCAGGCTGTGGCTAGGGAAAGGGAGAGGGCTGAAAGGTATTTGGCGAATTGGCAAAGGGCTGAGGCTGATTTCAGGAACTACAAGATGCGTGAGGAGCAGGAGAAGGAAGAGTTGATAAAATGGGCTAACTCTACGCTGGTTTGTGACATCTTACCCGTGCTGGATGCTTTTGACCGTGCCTTTGAGGGAGTTGTACCTACGGGTAAGAGCCTTAGCTGGCTTACTGGTTTCAGACAGATCCAACGGATGCTGTTGGACGTGTTGAGTAAGCACGGTCTGGAAGAGTTGAAGTGCGTTGGTAAAGTTTTTGACCCAAGCCTTCATGAGGCGGTGGCGCAGAGTGAGGGGGTGGAAGGTGTCATACTCGATGTGGCCCGAAAGGGGTATAAGCTAAAGGAAAAATTGCTTCGGGCGCCTCAGGTGGTGGTCGGGAAGGGTGTTCCACCGCCGTCAGGAGAGGCCCTAGAAGGGACTGAAGAGGAAGAAAGTGAAGAGGAGTCAGCCTAGAAAGGTAAGCATGAAACAACCTATAACCATATATTAGCAAAGAATGAAATTTAGAGTTAAAAGGAGGATAACATGGGAAGAGCAGTAGGTATTGATTTAGGTACCACTTTCAGTCTGGTAGCAGTTATTGAAGGTGGTGAGCCTAAAATAATCCCAAACGCTGAAGGTGAGAGGCTGACACCTTCAGTTGTAGCCATTGACAAAAAGGGCGAGCGACTGGTGGGATTGCTGGCAAAACGGCAGGCAATAACTAATCCCGAAAATACTATATTCAGTGTGAAGAGGTTGATGGGTCGCAAGTTCAGGGACCCTGAAGTGCAGTACGATATAAAGCGGTTACCCTATAAGATAATTGAAGCTAGCAATGGTGATGCCTGGGTGGTGATGGGTGGCAAACAGTATAGCCCACCAGAGATTTCAGCCATGATTTTGCAGAAGCTGAAGGTTGATGCCGAAGCTTATCTCGGTGAGAAGGTTACAGATGCTGTGATTACGGTGCCGGCTTACTTCAATGATAGCCAGCGTCAGGCAACCAAAGATGCTGGAACCATAGCCGGTTTGAATGTGCTGCGCATAATCAATGAGCCCACAGCCTCGGCACTGGCTTATGGACTGGATAAAAAGGGAGAGGAGACTATAGCTGTATACGACCTTGGCGGTGGTACATTTGATATTTCGATACTGGAACTTGGCGAAGGTACTTTTCAGGTAAAGTCTACTGCCGGTGATACGCATCTCGGCGGCGATGATATTGACCAGAGGATTATGGACTGGTTATGTGAAGAGTTTAAGAAAGAAACGGGTATAGACCTAAGACAGGATCGGATGGCATTGCAAAGGCTGAAAGATGCGGCGGAGAAAGCGAAGCGTGAACTGTCTACGGTAGGTCAAACCGAGATAAATTTGCCTTTCATTACAGCTGATGCTTCTGGGCCGAAGCATATGAATATTACATTGACAAGGGCCAAGCTGGAGCAATTATCAATGGATTTACTGGAGAGAACGTTAGGACCCTGCCGTCAAGCCTTGAACGATGCCGGACTGACTGCAGCTCAGGTAAGCGATGTCATTCTGGTTGGTGGGCAAACGAGAATGCCTAAGGTTCAGGAAATAGTACGCCAATTTTTTGGCAAGGAGCCATTGAAGGGTGTTAATCCGGACGAGGCAGTAGCGCTGGGGGCAGCTATCCAGGCTGGTGTGCTTAAGGGAGATGTCAGAGAGGTGCTGCTCCTTGATGTTACACCGCTTACGCTGGGCATTGAGACGTTGGGTGGTGTAATGACACCGCTCATTCCGCGAAATACTACCATCCCGACTTCGAAGAGTCAGATTTTCACCACGGCGTCTGACAACCAGCCCAGTGTGGAGATCCATGTGCTTCAGGGGGAACGTCCTATGGCCGCGGATAATCGGACCTTGGGGCGTTTTGTACTTGATGGTATTTTGCCGGCGCCCAGGGGTGTGCCTCAGATTGAGGTTACCTTTGATATTGACGCTAATGGTATTTTGAGCGTGCGAGCTCAGGACAAAGGCACGGGCAAAGAGCAGAAGATTACCATAACTGCCTCCAGTGGTCTGAGCAAAGAAGAGATTGACAGGATGAGGCGAGAGGCTGAAATGCATGCTGCTGAGGATGCAAGAAAGAGGGAAGAAGTTGAGGCCCGGAATATGGCTGATAGTTTGGTGTATACTGCCGAACGAACGCTTCGTGAACAGGGGTCTAAGATACCCGCAGACTTACGACAGGAAGTTGAAGGCAAAATAGCTGCGGTGCGCTCAGCTCTTCAGGGTACGGATATAAACTATGTTCGCAGCACTGTGGAGGAGTTGTCGCGGACGATGCAAAAAATTGGTGCGGCTATTTACCAGCAAGCGGGCACACCACCCCCGGGTGGCTCACCGCCAGGAGGTGATGAGGGCACCGTCGAAGGTGAGTTCAGGGAGGTATAATTTTTAGTTAGCTGGTTAACTGATTAAGGGATGGATGCTGACCTGAAGGTCTGCCTCCATCCCTTTTTGTTTTTGCCCTTGATTTTTGGGCAATCTTTTGGTGCTTCTTTGTTTGGCTCCTAGACTATTGCTTCAAAAAGTCCAGTACGAGCCTGTTGAGTCTATCTGATTTTTCTAAGTTTACCTGGTGGCCAATGCCCTCCAAGATATGTACTTGAATATTTGGGATGGCGTTTATAACTTCATCTATTCTTTCTCGAGAAATATCTGTGTCTTCGGTTCCCCAGATGAGCATAACCTCTCTGTTTTGCTTTCCAACTGTGCGGTAGGCCTCACGATAATCTCGCATGGCATCACCACGAAACATGGAAAGAGCCGCTCTTTCGAAGCCCTTGTAGGTAATTTGTTCGTATAGTAATTGACTGTATTTATCTGCCCTATCCATTCCTTTAATTAAGGAATTGGCGCGTTTGGTTACGGTCTTCGTTGCTACCATGCGCATTAGGAAATCGCCAAGGATGGGAATACGCAACATCTTAATAGATGTGTCTTTGCTAACGGAATTGACCAATGGTGCAATCAGAACCAGGCGTTGCACGCGCTCAGGGTAGTTGGCGGTGAAGTCGGTGACGATAGCGCCGCCTAAGGACATCCCAACCAAATCTACAGGTTCTTTTAATCCTAGGTTATTGAGTAAGTCGAGCAGTTGCCTGCGGTAGAGTGCTCTATTGTAGTCGGTATCAGGCCTGTCAGAATAGCCCCTGCCGTACATATCATAGCGAAGCAACTGAAATCCGGCGGTGGTAAATGCCTCAATCTGAGGGTCCCATACCCACATCGGTATAGTAGCACCGTGAACCAGCACGACCACTGGCGTGTCTTTGGGACCGAGCAACTCGTAATGGGTTACTCCATCAGAGAGTTTAACATAGGTGCCGCCAAGCTGTGCACGTGTGGCTTCGTTTAGTTCCTTGTCTTCGCGGTATGTTGTTGGATAAAGGCCGACTGGTACTAACAAAATGGCTACAACGATGCCAATCACGGCCCATTTCCATTTATTGTCCCCTTGTTTTCTTATTTATGGCCTCCTCTCTTCTTTGAACAAAAGATTTTCGCAGATGTTAAAGCAGTAGACCTCTTTTGTCAACGAGCAACCCTGGTTACCTCTTTGTTAAACATGTTTGGTATGGCAAAATGTTGGAGTTGACAGAAAAGTCGGAAGTCAATAATATTGACGAGATTATAATTGCAGGAGGTTAAATTCGTATGGCGAAAAGAAGCATAACTATTAGTAGCGTAGCTGCAGGAATTATAGCCATAATTGCCGGGGTGGTGATTCTGTTTAACTGGATATCTCTCAACCTTGTTGTCGGTGTTTTTCTCATTGTTTGGGGTGTGCTGGCGCTTATAAACAGGTAACGGCACGTTGCTGTTTGCTTCGACAATGTTTTGACTTGAAGGCAACGGTTATTTTGAGAAGGAGGTGAGAACCGATGTCAGCTTTTGCATTGCCAACACCTATGGGACTATTTTGGGGCATTGTAACACTAATCTTCGGTATAATTGTGATGATTTTCCCCAAAATCCTCAACTATATTGTTGGTATTTACCTCATTGTAGTCGGATTGTGGGCAATTATAGCCGCATTTTAGTGTGAAATTTCAGCTCATCCCTTATCTATATCGATTGCTCTGGTCATTTATATAGCATCGTGCTATGCGAAGGTATGCTTTATTTCGGTACAAGTGGCTTTAGCTATAGTGATGAGGTTGGTAATTATTACCCGCATAGCATGCCTCGTGAGGGAGTGGCTTAGCTACTATGCCCGATAATTCAATCCCTTAGAGCTGAATTCTACGTTTTATGCTCTGCCCAAACTATCCGTTGTGTAAGCCATGGTGTCTAAGACTAATGACGGTTTCTATTTTCGGTCAAGGCAAATCAGGAGATGACGCATCGGCACTAGAAAGATAGTATGGTTTGTACGTCCTGTAGTAATATACTTAAGCCTTTTAGTGATGCGGGCAAGCTCGGTTGTGTGCTGTTGCAATTTCCTTATATTTTTGGTTTTAGTTAGCAAAAACTGGGATTACCCGGCGCTTTTTCGAGAGCGGTTGAAGGATTTGTCAATAGTTGTAGAATTTCGTAACATTCAATGGCTAAGGGAAGAACTTTTCCAGTAATTGGGTAGCCAAGGTATTGGTTTTTGCTGTGTTGATGGACCGCAACTGCCCAAGCTCTTACCGTCGGTAGCCGAGGTCACGAGCAAGATCGATTATGTATGTTTTCGCGGCATAATGCAGCCAAGTGGGGGCAGTATGAGCACGCTTATGAGAGGTATGATTATACTTATTCGATGGAAGAGCTTAAGGAATGACTGCCTCGAATAATTTGAACAGTCTAACTGAAAGGACATTTGTTTTTGCTAACAATCACTGGCCTGGCCAGGCTATAGGCACTATCAGACAGTTACGTGTCATGGTTGACTAGTTTACTTTACTCTTTACATAGGTTACAATAATTTTTACGAACCACATATGATATGTCGGGTTTATGAAATGACCACCGACTTTTCGGAACTGTATGAGCGTTTAAAAAAAGAGCAAATGCGTTTGCATTCTGAGCTCCGGCAGTTGAAAGCCGAAGAGAAGTCTGCTGATGAGCAGAGAGAAGGTAGCCCCTTTGGAAAGAGGGAAGAAGGGGCTACTGAGGTCTTTGAGTTGGAGAAAAGGTTAGCTCTCAGCAATCGCCTGACAATTGCTCTGGCTGAAGTGGAGCATGCCCTTAAGAAGTATGAAGCAGGTACCTATGGTTTGTGTGACCTATGTGGTAAGCCGATAGAGCGAGCCAGGCTTGAGGCATTACCTCACGCCAATTTGTGCCTTGAGTGCAAAGGACGCCAAGCAAAGAATGCCAGAAGTAAGTCGGCACGCTAGTGGGTGGGGGCTAGGTTCATTCCTCATTATCGCTGCCTTTGTAATAGCGCTGGACCAGATAAGCAAGTTTTGGGTCAGAACTTATTTGGAGCTTGGTGAAATAGTTCCTGTAGCTGGCCCTTTGAGTCTGGTGCATGTACGCAATACAGGCTCTGCCTTTGGCCTTTTTGCCAATCAAGTTTTTCTGTTAACGCTGATTGCCGTCGTTGGTTTGGTGGCTGTTCTGTTATTCTATCGCTACCTTCTACGGTCAAGCCTTCTAGGCAGCACAGCCCTGGGATTGGTCTTTGGTGGTGCTGTGGGCAATCTAGTAGACCGAATTAGGTTTGGCTATGTCACCGATTTTATTGATGTCCGCTTATGGGGTGATTTTCACTGGCCAGCGTTTAATGTTGCTGATTCAGCCATAACGGTGGGTACGATTGTTCTGATCATTTTTATTTTTTGGACATTGAGAAAAAGCAATGGTAATTTCTCGGGAACCTGAAGTTAGGGTCTTGGAAGTGATTGAGCCGGCAGTTCGATTGGATAAGTATCTGGCTTATGCGTGTCCTGGATTGTCGCGTTCCCGTCTACAGAAGTTGATTAAACAAGGCTATATTTTGGTTAATGGATATGTAGCAGCTAAGACGAGCCAGAGGCTGAATGCTGGAGATAGGATTGATATTACTTTACCACCTCCTGAGCAAATCACTCTTGTTGCTGAGTCTATCCCATTGACTGTAGTCTATGAGGATGATGAGCTTTTGGTGATAGACAAACCTGCAGGATTGGTTGTCCATCCGTCTCCAGGGCATACGGCACATACCCTGATTAATGCCCTTTTAGCTCGTTGTCCGGCTTTATCTAGTTTTACCGATTCCATGCGACCGGGTATTGTCCATCGTTTGGATAAAGACACTTCGGGACTGATGATTATAGCAAAAAGTTCCTCAGCCCAGCAGTATTTGATTCGTCAGTTCAAGGCCAAAAAGGTTTCTAAAGGCTATTTGGTGCTGGTTAAAGGCAAACTGACTCCGAGCCATGGTATAATTGATGCTCCCATTGGGCGTGACCCATCTAACCGCAAACGCATGGCAGTAGTCACCGGTGGCAAAACGGCTCGGACTAAGTATAGAGTAAAGGATTATTTGGGGGATTACACCTTGCTTGAAATCACCACTGAAACTGGCCGTACCCACCAGATACGTGTTCATTTAGCAGCTATCGGCTATCCGGTTGTCGGTGACCCTACGTATGGTGTGAAATCAGTATATGTTAACCGACAATTTATACACGCTTATCGTCTGGGCTTCCATCTACCTTCCACCGGTGAATACCGTGAATTCACCTGTGACTTACCGGCAGATTTGAGGCAAGCTTTACAACTTTTAAGAGGGTGAAAATTTAATTGTTATTTTATCTTCTTCTATTGCCTAATGTGTACACAATGTGTTAAATTGTATTTGAAGAGAGGTATTCAACATGAAGGTTCCTGACAAGTCTTTTGAACAGATTAGGAAGAGTCAAATAGGACGCGAGAGCGAATTATACTCACAGTTACTTAGCAAAAGCGAGTTTGGTGATCTGGAGACCTTTGAAGCCGAGTCAGCTCTTAAAAGGAATGAGTTGCTGTTCAAAATTCAAACCGACATGGAGGATGTCAGGAATGCCTTGAAGCAGGCTGAGCAGCTAACCGAACGGCTCAGGCGAAGATTAAACGAACTTGAGGGTATGTATCGCATCCTGACACGGAAGTAACGTTTGATAACAGACTAGCAAAAACTCCTCGTTTTGTGGTCTGACTAAGATAACTGAGATTTCTAATGCGTTAGCAGTTTGTCGGGCGAGTTGTGTTTTCGGCAGTTCGTTACATGCAAAAACGTTCTTTGCGTGGTCATCTCCGGTTCCGTGTCTGTATGAAACAAAACCTCAGCATTTTCTTTTTAGCGCTGGCCATGTAGAACTCTAAGGAGTGAATTTTTGAAACAGGGGCCAAAAGAGGCTGCGTTAGAGTATGCTGGCTTCTGGATCAGATTGGGGGCTGGTGTCATCGACCTTTTACTTTTGGGGCTTGTGGTTGGGGCAATAGTTTGTGTTTATCCTGTCATAGTTGTTTGGGCACCGAGCGGTTTGATTATTTCGTTCATCTATTGGTTAGGTTTTTGGTCGTGGCGGGGCCAGACTCCTGGGAAAATGGTGGTAGGGATAAAAATAATCCGTACTGACGGTTCTCAAGTTACTTGGCAACACGCTCTTATCCGATGCTTTGGCTACATTGTGTTAGCGATAAGTTTGTTTATTGGCTTCATCTGGGTTGCTTTTGATGCTCGCAAGCAAGGTTTCCACGATAAGGTCGCAGATACTTGCGTGGTAAAGCTGCCAGTAAAGCAGGCAGTATTAGCAGGGTCTTATGCGCGAGGCGGTGCCAGCTGTGTCTAAGGCGACAGTACGGGTTCGTTTTGCCCCTAGTCCAACCGGTTATCCCCATCTGGGTAACATAAGGACAGCCCTGTTCAACTGGCTTTTTGCGAGGCATAGTGGTGGTGTCTTCATTTTGCGTATTGAGGATACCGATGTCTTTCGATTGGTAGAGGGTGCGACGGAAGCTATTTTGGATAGTCTTCGCTGGCTAGGCCTCGATTGGGACGAGGGGCCATATTTCCAATCGCACCGGCTGGAATTTTATCGTGAGGCAGCAGAGCTCTTGGTTAAGGAAGGGTTGGCTTATTATTGTTATTGTTCTCCTGAAAGGCTGGAGTCGATACGTGGGGAGCAAATAAAGCGAAAGCAGCCCCCAGGATATGATCGCCATTGTCGATATCTTACGCGTAAACAGAGGATTGAGATAGAGTCGAGTGGGATTGTTCCAATAGTGCGTTTCAAGACACCTCTTGAAGGACAGACCTCTTTTCAGGATTTTCTACGTGGTGAGATAACTTTTGAAAATAGCACACTCGACGATTTTGTGCTTCTGAAGTCCGATGGTTATCCAACTTACCATTTAGCTAATGTGGTCGATGACCATCTTATGTCCATTTCTCATGTTATGAGGGCTGATGAGTGGCTATCTAGTACACCACGTCATGTATTGCTGTATCGGGCTTTTGGTTGGCAACCACCGCAGTTTGCCCATTTGCCAATGATTTTGGGGCCAGATAGGTCGAAGCTTAGTAAGCGGCACGGCGCTACTTCCATAATAGAATACAAGAATCAAGGCTATTTGCCAGAGGCAATGTTTAACTTTTTAGCTTTGCTTGGCTGGGCGTTAGATGACAAAACGGAACTGATGACCCGGGATGAGATAATAAAGCATTTCTCACTGGAACGAATAAGTAGAACTGCTGCTGTATTTAACAAGGAGAAGCTTGATTGGATGAACGGAGTCTATCTGAGGAGATTAAGCATAGAAGAATTCACTCAGCGAACCGTACCATTTCTTGAGCGAGATTTGCCTATGGAAGTCAAACGTCCGCTGGACATTGGCTACATAAGGCGAATTACGCCCCTTGTTCAGGAGAGAGCCAGAACCTTGGCTGAAATTCCAGTACTGACTGATTTTTTCTTTTTGGATAGGCTGGAATATGATGTCGAACTCCTTACACAAGAGCTTGGTATAGCCGAAGCGATTAAAGCTTTACAAGCTTCCCTAACCAGGATAGGTGAGCTACAGGATTGGGATGCCAGTTCTCTGGAGGCAATCTTTAGGCCGCTAGCTGATGAGCTAGGCTCAAAGACAGGCGTGTTTTTTGGTCTGCTACGTGTGGCTATAACAGGAAGGAAAGTAGCTCCCCCCCTGTTCCAGACTATGGAGGTATTGGGCAGGGAGCGGTGCGTTACGCGTCTGCAAGCTGCTTTGGTAAAGCTCTCCGCCTTTCAGCCATCCGGCTGAGGGCCATAGCTTTAGTTTGAGGCCCAGCCCTTGGCGGCGTGGCTATCGGTAGGTGCTTGTATAGTTTAATATCGGTGGCTGTACTGGTAGTTGGCCCTGTAGCTATAATTTTCAAAAAGTAGTCACATTACCGCTGGTATCGGTTCCGCATTGTATTCTCTATTTCTGGCACCTGTTGGAGGCTCACTTCACTTACTAAAAAGTGGGCTAGCTTTGTTTCACACCTTCTGGCAGTCGGGGCAAAAGTAGCTACCGCGGTTTCTGACAGCAATCCGCTGGATGGGTGTGCCACAGGCAGGACAGGGCTTACCCTTACGGTGGGCAACATTAAAATTGAAGTGTGCGGTACCTGGCTTGCCATTGGGACGTTTGTAGGTGTCAATGCTGGCACCTTTGTTTTCAATAGCCGAGCTCAAGACATGGCGAATAGCCTGATAGAGAGCCTGGATTTCTTGTAGTGACAGGCTGTTGGCTTTACGTAAAGGGTGGATTCTGGCGGCGAACAAAGCTTCATCCGCATACATGTTTCCGATGCCGGCGAAGATGGTCTGGTCTAGCAATACTGCTTTTATTGGTGCCTGGTGTTGACCTAATTTCTCAGCCAGCATATCAGCGGTGAAGACAGGTGTTAGAGGTTCAGGCCCAAGCTTACCTATGATAGCCTGTTCATTTTTTACCAGCCATATACCCCCGAGTCGTCTGCGGTCAGTGAATACTAATCGGCCATTGTTGTCCAAAAAGAATGTAACTTTAGCATAATTGTCTCGCTCTTCGGGGTTGAGCAGCAGGGCTCCGGACATCTTGAAATGTATAATCAGCGCCTCGCCACTTGATAGATGGAATATAAGATATTTGCCACGACGCTCGAGGCTGTCTATTTTCTGCCCCACCAACCTTTGGCGAAACTCCTGGACAGGAGGTTGTCGTATCGGCTTGTCATCGTGAATGTTAACCCCGGCAAATTGCCGTCCGATTACATAAGGTATGAGCTCATTCTTTATCGTTTCGACTTCAGGCAGTTCTGGCATGGGTTTTGGCCAATGGAATTACTTTCGTTGAATATGGGGGTCATAACATTACGACTATATTCGGAGAAGGATGTAAAAACCTGTATGCATGGTCGTTTTATTTTTAGGCTATTAATAATTATATACTTGTTGTGAAGACCGTGCTATGGGATTATTTGCGTCTAATTGAAAACCTGTACCAGCGCAGTGTATCCTATTGGTGCCGAGAGATGGAAGCAAAAGACATAATTCCAGCATTCGTTTCGGAAATTAAAGGATTCCTTGCACAGGATGAGGGGTTGAGGTTATTTGAATTGGCTCTGGAGGCGTGTTCACTTGGGCCCTGTCTGGAAATTGGTAGCTTTTGCGGGAAATCAACGGTTTATTTGGGTACCGCTTGTAAATTAAAAAGAAGAACGCTTTTCACCATTGACCACCATAGAGGTTCGGAAGAGCAACAGCCGGGTCAGTTGTACTTCGATCCCGACCTTTTCGATAGTGAGACTGGTTTGATTGATAGTTTTCCGTACTTTAGGAATACAATAGAGAGAGCCGGGCTTGGCGATGTTGTTGTGCCTATTGTTACCAAATCTTCTGTGGCAGCTCGGGACTGGATGACACCGTTAGGTCTGATTTTCATAGACGGTGGGCATAGTTATGAGACCGTATTAACTGATTATCAGTGCTGGCACCCCCACTTGTTACCTGATGGGTTTCTCATTTTTCATGACATCTATTTAAACCCAGCTATGGGTGGACAAGCACCGTATGAGGTTTACAAGCTGGCGTTAAGTTCAGGGATATTTGAAGAATTACCGATGACCAATACCTTGGGCGTGTTAAGGCGTTACAAGACCGTGATGGTCAAGGAGTAAGCTTGTTGGTGACATGTGCCTGAGCATGTCTGCTGCTAGCACCACCGCTGCTGACGTCCAGGTTGGTTTTTCTTCTGGCCAGATCTCCCTCTGAGGCAGTGCTAGCCCGTACCAGTACGCGCCGTCTTCATCTCGCATCTGATGCAGCCAGTTAAAGACGGTTGCCGAATGTTTGTATTCGCCGTGAACAGCCAGAGCAATTGCCAGCTCGCTTGTCTCTGCGGTGGTGACCCATCCCTTATCTAAGCTGCAAAGTGATCCTAGCCCATCTATAACAAACTTATCCCAACCACTGGACATCCGCTGTTTCGCATCATCGCCATTAATAACAGAGCACATTACCGGGTAGTACCAATCCATGGCGAATATCGACTTGTTTTCAGCAGGTGAATCAAATCGGCACGGCATATTTTGGATTGCTTGTGCCAGTGCAGTGTTTGCTTGCTTCCACTGTATCTTTTCTTCGCCTAGAAGTGAAGCGATAGCGAGGGCGCTCTTAATGCTCAAATAAGTTGAACTACAGCTGGTAATTAGTGCTGTGGGATAAATAACCCCGGCGCTATCTCTTGCCCAATATATCTCTCCGTTTGGTCCTCTCATATCTAATACGAAATCGATCGCAGCACGGACAGTTGGCCACATTTTTTTGAGGAATGAAATGCGCTTGGTTGTCAGATAATGGTGCCATACTCCTACTGCTATATACGAAATAACATGTGACACCTTAGACTTATCTAGTGGTTGTCCATCCTTGTATGAAGCGTACCAGCTCCCGTCGCTCAGTTGAATCTGGGCCAGCCAATCATAAGCAAGTTCAGCTTCTGCATGGTAGTTGCCAATATCAATTGCCATGGCATTTTCAATATGCGTCCAGGGGTCTATGATGCCTTGTTGGAGCCAAGGTATTGAGCCATCTGCTTGCTGCATGGTGACAATTGACTTGACCGTGGGGTCAAAATATTCTTTTGAAAAAAGTTCGCTGGAGGACTTGTGTCTCATGTTATCCACTCCTTGGATGGAATGTATCATGGCTCTGGGAAATATTCCTGCGGTCAATTGCCTCTCTATAGACATCAATAGTTTTTCGGGCTGTATTCTGCCAGTTAAACATTTGCTGCACACGTCTGCGCCCCATTTCACCAAGGTGCCTGCGCTTATCCTCGTGGTCCAGAAGATTTCTAATTGCCTCTACTAATGCTCTGGTGTTGGCTGGTGGGACAAGGATGCCAGCGTCACCAACTATTTCAGGCAATGCTCCTGCAGTGGTTGTTATTACTGGTGCGCTACAGGACATAGCCTCTGCAGCCGGTAAGCCAAACCCTTCGTAAACCGAAGGCACAACTACTATTGTAGCCATGGAGTACTGGCGTACAAGTTCAGCGGTGTCTATTTGACCCAGATGGGTCACACAATCAGAGATGCGCAAATTTTCGATCAACCCCTGCGTGTAGCCATTTTTCATCTGCTTGCCGACTATCACAAGCTCTATTTTGCGCTCCGTTCTTAGAGCGGCAACAGACTCCAGTAAGTATTTTAGTCCCTTTAGTGGTGTGTCGCCGCTGTTCACAACTAGCAAACGATTTTCCAAACGTCTGACTTCAGGATTTTGAGTGAAAATAGTACCGTCAACCCCATCGTAGATAACTCGTAGACTCTCTTTTGGCAGCTTAAAAATGTCAATGATTTGGCGGTAGGAATTCTGAGAGCCAGTGATGAAATGGGATAGTTTTTTAGCAACTTTTATTTGCATGTTGGCAAAAGCATACCATCGCCTGATGCCTAGTTCTTGCCATAAAGATTTAGCTGCTTTGATGGCTAAATCTCGATCGATTGGGATGGGGTGATGAATTGTTGTTACTATAGGGACACCAAGTTCCTTTATTTTTAAGATGCTGTATGAGAGGCTCTGGTTATCATGGATGACATCATAATTTTTATAGCGGTTGTTTTTTTGTAGAAAACTGTAGGCGCGCATGCCAAAAGTCGCTGGCTCGGTAAAGAATCCAAAGCACCCCCCAAGCCATTCGATTAGATTTGGCAGTGAATTCAGTTTCTGTGGCTGTATAAAGAAACGCTTGGCCTCAGGTAACGAGTACAAATCAAGGCTTGGTAGTTTAATCAGCCTTATACCGTCGTCTAGGTCTGGATATGGCGGCCCGGAAATTACATCCACATCGTGGCCAAGGTCGCGGAGTGCCCGACTTAGGTAACGAATGTAAATACCCTGTCCACCCGAATAGCGGTATGACCTGTAGCTAAGCAGACATATACGCATTTTGAGTGGTTCCCGTTTTTAAGCATTCACGCTAAATACAAAAAACCACACAACATTTTACCTGTGTTTATTGGACATATCAATAGGTTTGGGCGAAAATCGGTAACGAACTACAAAAATTTTAAACGTTGGCAGGGCACTGGCTATCTACGTACGTCCCCGGTATTTTTGCTGGTCAATTGCCTCGGTATAAACATCTACAGTTCGCTTAGCCGTATTTCGCCAATTAAATTCTTGTATGATCCTTCTTCGTCCGACCTCGCTAAGACGTTTGCATTTGTCCGGATCATCAATCAGTGCTGAAATTGCCTCTACCAGAGCTTTTACATTGGCTGGGGGCACCAGTATTCCGGCATCTCCTACTACCTCAGGCAATCCTCCAGCAGTTGTGGCAACTACCGGAGCCCCACAAGCCATTGCTTCGGCGGCCGGTATACCAAAGCCTTCGTATATTGAGGGGACCACCACAATGGTGGCCAATCTGTATTGATGGACAAGCTCAGAGGTGTCTACTTCACCTGTAAACCTCACTTTATCTTTAATACCCAAATCGACGACAAGTTTCCTTATTGTATCATCATTTGCCCCTTTGCCTACTATAATCAGTTCGAGATTATAATTCTGAAGTAATAGCGATAACGCTTCTAACAAGTATGTCAGACCTTTGACTGCTGTATTTCCACTTCGTATCGTCAGTAGTCTGTTTCTTAGACGTTTGACTGTTGGGGAGGGACTGAAAATATCTGTATCTATACCATTATATATCACCCTTAGCTTATGTTCAGGTATGCCGAAGGCTGCAGCGATATGTCGGCTGGCAACCTGGGAAACTGTGATGATATGGGAGAGCTTGCGAGCAACTTTTATTTGCATATTAATAAATGAGTACCATCTTCTGAGACCGAGCTTGTCTTTTATGGAAGTTGCTGACTTGACAGCCAAATCGCGGTCAACGGTTATGGGATGGTGGATAGTCTCGACGACAGGGAGTCCAAGGTTCTGTATTTTTAGCACGCCGTATGCCAAAGTTTGGTTGTCATGCACAACATCGTATCGGACACTTTCTTCAGTACGGCGTATCAGCTCATAAGCTCGCATGCCGAATGCTAGAGGCTCTGAAAAGTAACCGGTAATGGTGCCAAGCCACTCGACTAGGTTGGGAAGCGTTTTCAACTTACTCGGGTTTATAAATAATCGCTTAACTGATGACATCGAATACAAGTCGAGGCTGGGCAATTTAATTAACGTTACGCCATCATCTAAGTGCGGGTAAGGAGGACCTGATATCACATCAACCCTATGACCCAGATCACGAAGGGAGCGGCTGAGATAACGCAGATAGATGCCTTGCCCGCCCGAATATCGGTAACTTCTATAGCTCAGTAGACATATGCGCATTTTTTATCGAAAGACGCTGAGCTAAGTGATGAAATTATGAGAAGACGGGTAACATTTTACCTTCGGTGGTTTAATTTATCAACGGCTGAGGCGTTAAAAAAACAACGGCAGTGACGAGTGATATTACCGACGGACGCTTTTTTTACAGCCTATGGCAAAATAAATCTTTTCGAAGGTAATGTGAAATATTAGTCCATGTTTTTGGTAAGGAGTTATTAGTGCCTAATCGCCTAATAATTGAAGAACAATCTCCCTCTTTCTTGGGCGGTTGTCAAAGTCCACCACTACAACGTGTTGCCAGGTTCCTAATGTCATTCTCTTGTTTACAAAAGGAACCACCAGTGACGGACCCTGAAGTGCAGCCCGTACATGAGAGTGTCCGTTTCCGTCTCTCCATTTCCGGTCATGCTGGTAAGACAAATTTGATGGCACAGTTCGCTCCCACATGTCTTTGAAATCGTTAAGAAGACCGTTCTCGTATTCGATAGTGGTTATCCCAGCAGTTGAGCCAGCAATAAAAATCGTCGCTATACCGTTATTTATATTACAGTTGCTTATTTCCTTAGCTATTTCGTCGGTTATGTCAACGATGTCACAATTCCCATTGGTGCTTAGGCGGATGGTTCTAACTAGTGTAGTCATACCTTCACCTCCGGCAATATTACCTCGCTCAAATTGAAGATGGGTCCGTCACGGCATACCTGTTTCATGCCTTGTTTGGTTTTTATGCTACAGCCGAAACATGCTCCCAACCCGCACCCCAATCGTACTTCTAGAGAGACTTGGACTGTTTTATGTTCAAGCCGTTGCTGCATTTGATGTGATATTGTCTGGTACATAGCTGTTGGCCCACAAGCGAAAATCTGGTCAGCCCAGTCAATATAGTCAGCAATGATATCAGTTACCATACCTTTTCTACCTGAACTGCCATCTTCTGTCGTGGTTTCGACCTCAATTGTACTTGGTAGACCCACTTGGGGGTAAAGCCTGTCTTTTGTTCGTGCACCCATAAGGAACTTTACTGTTTTACCTTTCATTAGCTCTCGTTGGGCGAGGAAAACCAGCGGGGCAATGCCTATCCCTCCAGCTACCATTAGCAGGTTTTTTGAAGCCTTCTCAACTTGAAAACTGTTACCTAGGGGGCCCAGTAAATCTGTTTTCTCGCCGTTGCTGCGCTCTGCGAGCCATTTTGTGCCCTTACCGATAACTTCAAAAAGTATGAAGAGTTGATTTGAGTTATCTATTTGGTGGATACTGAAAGGACGACGCAGTATGTGTTCTTCACCGCATCTTACCATGATGAACTGGCCTGGTTCTGCTGTAGCTACAATATCAGGTGCTTCAAAACAAATTAAGTGGCACCCTGGCATTAGTTCAATATTGGACGAGATGGAAGCTGAAACTTGCTTCAATTTACTTATTCTTTAATATCTGCATGGTAATTTTGTAGGGACTTGACTTCTGGCTTACCACTGAGATAAGCAGCTATCCCTTTGGCAGCAGCGGCGGCAGCAGCGAGTGTTGTTATATAGGGCACTTTGTATCTGATTGCTGCCTTGCGGATGTATGAATCCTCATATTTGCTGAGCTTGCCAGATGGCGTGTTGATGACCAACTGAATTTTTTTGTTCTTTATCTCATCGACTATGTTGGGCCGCCCCTCGTGTAGTTTAAGTATCAACTCGGAGGGTATACCATGACTGGCTAAAAATTCATGCGTGCCTCGTGTAGCTTTTAGTTTAAAGCCAAGTTCGGTGAATCGTTTAGCGACTTCTAATGTAATGGGCATTTCTTTGGTTGAAAGACTTATCAGGACTGTCCCATTAACTGGTAGTGATTGTTGTGCTGCCATCTGTGCTTTAAAGAATGCCATGCCAAAGGAGTTGGCAATTCCCAGCACCTCACCTGTTGAGCGCATTTCTGGCCCTAGGACAGGATCTACCTCGGGAAAGGCGAAAAATGGGAAGACGGATTCTTTGACCCCGAAGTGAGGTATATGGCGTGGTTTAAGATTAAAGTCAATTAATTTCTTCCCCAGCATTATCTGCGTTGCTAGGCGTGCCATAGACACGTTACAGACTTTGGACACTAGTGGTACAGTTCGCGATGCTCGTGGATTTGCTTCAAGCACGTATACAGTATCTTTAGCAATGGCATACTGAATATTCATGAGGCCTACTACATTAAGTTCTATGGCGATTTTCTTCGTGTACTGCTTAATAGTCTCAATGTGCTTTGTGGGTATGCTTACTGGAGGGATCACGCAGGCTGAATCACCAGAGTGGATCCCGGCTAGTTCAATATGTTCCATAACTGCAGGCACATAGGCATCAGCCCCATCGGCAATAGCATCCGCTTCACATTCGACTGCGTTTTCGAGGAACTTGTCAATTAGTATCGGGCGATCAGGAGTGACACCTACTGCGGCAGCAACGTATTCTTTCAGCATATCTTCGTCATGGACTATTTCCATCCCACGGCCACCTAGCACATATGACGGCCGTACAATCAGAGGATAACCAAGCTGCCTTGCTATGCGCAATGCCTCCTCTAAGTTGGCGGCCATTCCCGATTCTGGCATAGGTATGCCGAGCTCCTGCATTCTTAGACGAAAGCGTCCCCGATCTTCAGCAAGGTCTATCGTTTCGGGCGAGGTTCCCAAAATTCTGACGCCGGCCTCGGCCAATTCGTTAGCGATGTTAAGAGGTGTCTGCCCGCCGAACTGAACGACCACTCCTTCAGGCCTTTCTTTCTCGTAGATGCTTAAAACATCTTCAACTGTTAGCGGCTCAAAATAGAGCTTGTCTGAGGTATCGTAGTCAGTTGAAACTGTTTCTGGATTACAGTTAACCATTATTGTCTCGTATCCTTCATCACGCAGCGTAAAGGCAGCATGGACACAGCAATAATCGAATTCAATACCCTGGCCAATACGATTAGGTCCACCACCCAGCACCATTACCTTCCGTTTGCTGCTGGTTGTGGTCCTGTCAGGCGCGTTGTATGTTGAGAAGTAGTATGCCGCATTTTCTACGCCGCTTACCAGCACAGGCTCCCAACCCTGAACTACACCCAAAGAAATGCGTTTTTGGCGTATCTGCTGCTCAGGTACACTAAGTATCTGTGCCAAGTAGCGGTCCGAGAAACCGTCCCTCTTCGCTTGAATGAGCAGGTTATCTGGAGGTATTTTGCCTTTGTAACGGAGAATTTCCTCCTCTAATTCCACTAATTCCTTCATTTGCTGGATAAACCAGTGCTTGATGTGTGTCCGCTCGTATAGTTTCTGAACGTCGGCACCTTTGCGAAGTGCTTCATACATTATAAATTGGCGTTCACTTGTCGGTTCCTTGAGTAAATCCATTAATTCTTCGAGCGATTTATTGTGGAAATCTTTGGCGAAGCCCAACCCGTAACGTCCGTTCTCTAAAGAACGAATTGCCTTTTGTAAGGCCTCCTTATAAGTTTTGCCGATGCTCATCACCTCGCCCACAGCACGCATTTGTGTACCAAGCCTGTCCTGGGCGTCTTTGAACTTCTCAAAAGCCCAGCGAGCGAACTTAACAACCACATAGTCGCCGGATGGTGTGTATTTATCCAAGGTTCCCTCTCGCCAGTATGGGATTTCGTCAAGTGTCAGGCCTACAGCTAATTTGGCAGAGATAAGTGCGATGGGAAAACCAGTTGCCTTGGAAGCTAGCGCTGAGGAACGCGACGTTCTGGGGTTGATTTCAATTACTACTACACGGTCAGTCTTCGGGTCATGTGCAAATTGGATGTTGGTGCCTCCGATTACTCCTATTGTTTCCACAATTCGATAGGAATATTCTTGTAGGCGTTTTTGAAGCTTTGTTTCGATAGTGAGCATAGGGGCTACGCAAAAAGAATCACCAGTATGAACGCCCATGGCGTCCACATTTTCGATAAAGCATACCGTGATCATTTGGTTTTTTGAATCACGGATGACTTCTAGCTCCAGCTCTTCCCATCCTAAAACTGATTCTTCTATCAGTATCTGTCCCACTAGACTGGCTGTGATACCGCGCTCTGCTACAATGCGCAGCTCCTCTGCGTTGTAGACCAATCCACCACCGGTTCCTCCTAGAGTGTATGCCGGACGAACAACTACTGGATATCCTATTCTGTCTGCCACCCTCTCCGCTTCCTCGACGCTATAGACTGCCTCACTCCGAAGCGTTTCTATGCCTAGACGTTCCATCGTTTCTTTAAAAACGGTGCGGTCCTCGCCTCTTTTGATGGCATCCACATCAACGCCGATCACCTCGACTCCATATTTGTCAAGAACTCCTGAACGTTTCAGTTCTGCGCTCAGATTAAGACCTGTCTGTCCGCCTAGGTTTGGCAGTAAGGCATCAGGCCGCTCCTTCGCAATAATTTGTTCCATAATTTCGTGAGTAAGTGGTTCGATATAAGTTGTATGTGCCATTCCAGGGTCGGTCATGATAGTTGCCGGGTTTGAGTTCACAAGCACTATTTCGTAACCCAGGCTCTTCAGAGCCTTGCAGGCCTGTGTCCCAGAGTAGTCAAATTCACATGCCTGTCCTATCACAATTGGCCCGGAGCCTATGATCATTATTTTTTTGATGTCATTCCGTTTTGGCATTGTGATTCCTCCTGTTATTTCTAATTGTCCTGATAAACTATTTTGCCTGCTGATATAGTTATCATTACCTTACCAGTAAACCGATAACCATCGAAAGGAGTGTTTTTGCCTTTAGAAATGAAGTTTTTGCTATCAACTGTCCATTCTTTGCTGGGGTCGATAATTGTGATATCAGCGCAACAGCCTGGTTTGAGTGTACCAATCTCCCCGTGTTTTGAGCCGATAATTTTTGCTGGCTCACAGCTGAGTTTGGAGATCAATGTCATGAGGTCTAATTCTCCCCGGCGCACTAGCGTCATCAGGCAGCCAAAGGCGGTTTCTAGTGCGCTTATGCCGAAAGCCGCCAGGCCAAACTCGCACATCTTGTCTACCAGGGTATGAGGAGCGTGGTCTGTGGCTATTATGTCAATGGTTCCGTTGTTGAGACCCTCTATTAAAGCAGCAACATCTTCCTTGCTTCGCAATGGTGGGTTGACCTTAGCATTGGTGTCATAAGCTAGCTGTTCGCTCATTCCTATTTCCTTGCCCATCACCCTCTCTTCGGTTAAAGTCAGATGATGTGGAGTGACTTCAGCGGTGACTTTTATGCCTTTTTCTTTGGCGCGACGAATAAGTTCAACTGAACCCCGGGTGCTAACGTGAGCAATGTGGAGTCTAGCACCCGTGAGCTGTGCTAATGCTATGTCGCGGGCAACTATAATCTCCTCGGCAGCGTTGGGTATACCTTTAAGTCCCAGGCGGGCTGATACCCACCCATCGTGCATAAGGCCACCAGCGCTTAGTTCTTTGTCTTCGCAATGGTCGATTATGGGCAACCCTAAGGCTCGACTGTAATCCATAGCTATAGTCATAATTCTCGAGCTGGAGACTGGCTCGCCGTCATCGCTGAAGCCGATAACACCCAAGTTAGCCAGCTCGCTCATTTCTGCCAGCTCTTTGCCCTGTCTTCCTTTAGTAATGCAGCCTATAGGCAATAGGCGGATAATCCCATTGGCCTTAGCCGTTTTTTTGACATAATCTACAGTAGCTTGATTGTCTAGTGGTGGATTAGTATTCGGCATACAACAGACGGTGGTGAAACCGCCCTTAGCAGCGGCTTTAGTTCCTGTGGCTATAGTTTCCTTATCTTCAAAACCTGGTTCACGGAGATGACAGTGTAGGTCAATGAACCCTGGGCATACTATCAGCCCCGTAGCATCAATTGTGGTTAGGCCAGGTTGCTGTGGAGTTATACCTTTGTCCCTGATCCAGGTGATTTTGCCGTCGGTGATAAGCAAATCAGCGATTTTATCCAGCTTTTGGCCGGGGTCAATGATACGTCCACCACTTATTAACAGGTTTTTAGCCATTACTTGTTTTTCTCCCAGCAATCAGATAAAGCAATGCCATGCGAATGGCTACACCGTTAGTTACTTGTTCTTCGATTACTGATTGGGCACCATGGGCAACTTCGGGGCTGATTTCAATTCCTTCGTTCATAGGGCCTGGGTGTAGGACTAAGGCATGTGGCTTAGCTAAAGACAGTCGTTTTTCGTCCAACTGGTAAAGCTGGACATATTCTCGTATAGTGGGCAACAGTCCACTTTGCTGGCGTTCTATCTGAAGTCGTAGAGGCATAACTATATCGGCTTTTTCCAATGCGGATTCAAGTCTGGTTTCAATGTTGACGTTCATGAGATTGCAGTTTTTTATGAAGCTACCCAAACCGCGCGGCAGGAGTGTTGGTGGGGCGCAAAGAACCACATTGATTCCCATGGTGGTCATGCCCCAGAGATTGGAACGGGCTACTCGGCTGTGCATAATATCGCCGATGATTACTGCTTTTAGTCCATCAAGTTCACCCAGGTGGCACCGGATAGTATAGAGGTCGAGGAGGGCTTGTGTGGGATGGGCATGACAGCCATCACCGGCGTTTATCATGCTGCAATTTATGTATTGAGTGGCAATGTATGGCGCGCCAGCTTGCGAATGGCGCATTATTATAATGTCAACGCCCAAAGCCTGTATAGTACGCAGGCTGTCAACCAGTGATTCTCCCTTTGCGATACTACTTTTTGAAGCGTCAAGGCTGATTGTATCGGCACTCAGATTTTTAGCGGCAAGTTCGAAAGAAGCACGTGTACGTGTGCTTGGTTCGTAGAACAGAGTAACGACTGTTTTGCCTCTTAGCGTTGGCACCTTTTTAACGTCTCGGGTTAGTATCTCCGCCATAGCATCAGCGATTTCAAAGATAAGCTCTATCTCTTCTCTATTAAAGTCGTCCAGGTCGAGTACGTGCTTATGTCTCCAGGCGGCTATTGATGGTCGTTGGAACGTTTCTGGAACTGTGATGCTAAACCTAGGTTCAGGTGTTTTCATCAGTTGTTCACCTTGACTAATGAGACTAAGCTTACCTTGTCCTCGTTGTCTATTTCCTTAACATACACTTTTACCTCCTCACTTCTCGCGGTCGGTATGTTCTTACCTACATAGTCTGCACGGATGGGTAGCTCGCGATGTCCTCGGTCAACGAGAACGGCTAGCTGGATAGATTTAGGTCGTCCTAAATCTATAAGGGCATCCATAGCTGCGCGAATACTGCGGCCTGTGTAGAAGACATCGTCGACTAAAATAACCTGTTTATTCGTAACATCGACGGGGATATCGGTTCGGCGAATTATAGGTTTCAAAGCTAGCGATGAAATATCGTCACGATAAAGGCCGATGTCAAGTGAGCCAACCGGTACAGCGACTCCCTCGAGACCTTGAATGATGATAGCCAGCCGCTTGGCTAGGGGAACCCCTCGGGTTTGCATGCCAACGAGGACAATATCATGGGCGCCTTTGTTCCTTTCTAATATCTCGTGAGCAATGCGGACTAAGGCCCTTTGCATGTCCTCTGCGGACATAAGGATTTTTTCAGGCATAAGAAAAACCTCCTGCCAGAAACTGGCAAGAGGTCTCTATAGCAACGAACAGATTTTGGGGTTGCGGTGGATTACAATTTTCTGTCATTACTTCCCTTGCCAGCCTCTCTGGACTGACTTAAAGGTTTGCCACAATTATAACAAATGTACCGGCGATTTGCAAGTCTAACTTAAAAGAATTGTACTATAACTTTTCCGAAGATGGGGCCAACGAAATGGCGCATAAAAGGTATAAACCCAGGGCCGAATCTCCTGCTCAATTCCTTGGAAAAGTCCTCTACGTAGTCGGTAAAAGTATGGTGCTGGAATTTAAGAAGTTTTTGTGACTTAGCTGTGTCGTAACAGTCCAAATAGAATGGCTCCGTGGTAAATTTTCTGGCCGGTGGTAAAGGTAGCCCCATGACTCTCAGGATGGTGCCGATCATGTCTTTATATAGCATTCGTTGCTTGGGTCCACCGCTGATGACCAAGGTGTGTCCCTTAACCTTTTCGAAATTATTGACAGCATTGAGTATCGCCAGCGCTGCGTCATCTGGATGACAATATTCAACTCGGTTATTCAGCGGAATTGTAAACATTCGCTTAAGGTCACGAATCGTAAAGGAAAGATACATGGTTGCAGCAAGGCGCAAAATTACGTAATCGATTCCCGACTCTCTAATGATGTCTTCAGCCTGAAGTTTGGTCTCGCCATATGTTCCTTTTGGGTTAGGAAGATGTTTTTCCGGGCAAAGAGGTTTAGTTGCATCCGGCGTTGGGCCGAAGACAGCTACCGAGGAAGTAAATATGAGCGGGATTTGTGCAGCTTTCTGTTTTAACAGTTCGACGAGTATCCTGGTGCCACCCACGTTGACCTTGATAGCCAACTCAGGTTTCTCGTCTGCCACCGGTGGCAGGATGCCAGCCATATGGACTACTGCGTCAACTCCTTCAAGGGCTTTTCGAACTGAGTCAGGTTGTGTTATATCACCCCACTGAATTTCAGCATTTGCCAGGAGCCTTTTAACGCTTTTTCTATTGTTCGGGGTTGCTAAGTCGAATACCCTTACTTGGAATCCTGCCTGCAAAAAAGCTTTGCAGACATTTATACCTAATCGGCCAGCCCCGCCTGTGATTAACACTCGTATTTTATTGCCCATTGGTCTAGAGATTGGTCTTCAGCGTTTTTACTAACCAGTTTATCCACTGGTTACGTAGCGTCCCTGGTAGTAGCGGTGTAGTGTGGAATCCTCCTTTAGCTAGTAATATTGCCTTGGGCTCGCAGGCTGCCTCATAAACGAACGCTGTTTTTTGATAAGGGGTTACCCTATCGCCCTCGCAGAAGACGAAAAGTTTGGAACAAGTCTCCAACTTGTGGAGTACATCTGACATTTTCATCAGTGGGAAGCCTTCAAAAAATTTTTGCCAGTCCACACGAACCCGGTACCCGTGCAGGTACATCCAGAGTCTACAAAGTAGAGCGGCAGTACCCTTTAACCACGGAAAAGCTCCGTGCTTCGGATATTCAATGATTTTGGTATTCTGCCCCCATCGCCCAATAGTGAGTGGCTCATCGGCAAGAAGCTGGCTGTCCACCTCTGGTGGACAGGCCAATGCAACCAGAGCACGAGGATTATCTACCTTTTCTGTGGCCATAATTGCGGACATAGCGCCTAAACTGTGTCCGACAAGTCCTATTCGTTCCTCATCCACTGCTGGTAGCTGAGCCAACAAGCTCCAGGCATCAATAACGTCGTCTGTAAGCCTTCCGTCGACGACGCCTTCACTGAGGCCATGACCGCGGAAGTCGAAGATGAAAATTGCTATACCCTGGGCTGCCAGAATGCGGGCACTTGGTTCAACAGCCTTGGAGCTAGCGCCAAAGCCGTGGCACAAAACAGCGCCAGGTAAAAGGCCAGATACGTTTACATTTTCCGGTAACAGGATCTTGCCATTTAACTTTATAGCGTGACTGCCAAAGAGGACAGGTAATTCTTTGATTTTGTTTGCGCTTATCTTTTCTTTAACCTTCATCTCAATCATTTTCTGCTTTATTAACGAACAACACATGCAGTAAGTTTACCCTATAACCTTCATTCTGTAATCGTGAGTATGGCTGGTTTTGCGTGAAGAAAAGAGGCCTGAGTGGAGTCATCCCTTTTGGCGATGGGCAAATCGCACTTTAGTATGACTTGGCTTGTGATAATGATGATTTTCTTGAGCAGATGAGGCTAAGGTTAGTCTTAGGGGGCGCACCTTTCCTGTATTGGTTCAAGAAAGGTTTAGCCATTTAAGAAGGTCATTACCCCAGAGTAGCGTTACCATAGTAGCTACGGATAGGAATGGGCCAAAGGGTATCATGTCTTTTCGTCCTTTTACTTTTAGAAGTAACATAATTGATGCCGCTAGACCGCCGCTGACCATGGCTAAAAACATCGCTAGAAAGACTAGCGGGAACCCAGTGACTAATCCTATTAATCCTGCTAGCTTGACGTCACCCCATCCCATACCTTGTCGTGAAATCAAGGCTGGAAGGCATAACAGTGAGAAGCCGATAGCACCACCAATAGCCGCACTTTTTATTCCCGGTTGGGCGATTGACGGCACAGACTCTGCAGCCAGTGCTAACATGAAGGCAATAGCCATTCCAGGCAGAACTATCTTGTTGGGTAAAATATTGTGCTCCAAGTCTGTAATCAAAAGGACTATGAACAGGCAGCAATAAAGGGCAACTATTCCCAGGTTCCAACTAATTCCATAGTACCAGAACAAAAAGACAAATACTGCTGCAGTGGATGATTCCACCAAGAATAAGCGTATAGGTATGCTTGCCCCACAATAGCGGCAACGGCCTTTTAGGAGCAGGTAACTGAGAATTGGAAACAAGTCCTTGATTGCGAGCCGACGTTTACAGCTAGGGCAGCCGGACGGCGGTGAGATGATTGATTTACCTTCAGGGAGTCTGTCAGCGACCACATTAATGAAGCTGCCTACGGTTGCGCCCAGCAAGAAGAATAAAAATGACCACAAAATAGCAGTTAGCACTGGCTCTTATCCACCGGTAGCTGGAGGGAAAATCTGGAGCTGGTCACCGTCTTTAAGATTTGTCTGTTTCAAATTGCGCAAGCTGGCACCATTAAGTAGCACGAGAGAGTACTCGTGTATTCGCCCGTCCACTTGAATTCCGTTGGCCATAAGTTGCTCTCGGAGCTTTTGACCAAACTTCTCATCCACTTGAGCTAGGGCCTGTTCCAAGTTATCGGCATCTATTGTAATGCTATCTATGCCCAAATATTGGCGCCAGAGACTATAAAATTTAATTGTGACCGATGCCATCTTTGATTAACCTTTATACCTCGATTTTATCGACAATACTCTCCATAGTGTCAAACATAAGAAGCAAGTTGCGCAGGGGTTTACCGATTCCAGTGATTATCTTAATTACTTCCTGAACTTGCCAGGCTGCTACCATTGCCGGAGTGGCTGAGGGAGTACCTATCTTTATTTCTATTCCGTGCTCCAATCGACTATCAGGCGGCCCATAAACGGACATTAGTCCTGCATCTTCCGGGTAAATAGCCATGAGTTGGCCACTAAATCCGGCAATCGCACCATAGACGTACGGGATTCCTAATCTTCTGCAAGCGTTTTCAACCGCGTATCGTGATGGCAAATTGTCCAGCCCATCAACTACCACCCGAACCCCCGCGAGTAGCTCGGTCGCATTCTCGTTATTCAATCTTTCTAAGAAAGTGGTAATAGTGATTGCTGAGTTTATTTCCTTGACCCTTCTTGAGGCGGCCCTTGCTTTGTACTCGCCCAGATTTTCTTCTGTTGACATCAGCTGCCTGTTTAAATTCTGTTCAGAGAAGCGGTCGTTGTCAATAATGATTATGTGTCCTATGCCTTGTCTGGCCAGTAGCTCTATGACCGTGCCCCCCAATCCACCTGCACCAACCACAGCGACAGTGGATTGCAATAATTTTATTTGGCCATCTATGCCAATTGTACCTATATTACGAAGATAACGGAAAGGAATGACACCCTCTTGTAGCGATATAATTTGTATCTCTATAGGAGCAATGCCCTCTGCATGAGCAATAGAGTTTACTGCTTTTAAGCTAATGACAGGATATTTACTGCCATCTGGGGCTATATATGTCTCCGTAAATTGTCGAATGCGTTGCGCAATGGTTTCGTTTGCCATGTTACCTGCTCGAAATATTTTATTGTGCACATGGCTTGTAGCTTACAGTGATAACGCTATTGATTAAAGTGTGACATATCATAACAGAATTGGGCAGATTTATCATTGGGAGGGAAGCGCCGCTTATTTATAGAATTGGCAGGCGATAGCGCTCTCGTAATTCAACCCTATGTTCAGGCCATGTGATGTAGCTGTATTGAGAGCTTTTTTGGCAGCTTGGACGGCAGCCGGGGGCGATGTGGCTATTTCTTGAGCTAGCTTTATTGCATTGATCATTAATTGGTCATGTGAATAGACATGGTCTACTAATCCTATACGAAGGGCCTCTTTGGCATCAATTTTTCTTCCGGTGAAGATGAGTTCCCTGGCTCTGCCGGGCCCAACGGTGCGTGGTAACCGCTGAGTGCCTCCACAGTCTGGGATTATGCCGTAAGTCACTTCAGGTATCGAGAAGACTGCGGTTTCAGAGGCAAGTCTGATGTCACAGGCTAGGGCAATCTCCATACCTCCACCTATACAGGCGCCATTTATTGCTGCAATTACTGGTACAGGTAAGGACTCATACATATCAAATACGCCTCTAAAATACCGGACTGCTTCGAACGCATTGCGAAATGGCATACCGGCGAACATCTTTTCCGGAGAAGCTAGTACACTAATATCGAGCCCTGCGCAGAAGGCACGTCCAGCTCCGGTTAGGATGGCAACCCTGACATTTGGTTCTTGCTCTATTGCTTTGGCTGCCTCTCCCAGCCCCATCCAAAGTTCTATATCAAGGGCATTCAGCTTTTCAGGGCGATTCATGGTGACCCTAGCTATGGCATCTTCTATTTTAAGCAACACCTTTTCAGTTTTAATCATCCGTCCTCCTCACAGTGCGAGTATCTTCGACAAAGGGTTTCACAGAGCCTGTGCTACTCTAAACGCGCTCTCCATGGCTTGGGCTATCTTGCCGGGTTTGGCGCTGTCTCCTATTACGTAGAGTTCAGCAACTCTTCCTTCCAGGCCTTTAGCAAGCTTCTGATTTGGCTCCATTCCCGCGGCAAGCACAACACTGTCGCCATCAAAAAATTCGACTTTTCCATTGCGGTCTACCTTCACACCACTCTCGGTTATTTCTGTCACCCTGGCATTTGTTTCCATTTTTACACCTAAACCGCGGAGCCTTCCCATTATTACCCATCTGTTGGCTCGCTCTATGTCCGCTCCAATACGTCCGAGCATTTCAAGAATAGTCACTTTTCTGCCACGTACTGCTAGGAATTCAGCTGTTTCGCAGCCTACCATGCCACCGCCGATTATGAGCACATTTTGCCCAACCTCTTGCCGGCCCTTTAAAATATCTGTGGCTAGAAAAACGTTTTCCCTGTTTACTCCCGGGATGTCAGGGATTATTGGCAGTGCGCCGGTGGCCACTATCACGACATCAGGTTCGGCTTCGGCAACTGTCTTTGGAGTTACCTCCTCACCCAGCCTGACATCAACACCCAACTTCTGCATCTGGCGTGATAGATATCTAATAAGATTGCCTAACTCCTCTTTGTGGGGTGGTATAGTAGCCACCAGAAGCTGACCACCAAGTTGTTCTTTGTCATCAACAAGTGTAACATTATGGCCTCTCATGGCAGCTACCCTTGCTGCTTCCATTCCTGCTGGGCCTCCGCCAATAACTAAAACCTTCTTTGGCTGTTTTGCTGGTACGATATTATACTCAGCTTCTCTACCGGCTCTAGCGTTTATGGCACAGGTTATGCCATCCTGTTCTATTGCTTTGTCGAAGCAGGTACAGCAGGCAGTGCATTGTCTTATGTCGTCAAATTGGCCCTCTCTAGCCTTGTTCGGCCATTCTGGGTCAGCTATAAGAGCTCTGGCCAGGTATATCAAATCAACCTTCCCGTCAACCAGAATCTGCTCTGCCAGGTGCGGGTCTGATATCCTTGTGCCACCGATAATCGGTATACTGACTACCTTCTTAACTGCCTCTGCCAGGTATATCCAGTTCGCTTGCGGAACGGACATCTGTATAAATGGTACGGGTGACTCGTGCCATCCGGTGGATACATTGATGGCATGGATACCGGCCATCTCCATCAGCCGAGCAACTGTCTTGGTATCTTCAAGCGTGTTACCACCATCCATGAAGTCGGCACCAGAAACCCGGCACAGTAGTGGATAGTCACTGCCCACAGTGTTTTTGACGCAATTAATGCACTCGAGAAGTAGCCTGGCGCGCTTTTCAATGTTACCCCCGTAGCCGTCAGTCCTTTTGTTGGTGTGGCCAGATAGAAAGTGACTGATAAGGCTGGTACCAGCGATTGCATTGATCTCGACTGCATCAAATCCAGCTTCTACTGCACGCCGGGCAGCGTCACCGTAGCTTTTTACAACCTGGCTGATCTCGCTGGTAATTAACGGCCTTGGTTTTGGCGCGTTGGCATGTCTCTCTACTGTGACATCCGAGGGCCCGACCAGTTCCCAGGTACCATCTTTTTTGGGCAGAATTCCGAGAGCAGATAGTTGTATGGCTACCTTTGCCCCGCATGTATGTATTAAGTCAACAAATTCGCGCAGACCGGGAATAAATTCATCTTTGTAAATGCCGATACCGCCAGCAAACAAGGGTCCCGGATCCATAGTAGTGGCAAGGCCTACAACTATAAGCCCAACACCACCCCGTGCCCTTTCGCTATAGAAATGCTTGAAGCGGTCGGTTATCATACCGTTGGCTCCCAGCCCTACTGCCATGGCTGGCATTACGAGCCTGTTCTTCAGCTTCAGCTTGCTTATGTTTATAGGTTCAAATAGCGTTCTGATTTGGCTCAACTGGTTTCCTCCTTTGTCCACTTATTTGTTGAGGCGTGCTAGATATTGTAACCCTGTTAGGGAGCGTTTCGCCTAGTAGCGTTATTGCCTCATCAACCATTTTATGCAGTATTTCTTTGGCTGGTTTTGTCTCTTTAAGCATTCCCACCACTTGTCCTGCAGGTGCGCATAAAAGGTCATATCTTTTCGCCCTTGCTAGGCTGTGTATAAGATCGATCATAAGTAATACCTGTATAGGCATAGATAGGGGCGGCATCCCTGATTTGTCAAAGGCCTCCTGTATCGGGTTTTTTATCTGGCGCAGTGTTTTGCCTGTCCACACCCTACTGATTCTGGTGTCCTCTTCAGTAGCATCTATCATCATTTTTCGGTGAATATCCGTCACGTTAGCCTCTTCCGCAAAGAGAAAGGCAGTGCCTACCCACACTCCCATAGCGCCAAGTGCCAGGGCAGCGACAATACCTCTGCCGTCGCCTATCCCGCCAGCAGCTATGACTGGGGTGGGTGCTACAGCGTCAACAACCTGAGGAAGTAAGGCGAAGGTTCCCACTCTACCAGTATGGCCTCCGGCTTCATAGCCTTGGGCCACAATGAAGTCAACGCCGGCCTTTTTGTGTCGCAGTGCTGCCCGAACGTTACCCGCTAAGCCTAATACTTTCATTCCCCCTTCGTGGGCCATGGGCACAACCCACCCGGGTATTCCCAGGCCTGAGCAAAACAGTGGGACGCGTTCTTCGATCATTATTTCTATTTGCTTTTTGGAGTGTTCTTCACTGAAGATGAAGTCTAACTTTGTTTCGGTGATGGGTACACCATAAGTGGCTGCCACACCGTCAATAAAATCGATGTACTCCTTGGGAACAAATCTCTGCCTCATTTCCGCCAGTGACATATTCGGTGGCGGCGACAGGGCCAGCTCATCTGGTAGCAGCACGTCAACTCCAAATGGTTTGTCAGTAAGGCTTTTAACTTCTCTGATTTGAGCGCGAAGTTCTTTTAACGACAGTCCAGTAGCACCCAGAACGCCCATGCCGCCAGCGTTGGATACAGCAGCAACTAGCTTTGGCTGTGCTGCGTGTCCTTCACCAGCTAGTCCTCCCATTCCGGCAAGCAGAATCGGGTAGTCAATGTTCAAAATATCACATAGTTCAGTCCGAAGAACCTTTTTTGTATGCAATTTCCCCTTCCTTTTTAATTAAATTACAATCCCGGCTCGTATTCTTATCCGGGGCTTCATTTCCTGCAGATAGTAAATTAAGGCCGCATCTGGTTCTAGAGGGCCGGATGAATTAAAAAGTTAATAACCAAAACTGCTGCAGGCCTGGAAAAAAATAGCCCTAATCCTCAGTGGCTTCTGCCATGAGGTTTACCATGTGCCTTCTAAGTCGCTTTAAAATGGCGCTAAATTGACTTGCCTCTTCCTCGCTCAGTGGCGACATGATTCTGGAACCGATCTGCTGTCTCACGGGGACCATCTTTTTTACAAAATTCAATCCTTTCACGGTTATGGCAACCTTTCTGTTTCTGCGGTCCTCACCTATACCTTCCCTTCTGACCAATCCCTCTTTAACCAGGGTATCAACAGCTCTAGTTATAGCATGCTTTGAGCGAAATACTCTTTTGCTCAACTCAGTCGGCGTGGCTATACCACCAAGGACTATCAGGTGATTTAAAAGGGACAAATGTGTTCGATTTATCCCTACCTTCTGCATCTCGATATCTACATATCTCTCCACTATATCAGCTGTGTGGAGAAACGTGACAAAGTTATCCACGGATAGGCAATTGAGTTGCTCTTTAATCTCATTAGCTAGGTCCTCTACCCTCTCCTCAAAATTGCTTGCCAGCATGCTCCTCATAGTCGGACTAACCTCGCAAAATTAAGACTACTTGACATCCATGAGCTCTGTAAAGTAGAATGTGACATAGTTGCATATGTTACAGTAATATATGTAACATATCATTTTGGACTGAACTTGTCAAGTTCTGATTGCAGTTCGGCACTTGTTGGTTTCGATATTACACTGAAAGTTATTAACTGAGTTTAAAAAAAGGTAAAGGAGGAGACGATGACTGCCAGGACCCAGACACTTATGGTGAACACTCCGATAAAGGCTCAACAGATTGCGCTGGTGGAACTAAGCGAGGAAGCAAGAGCAACAAGGCCCGGGCTGAAATGGTCTCTGGATTTGGAAAGGGCCAGATTGCTTACGGAGTCCTATAAGCGGACCGAAGGTGAGCCGATGGCCTTGAGGAGAGCCAAGGCGTTAGCACATATCCTGGAGAACATGACCATCTATATTCGGCCAGGTGAACTTATCGTAGGTAATTACGCATCAAATCCAGAGTCTGTTCCCTTCTATCCTGAATTTGCCTGGAAATGGATAGTCAGGGAGACCGCGCCAGGTGCGGTTTACAGCAATATGTTGACCGATGAGGGTCGAAGGGAACTGAAGGAAATATGCAGCTACTGGGGCGACTTTTCTATACATCACAGGCTAAGAAAATATTTGCCTGAAGAGCTGGCTAATGTATTTTGGATCTTTAACTGGGAATGTGCCACTCCCGACTATGAAAAAATTCTTAAAGTAGGCTTGAAGGGGATTCTTGAGGAGGCCCGGGAGCGACAGTGCAAGCTGGATGGAGAATACATGGCGGAGACCTTGAACGGGATGGACTTCGTCAAAAAGAAGGACTTTCTGAACAGCACTATTATTGCTTTAGAAGCTGTAATCAATTGGGCAAAGCGGTATGCAAAGCTGGCAAGGGCTCTAGCTGAGGCTGAGACTGACCCGATACGAAGGCAGGAGCTGGAGACCATAGCCAGGACTTGCGAGTGGGTTCCAGAGAACCCGGCTAGGACTTTGCAGGAGGCTTTGCAGTGTTACTGGTTTGTCCATCTGGTGGTCAATTTTATTGAGCTGCCGCAGGTGGGTAGTGGGATAAGGTTTGACCAGTGCTTTAACCGATTTTACGAAGAGGATGTAAGGGCAGGCAGGTTGAATAGAGAGCAGACACAGGAGCTTGTGGAGTGCTTATTTGTAAAGTTCCAGGAAACGGGGTTCTTGCATGCACCTATATGGTCGGGTTTTGGTGGTGGTGCCCTGGGTTTCCAGACGGTCACGATTGGTGGTACGGATTCCGAGGGCCGTGATATCACCAATGAAATGAGCTATATAGTCCTGGATGCTTGCAAGAGCGTCAGAGCTATAGTTCCACCGCTGGCATTGAGGTGGCATGATGAAATACCTAGAAAGCTAGTTGACAAGGCTATCGAGGTGATGGCTTCAGGCATGCCTCAACCCGCCATATTTAATGACAAGGTCAATGTATTGAGACTGGTGAGCCTTGGTTGCCCCATTGAAGATGCCAGAAACTATTCCATTAATAATTGTATGGTGCCAACTATACCAGGGAAAAACTTCAATCATATATCAGCTTGGGCTGGCGGCATACCGGTCCCCTTGTGTATGAATGCTGCTCTTGGTATAGAGCCTCTAGCCTTGTATAAGAAGGCAGGTGATAAGGTTATAGACCTGACTAAGATAAGTTCGATGGAGGAGCTGCTCGAGGCGACGATGGAAAATTATCGATGGCTGGTACACCGACTGGTCCTAATAGGTAATATCACCGATGCTTTATACCGTGAGTATGCGCCAAGGCCATTTTTATCAGCGGTCATAGACGGTTGCATCGAGAAGGCCCAGGATGTTAGGGAGTGGAACTACATCCCTGATTATAGGGACATAACACTATTTGGACTTAACACGGTTGCCGATTCCTTGGCGGCCGTTAAGAAAGTAGTTTTTGACGATAAAAAGGTTTCAATGGAAAAACTGGTTGAGGCGTTGAAGAACAATTGGCAGGGATATGAGGATATTCGACACCTGTGCCTTAACGCTCCCAAGTTTGGCAACGATGATGATTACGTTGATCTGATATCACGTGAGGTAGCCAGACGTATTGCCGAGGAGACTAGAAAATGCAAGACCAACCTTGGAACGCCGGTTATCGTGGACGGTACTGCGGCGACAGCCTGGTGGAGCTTCGGGCGGGTGTGTGCAGCCACACCGGACGGCAGGAGGGCAGGGGATGCCTTCAACGATGGGACGATTTCACCGATGGCTGGCATGGACAAGAAGGGGCCGACTGCAGTATTGAAATCGGTCTCAAAGGTTGACCCGCTGATAAGCTGGAATCATTTATTCAACCAGACTTTCATGCCCCAGTATCTGACCGGACATAATGCTGAGCTGTTTGCGCAATATTTAAAGACTTATGCCGATTTAGGTATTCACCATATTCAGTTTACCACGGTGGGCAGAGAAGTTCTGGAGGACGCACAAAAGCATCCGGAGAAATACCCCAATTTAATGGTTCGAGTCGCCGGGTTCGCTGCCTATTTCATAGACCTAGACAAGCGTATACAGGATGCAATTATCGCCAGAACGCCACAATGCCTCTAATGTGCCGATAGGGGAGAATGTGATTTACCGGCGCACCCAAGAAGAGACGAGCGGCAGAAAGGGGCTGGTCTTCAGCATCCAGCGCTACAGTATCCACGATGGTCCGGGGATCAGGACTACTGTTTTCTTAAAAGGCTGTCCGATGACATGTAAGTGGTGCTCCAACCCGGAGTCGATAAACCCATTTCCCGAACTGATGGTCAGGGATGCTAGATGTAATGGATGCGGTAAATGTTTGGAAGTATGTGTCCCTGACGCTATCTCTCTGGATAAGACCAGTGTGAGGGTGGATAGGTCAAGATGTGATTTGTGTCTGAAATGCGTTGAGGTTTGCCTTCCCGGTGCGATTGAGATAACCGGGAAGTATATGAGTGTGACGGAGGTGGCTGATGAATGCGTGAGGGATGAGCTGTTCTATCGCAATTCAGGTGGTGGTGTGACACTGTCCGGTGGCGAACCTCTATACCAGCCGGAGTTTGCCATAAGTTTGTTGAAGGAATGCAGGGAGAGGGGACTCAGCACAGCTATTGATACCAGCGGTTATGCCAGCTGGGAGGTGCTGGATAGAGTCCTGCAGTATACCGATATAGTTCTCTACGATATTAAGCACATAAATTCTGAGATGCATCGCAAAGGCACGGGGGTCAGAAATGACCTTATCCTCAAAAACTTTGAGCGGATTGCTGGCACCAGACGTGCCAGAATTTGGGTAAGGATACCGATTATTCCTGACTTCAATGATTCGGAGCAGTTTATAGACAAATTAGCCGAATTCATAATGGGGATGCCTATTGAAAAGATATCACTGCTGGGTTATCATGAGTGGGGTAAGCCGAAGTATGGGGCTTTGGGTATAAAATACCCGCTTGATGGATGTGTCCCTCCCAGCCAGGAAAGGCTACAGATATTGAGCGGCATTATGCAGTCTAAGGGGCTAAAAGTTACCATTGGCTATTAGGACTGCAAGCCTACAGAGAAAAGTAATTTGCAGGTTGCGGTTGAGGCAGCATCAATCGAATTTAATCAGGAGGTGCAAAGACAGAAAATTTTAGGCAGTTAGTCATATTTGAAGAGGGGAGATAAACTAAACGGGAGATAAAAATCAACGATGAATAGAGTTAAGTTTGTATTATTTGGGACTATCTTAATGTCAGCTTTAATGGTATTGCCTTTAGTTGGCTGTGCTCCGAGTGGAGCTCCCAGAGAGAAATATGTCACATTCCTGAGTCTGACTGACTTGACGGGACCAGCCGCTGGTTTTACGGTGCCTCTCGAAGACGGTTTTCGTTACTATTTTAGTGATTTGAACAGTGCTGGTGGTGTGAATGGAGTCATGGTAAAACATATCAGTGTAGATACTCGTTACGATGTAGCTCGAACGGCCTCAGCATTTAAAAGGTACCGGAATGAGCACAAGCTACATGTGATGTTTGTGCCGCAGACCGCGGCTAATAAAGCACTTGCACCTCAAATAGAAGCGGACAAACTTATTTCGATGACGCCTGCTGATGGTGAGTTTCAAGCTCGTCTCGGTAGAATTTTCCTGGTTTTTCCTCCGTATCAGGACGGTTTTGCTGCTTCGATCGATTGGATCATTAATGACTGGAAAAGCAAAGGCAACTCAGGGATGCCCAAAGTTGGCTATATGCATTGGGACAATCCAATGGGTAAAGAACCTTTGCGGGGCGGCAAGGAATATGCAGAGAAGGCTGGTGTAACATTGTTGTCGCCTGAATTTTTCCCACAAGGTAGTTTGGATCATTCTGTCTGGCTTATGAGGATTAATGACGCCGGTGCTAATTACTGCATAATTGGTGGTGTTGACCCAACACCGAGTCTTGTAATGCGTGATGCATACAAGCTTGGGTTAACTAAGAAAATCCAATTTGTCGATGCAACTTATCTTGGGCTGGACGAAGTGGTCGGTGTAAGGCTTCATCCAGAGGCTACTGAAGGGGCTGTAATATGTTCTCCTTATCTTCGAGGTGACGAAATACGAAACCACCCACTTGTTGCCCAACTCTGGTCAAAGCATAGTAACCGCCCTATATCTGACATGGGTGCTGTTTTCCCTGGCCCTCTGGTTATGGGTCGGGACTTTGTACAGGCTTTAAAGACGGCCCTCGAAAAGACTAGCTATGAGAAGCTGGATGGAGATGATATGTATCGAGCTTATCAGGCATTGACCGGGTTTGACAGGCTGGGTCTTATGGGCCCGTGTGCTTACAGCACTACCAGTCGCCGGTCAAGTCAACTGGTGAAGTTTTATCAAGTCAAATCGGGCAAAACGGTTCCCATAACCGACTGGATTAAACCACCGGATGCTGTTTCCCTATATCCGAACTGGTAGGATGTGATACGAAAGTGTGAGGAGGAAAGAATGACACAATCAAATTTTGGCAAGATAATTATTGCTGGCCTAACTGTTTTTCTACTGGCTGTTTCGATATCAGGCTGTGCTAAGAAAGCACCACCACCTCCACCGTCCAATCCCGGTACAATAAGTGTAAACCCGGCTAAGATAGATCAGGCTATGCTAAAACAGCTGTTGCCAGGCGTAGCCAGAGCAGCTGGACTACCTGAAGCAGCAGCTGCAGCTTTGCCACCGTGTCTAAGTATACTGGCAATACCTGTAAAGTTTAGCGGTTCAAACTGGGCTGCAAATGAGTTTATTACTATAGACCTGGTTATACCGTCCGGAGTTGAAATTAAGGGAATTGCTCCAGGTGAGGATAGTGTCGGTATAGGTGTCGCCACAGCGGATGCTAGCGGTAAGTTTGAGGTTACTATGGAGGCTACGGCAAAACTCAACTGGCTGCTAAGAACCGAGTGGTTACCCACGATGTACCCCGATATCACAAAGTTCAAACCGCTGCCCAATGGCTCTTACACAATAAGAGCTACCGGCAATGACCCTCGAGTTTTTGCCACTACCATCTGGGTATTGGAGCTAGTGGCGACCAAAGAGACGCCATCAGAGAAACCGCCAGCAGCGGTTACACCACCGGTGACGGACAAGCTCTCGTTTGAAGCGGCCGAGTACAGCAATGCCGAGTATGGCTTCTCAATTAAATATCCGAAGGACTGGCAGGTAGCACCATCATCCAAGCTGCTTCTCGTTGCTCAGAAGGGTGGGCTGGTTCCGGCGATGTTTGTTGGTGCTGTAGATGGTGCCGATTTCGCTGAAGCCGTAACAAATACACTCAAACTGGCCGATGGGAGTGACGTCAAGGTCGGTCCTATAAGTGAGGTAATACTGGCAGATGGAAGCAAGGGTAGCAAAGCTCTGATTGAAGCAGCACTGCGCGGGTTCCCGGCCAAGGGCCTTGCGGTGGGTGCTAAGCCGGGTGCCAAGTGGGTAGTTTGCACAGTTGGTACAGTGGAGATGCTAGCCCCTTATAATGAAGCGCTGTTTACTGAAATAGCAACGTCCCTTCAATTTAAGAAGTAGACAAGAATTTAAGCTGTGCCGCTGTTATTTGAGCTGTATGCTTAAATATCACCTGGCGAAAGGCAAATAAATCTTACTGAATGAGGATCTAGTGCTCAGAATAAACAAGGGGGTGAGATAATGAGACAACTGAAAGTCAGTAAAATTATTAGCCTGGTGGTACTAGCCACGTTTTTGCTGGTGTTTCCATTGTCTGGTTGTGCCAAAAAGGCGCCACCTGCTGAAAAACCAGTGCCCACTGTGCTTTCGTTTGAAGCTGCCGAATACACCAATACCGCGCTCGGTTTCTCTGTGAAATACCCGAAGGAATGGGCAGAGCAGCCGCTGACAGAACCTACAGCTACAGTTTTTTACGCTGCCGCACCAAATCGTGTCCCGATACTGATTGTCAGCGTGGTTACCGGTGCCAACTTCGCCGATGCACTCAATGCGGCGGTGAGGGGTGCCGGTGGTTCGGAGGTTTCAATCAAGTCGGAAGGTGAGACAAAGCTTGCCGATGGCACAAAGGCTTTTCAGGCTGTGTACAAATTCAAACATCCAGCGGCACCCATGGCGCTCGATGCCTATTCCCTTGGCGCCATGAAGGCTAACAAGTGGGTCGTTGTTACAGTGGCAACGGTCGGACTGCTGGCAAAGTTTGATGAAGGCCTGTTTTCGGAGATAGGTCACACACTGCAATTTAAGAAGTAAGAGTAGCTTTAGCCGGGCCAGTAAATTTGATAAAGTGGCGCTGGGAGAAGCTTCTGGGTTAAAGGCTTCTTTGTGCATGCGCTTGTTTATGCCATTTGGTTAGTAAAAAGCTTTTGTCATTTTATAAAGTAAAGGAGGCTGCTTGTGACATCTGAAGGACTTAAGCTGGAGAAATTTGGCAGCATCGCAGTCCTGACGCTTAATCGGCCGGAGAAATTGAATGCTATAACTGTTGAGATGGGTGCTGTTGGCTTACCCAAGCTCCTCCGGGAAATTGAGGAAGACGATGATATCAGGGTGCTGATTATTACCGGGGCAGGTCGTGGTTTTTGTGCCGGAGCTGATGTTAGTACTCTGGCCACCATCACCCAGCTTGCCTCGAAGTTCAAAAGGCAGGAAAGGCTTCAGGCTATCGGCGCCTTTGCCCTGCAACTTTATGACCTGGGGAAACCGGTCATCTCGGCAATAAACGGTGTGGCGGCAGGAGCTGGTGTGTCGATTGCGTTGCTTTCAGATATCAGGATCGCCTCGGAAAATGCCAGGTTCGGTATGGTCTTTGTCCACAGAGGGCTAATCCCGGACTGCGGGGCTACCTTTCTGATGCCCAGATTGCTTGGCACCGGTAAATCGTTTCAGCTTATGTATACCGGCGACCTTATCGACGCCAGAGAGGCGGAACGCATAGGTCTGGTGGACAGAGTTGTCCCCCACGACGCTCTGATGGCTGAAACGATGGCGCTGGCCGAGAGGCTGGCAAAAGCACCGCCGCTGACGCTGGCACAGATAAGGCGCGCCGTCCATAGTGGGCTGTTGAACAACCTTGAGCAGCAGCTTTTCTTTGAGACATATGCCCAGAACTTCCTTTTCGGGACTGAGGATTTTCTGGAAGGTGTCAGTTCCTTTCTGGAGAAGCGTGAACCACAATTCAAGGGACGGTGACAGACCATTGAAGTCGGACGTGAACAAAACAAGGAGGCAAATTTGAAAGATTATGATGTCGTAGTCATTGGCGCTGGCCTGGGAGGCCTTTCCGTGGCTACCTTTCTGACTAAAGCCGGCAAGAAGGTCTTACTTCTGGAGAAGCATAATATTCCCGGTGGATATGCTTCATCCTTTATTCGGGGCCGTTTTGAGTTCGAAATTGCGCTCCACGAGCTATCGGGGCTGGGAGATGAGAGCAACAGGGGGCCGGTGTGGCGGATATTGAAAGAATACGGGGTACTCCCCAGGGTGAAGTTCATACCAATTCCGGATTTTTACAGGGCCGTTATCCTCCCTGATGTTGATGTCCTAGTGCCTATCGGGCGGCAGGAGTTTGAGGAGGCCCTGTGTCATCAGTTTCCTAAGGACGCTGATGGAATCAAACGGTTCAGCGCCACGATGTTCGATTTCGCTGAAGAGGCATTAAGGGCGAATCGTGTTGGCATGAAGGCGGTTATGGAAGAGCCATCCAAGTTTTCCACGCTGCTTACACATTACGGGCATACGCTAACCGAGGTGCTGAATCCCATGGTTTCCGATGATAGGGCTCGTGCCGTGCTGAGCGAAACGTGTGGCTACTATTGCGAACCTCCATCAAAAATGTCATTCCTCATCTACGCCCTGGGTACGGTGAGTTATCTCAGGTTTGGGCCAGCACATATAAAGGGAAAGTCACAGGCGCTGTCACAGGCCTTCGTTGATGCCATCGAGGAATACGGAGGGCACGTGCGGTTGAACAGTGGAGCAGCCCGTATTCTTACATCGCGGGGTAAGGTGAGGGGTGTGATGACCGAGGATGGCACGGAGATAACCTGTGAGTGTGTGGTATGCAACGCTAATCCGTTAATGGCCTGCCTTAAACTTATCGGCAAGGAAAACGTCCCGGACTGGTACCTCAGACGTTTGGGTGCCTGGTCTGAAGGGGCCTCGACCTTTAATGTGTACTTAGGCTTAGATCGCACCTGTGCGCAGCTCGGGCTTAATACGCATGAGAATTTTATCAATATCGGCACCGATTTGGACAAACAGCACGAGAGCATGCGGCACAGCATCAGCCTGGAACCTTACGGTGCAGCGGTTACCGCATATAATGTGGTAGATGAGGAATTTTCGCCACCGGGCACCGCCTCGGTGGTCATCACCACGCTCGCCTATGCTAAGCCGTGGCTGAAGCTCTCACCATCCGAGTATATAAAGACGAAGAACTTGCTGGCAGAAAGATTTATTAGTCTGGCGGAAAAGATAGCACCGGGACTAAGACAGCATATTGAGGTTATGGAAGTTGCCACTCCCATAACCAACATAAGGTACACGGGCAATCCTGGAGGCAGCATAATTGGGTTCGATGAGAACTATCAGGGCACCGGTCAGGACCACTTGCCTAACCGAGGCCCATTGGACGGCCTGTACTTCGCCGGGGCCTGGGTTAACATAGGCGGCGGGTTTGAGACATGCATTGTTTCCGGATATATGGCAGCCCGGGAGGCACTTGAGGACATGGAGCGCGGCGGGCGTGATGTAGCTGTGATGGAAAGGATTCAGAGCCAGCTGAGCAAGCAGGCAAAAGGTGCACCTGAACTGAGTGATACTCTGCTGGTCCAGGCCAGTAAGACCGTTGCCGGACTGCATCCAGACCGTATATCCCTGAGAGTAAAGGAGATTATAGAGGAGACCCGGACTACAAAGACCTTCCGTATGGTATCAGCAGATGGAACCTTGCCGCATTTCAGGGCAGGACAGTATATCAATCTGTTCGTTAATGTCGATGGCGTACTGACCTCAAGGCCTTACAGTATCTCGTCTGTTCCTGGTGAACCATACTATGACATCACTGTGCGCCGAATGGAACCGGGCTTTGTCTCCCATTATCTTCTGGATAGGGTCAAGCCTGGTGACAGCTTTGAGTCCACCGGGCCGAACGGAAGCTTTTACTACGAGCCGTTGATCGACTCCACCGACCTGGTCTTTTTGGCTGGCGGCAGCGGAATAACACCGTTTATGTCAATTATCAGGGAGGTGATAAAGCAAAAACTGGGGGTGAATATCCGCCTGCTGTATGGCAGCCGAAACCCAGAGGACATCATCTTCGGAGAGGAACTGAAAGAAATTGCCCAGAAACATCGGAACATAAAGGTAGACTTCGTAATCAGCGAGCCACCACCGGGATGGACAGGGCTCTGTGGTCTGCTGGACGCAGGGATGATTTTGTCTCTGGTGGGCTCCGTTGAAGGTAAGAAGTTTTTCCTGTGCGGCCCGGCCCAGATGCATATCCTGTGCGAGGGGGCACTCAAATCTTTGGGTGTTCCTGAGAGGCTGATAAAGAGGGAAGCTTATGGCCCGCCGGCAGATATTACAACGGAACCTGGGTGGCCTGGGCTATTGCCGGATACAGTATTTGAGGTTGTTGAGGAGAGGTCGGGTCGAACCATAAAGGCTAAAGCTGGCGAACCGTTGATGGTCTCGCTGGAGCGTGCCGGGCTGGTAGTGCCGGCTATCTGCCGTTCGGGAGAATGCACCGCCTGCAGGACAAAGCTTGTTTCGGGCAAAGTTTTCATGCCGGCAAGGGTACATCGGCGGTGGGCGGACGAAAGGTCCAATTATATTCATCCCTGTATGAGCTACCCGCTGGAGGACCTGCGGCTGCGGTTGTAAATCTGCCTTCGAAGTGGTATAAATTGGCAAGGAGGTGGCAAATGGCAGAAGTGAAGGTTAAGGAGGGAGAGGAGCTTAACGGGCTCGGCGTTATGTTGAAAGAGGTTATAGATACCAACCTGAAAGACCCGAAAAAATATAAGAGCGTTGAGAAGTTAAAAGGCAGCGTGGTGATAAAAGAGGCTAGCACGGGTGTGGCTATCACGCTTAATTTCAGGCAGGGCGAAATAGAGATACAGAACGATGCCGTAGACAGGCCGACAGCATACATGGAAGCCGGCTTTGAAAACCTGGCCTATATCAGTTCTGGCCAGCTCAGCCCCATCGTGGCCATGCTCACCGGGAAGCTTAGGACCGGGGGCAATCCCTTAATGCTGTTGAAAATTTCCAAAATAACGGTGCTGAAGTAAGGCCGTTCAAATTAGGAAAAGGGGGTGGAAATGGCTGTACGTCAGTTTCTGGTGGAGTGATGATATGATTTCAGAACTGAAACTTTTCAGCAGGAGGTTAAAAACATGGCAATTATGTTTGGGACACAGGAGTGGGCGGATGCGCTGAAGAAAGCGATAGATCAAAGTCAAGCATATAAAGAGGCAGCCAAAAACTGGGAAGGGGACATATACATTATAGTGGAACCTGATGCCTCGTATAAACACAGGAACATCATGTATCTCGATTTGTGGCATGGTGAATGCCGCCAGGCCCTGGCAATCAAGGACGAGAGCGAGAAGAACCCCAAATACCGCATATTCGGTCCTTTCACCGCAATGAAGGCGATACTGGACAAGAAGGTGGACCCGGTCCAGTCGATGATGACCGGCAAAGTAAAAGTGAAGGGTGACATGGCACAGATTATGAGGATGCCCAGGGCAGCCGTGGAACTGGTCAACTGTATGACCGCATTTGAAACCGTGTTCCCTGAATAGGCTGGCATGTTGTAGCCCTGGCAAGCACAATGCGACCGTCACGAAAACTTGACATAATATCAAACAAGAAGCATTAGAGTGAACTATTATATGGAGAGAGTGTAGTTATGTGGTACTTTGTGGTCCCGGAGGTGGTTTTCGGGCAGGATGCCTTAAGCCGTCTGGCTGAACTGAAGGGTAAACTGGCTTTCATCGTTACCGATAAGAATATTGTAAGTTTGGGCTTTGTCGATAGGGTGAAGGAGCAGCTTTCGCAGGCAGGCATAGAAACGGTTGTTTTTGATGAAGTTGAGCCTGACCCGTCGCTTGATACGGTCAGAAAGGGTGTGGCTTTGATGAACCAGACTGGGCCTGATTTGGTGGTGGGGGTGGGAGGTGGCTCGGTACTGGACGCAGCCAAAGCGATGCGGGTGGAATATGAGAGACCTGATATCAAGGCAGACGAAATAAACCCCTTTGTCACTGATTTGGGGCTGGGTGCGAAGTGCAAGCTGGTCTGCGTTGCGACGACTTCAGGGACGGGTGCCGAGGTGACCTTTGCTGTTGTCCTTACTGATGCAGTGGCGCAGAGGAAGTTGAGCCTTATTAACCGGGAGATTGTCCCTGATATTGCCATTGTAGACCCGGAGCTGGCTCGGGCAATGCCGCCGGGAATAACCGCCAGCACCGGCATGGACGCGCTGACTCACGCCGTGGAAGGGTTTACCTGTACCTGGAAGAATGACTTCACCGACGGCCTGTGCCTGAGAGCTATCCAGCTAATTTTTGAGTATCTCCCCAGGGCGGTGAAGGACGGCAATGATATGGAGGCCAGAGAGAAAATGCATAACGCTGCCAGTATTGCCGGCATAGGTTTTATAAACTCGCTGGCAGCTATTGCACACGCTATGGGTCACTCGCTGGGTGCTGTATTCCATGTACCCCATGGTAGGGCTGTGGGACTATTTCTACCCTATAGCATCGAGTTTATCGGGGATGCCCGTGAGGAGCTCTGGGCAGAGATAGTCTATGCCCTTAAGATGAATATACCCGCAGGCAAAAAAGCAGCGCCTGTTTTGGCCCAGGCAATACGTGATTTGTCTAAAAGCATAAATGAACCACTGAGCCTCAAGGAGCTGAAGATACCGCTGGAGGAGCTGAGTGTTTCGATGCCGAAGCTGATAGACAATGCTATGGCGGACGGCTCGCTGATAGTTTCCGCCAGAGTCCCCAATGAGGAGGAGACCGAGAAGCTTTTCCGCTACGCTTATGAAGGTAAATCAATAGATTTTTGAGACAGGCAGAGTGCGAGCTGTCCAGGCCCGCTGACAGACCTTTGTGGCTTTGTAACAATGTAATCGCATGCCCTCAAGGGCCATAAGCTTGTAGTCTGGAAAGGTAAAGCCTGACAGTTTAGAGGCACTGAACAGTGCGGGTGTGAATATTTAAGAAAAAAGGAGGCAAAGAATGTTCGGTTACATGGGGAAAATTTTGAGGGTGGACTTAACAACCAGTAGGATTTCGGAGGAAGCTCTGAGGGAGGAAGACTGCAAAATGTTCCTAGGCGGCAGTGGTCTGGCGACCAAGTACCTCTTTGATGAGGTACCCAAGGGTGCTGACCCGCTGGGTCCGGACAATGCGCTGATATTTATGACCGGGCCTTTAACCGGCACAGAATCTCCCAGCGCCGGACGATACTGTGTGGTCACCAAGTCACCGCTAACTGGTTTCTGGGCGGAGGCGAACTCCGGTGGTAACTGGGGGGTCTATCTGAAAAGTTCAGGCTATGATGGCATTATCTTCAAAGGCATCTCGCCGAGGCCGGTCTATCTGGTGATAGACGATGGCAAAGCCGAGCTTAGGGATGCCAGTAAGCTATGGGGTAAAGGTGTCTCCGAGACGACGAGGCTCATCAAGGAAGAGCTGGGTGAGGACTTTAACGTTTCCTGTATAGGCATTGCCGGCGAGAACCTGGTCAGGTTTGCCAACATTGTCAACGATCTCCACCGGGCTGCCGGGAGGTGTGGCGTAGGCGCAGTGATGGGCTCTAAGCGCCTCAAGGCGGTGGCTGCTAGAGGCACCAAGGAAATCAAGGCGGCGAATCAGGAAGTCTTCAGTGAAATCTCAAAACGGAACTATGACTTAGTCAATGAAAGCATGCTTAAGATTACACTGGAGACCTATGGGACAGCCATGGCCACTGATTTGATTAACGTTAGAGGTGGTTTTCCCACGCGGAACTGGCAGACCGGTGTTTTTTCTGAAATTGAGAAGATAAGCGGTATTACGCTTGCCGATACTCTCCTGACGGACAGGAAGCACTGCTTTGCCTGCCCCATTAGCTGTGGCAGGGTAACCGTGGTGAAGAGCGGCCCCTTTGCCTGTAGGGGTGAAGGCCCAGAGTATGAGACGATAGGCTCCATCGGCGGCATGTGCTGCATTGATAATCTGGAGGCGATAACGCTGGCGCATAACCTGTGTGACGATTATGGTCTGGACACGGTCTCTACCGGCAGCGTCATAGCCTTCGCCATCGAATGCTATGAAAAGGGGATATTGACCAAGGCCGATACCGGCGGGCTGGAGCTGAAATTTGGTGACCCCGATATTGTCATCCAGCTTATACATAAGATAGCCAGGAGGGAGGGCATCGGTGACTTGCTGGCTGAAGGGACGAAGAGAATGGCGCAGAAGCTGGACAGGGGCGCGGAGAAGTTTGCCATGCATGTCAAGGGCCTGGAGCTGCCAGCCTATGACCCCAGAGCCGCTAAAATCTGCGGCCTGGCGTATGTGACCGCTAACCGAGGCGGCGACCACATCACCGCTTACGTTGAAGGTCCGAGCTTCATAGACATCCCCTTCCTCTGCGTCGAGGACAGCAAGATCGAAGACCCTCTAGTGGAAAACCCGGCTGAGGCCAAGGTGGTCAAAGATTTGGAGGATGCTAATACCGTCTTCGATGCTATGGGCACATGCAAGTTCATGGGAATGGCCCTGGCTACCCAGGACTGGGTGGACATGATAGCCAGTTGCGTGGGCTGGAAATTTGATGTGGAGGACTACCGCAAGACGGGCGAAAGGATTTACAACCTGGCAAGAGCCTTTAGCGTTAGGGAAGGGCTGACCCGTGATGATGATACGCTACCGCCACGTCTCCTGGAGGAACCTTTGCCTGAAGGTACTGCCCAAGGGCATAAGGTAGAAAAGCTTGATGTCATGCTGGACGCTTACTATGAGTTCAGAGGTTGGGACAAGAAGACGGGCAAGCCGACCCCGGAGAAACTGAAGGAGTTGGGGCTGGACTATGTCATAGACAAGATATGGTAGGAGGCATAACTATGGTTTCCGTGGCTGATAAACCCTGGTTCAAAAGTTACAAGTTAGGTCCATACAAGCTGCCGCAGTCAAAGCAGCCATACCCCAAAATGACCGTCCCCAGCCTTCTGGATGCCACGGCGGCCGAGTATCCGGATAACCAGGCGTGCTTCTATTTAGGCTATGAGATGACCTACAGGGAATTGAAGGAGCAGGCGGACAGGCTGGCCTGCGCGCTCGCCGATTTAGGTATAAAGAAAGGAGACAAAGTAGCCACCATATTAGCGAACTGTCCCCAGTACCTAATAAGCGATTTCGGCATACTTAAAGCCGGCGCTGTGCCCGTCCCGTGCAGCGTGCTGCATAAAGAGGCTGATTTGATATACGAAATCGGTGAATCCGGGGCTGAGACGGTCATCTGCTCCGATATGTCGCTGGAACTCGTCAATTCGATAAAGGATAAGACGAAAATAAAACGCATCATCCTTACCTCACTTATGGACTATTCACCGGAGAAGCCAGCACCAAGACAGGTGCCGGGCACGTACCAGTTCCGCGATTTGATAGCCAACCACGAGCCGAAGCCGCCACAGGTTGAACTTGATCCGATGGAGGACTTAGCCGTTCTGGTATTCACCGGTGGCGCCACCGGACTGCCCAAGGGTGTAATGCTGACCCATTACAGTCGGTCGGCGGCTATGACCCATATCGCCTGGTACATGGAGCCTATTAGGGTTGGTGTCAAGGGAAAGACATCCATATTGATGCCCATCCCGCTTTTCCACCAGTACGGTCACATGATGATGCACTTTGCCGTGTACTGGGGGCTGAAGATATACTTGCTCCCCGACCCCAGGGATATCGACATGCTTTTGCAGATGCTGGTCAAGTACCGTCCCTTTCTGTGTGCCTGCGTACCGACCCAATACTCGCGCTTGCTCGCCAAGGGGTTGGGGAGGATAACCACCATGTTCATGTCCGGTGCTGCTGCCCTGGCTCCGGAGATTGCTCACAAGTTCAAGCAGCAGACTGGCATGCCCATTACGGAGGCTTACGGGCTCACGGAGACGGGCGGTGGTACTCACATCAACCTGTCATCATTTTCCAAGCTTACAGGCTTCATGTCCGCTGAAAAGCTCGGTTCTATAGGTGTGCCACTGCCAGATACGGATGTGAAGATCGTTGATTTGGAGACGAATGAGGAAGCCGCTCCAGGCAAAGAGGGCGAGCTGTGGGTCAAGGGGCCGCAGCTTATGAAGGGCTACTGGCCTGAACCCGGTAAAGGTCTGGTCGATGGCTGGCTACCTACCGGCGATGTGGTGAGGATGGATGCCGATGGCTATTTTTACATCACCGACAGGGTGAAGGATATGGCTAACGTGTCCGGGCTCAAGGTCTACACTAGGCTCGTTGACGACGTGCTCTACCAGCATGCGGCGGTTGCTGATGCTGTGGCGATTGGCGTACCGGACCCTGAACGGCCGGGCAGTGACAGGATAAAGGCGTTTGTAAGGTTGAAGCCGGAATATGAGGGCAAGGTAACGGCTGAAGACATAATAGGCCATTGCCGGGAGAAGCTGCCTCCTTACTCGGTGCCGAAATTCGTCGAGTTCCGCAAAGAACTCCCTCTCACCGTCACCGAGAAGTTTTTCAAGCGGCAATTGAGAGAGGAAGAAATAGCCAAGATGAAGGCCCGTGGCGAATTGAAGTAGTGCCACCTCTGTCGTGCGACTCTTCAGGGTCGCCGCAGAGACGCGTGAGCGGTTGTAAACCAATAAGCCTCGCACTACAAGCCTGGCACTACATGCCGCGGGCCATATTTGTGTATAATATCCCTAATTTTGCTCGGGAAAGGTGCACATATAGATGCCGAGTTATGAAGATTTAGAGGCTAAGGTAATTGAGACCGGCACGTGCACTGTATGCGGGGCGTGCATACTGGCCTGCCCCAATTCCCATATTAAATACACCGAGGGGAAGCCGAAACGACCTAAGAGGACGATGGACTGCGTGGGCTGCAGCACCTGCTACGATGCCTGCTACGTGCTCAGACATGGTCTCATAGCTGATATAGAGGCCAGCCTTTTGGGCTGGGGTAAGAAGGAGAGCATCGGTATACACCGACGTGTCCTGGCGGCAAGGTCGAAACATTCTGACATAGGCAAAGCCTGTCAGGACGGCGGCATAGTGACCACATTGCTGCTCTATGCGCTGGACAACGGCATCATTGACGGTGCCCTTGTGGTGGGCAGGGATGCCTGGAAGCCCGTTGCCTGTGTGGCGAGGACCAGAGATGAGATTATACGGGCGGCGGGGACCAAATACGGTGTGGTGCCGGTGCTCAAGGAGCTGCGCTCTGCAGTTGTTGACCACGGTCTAAGCAAAATATGTGTTGTCGGTTCACCATGTCACATACAGTCCATCAGGTATCTCAAATACAAGAGTCTGCCTTTAGCCTCATCGGTGAAGCTCACGGTGGGTCTGTTCTGTCGTGAAAATTACTATTACCACGGCATTGTGGAGAAGGTTAAGGCGCAGGGGCTGGACATCGGTCAGATAGACAGGTTTAATGTGGCTGGTGAGTTCAATGTATATGCCGGAGGCAGGAAGCTTTCCCTGCCCATAACCGAAATCAAAAGCTGTGTGCCGAGGCACTGCGTAATATGTGAGGACTTTGCCGCCGAGCTGGCTGACATATCGGTGGGCAGCGATGGCTCCCCAGAGGGGTGGTCGACCGTGGTTATCAGGACTGAGGAGGGGGAGAGGGTGTTCTGCGGGATGGAGAAAGCCGGGCTTATTGAGACCATGGAGATAGCGGAGATGGCTGACGTAATGGAGATGGCTGCAAGGAAGCGGGAGAAGGGCAGGCAGACGCAGGAGATATTGCGGCTGGTGGGGGAGGGTCTGGACAAGAAGGAGATTGCCTCAAGGCTGGGCATAACCGAGTCAAGGGTATCACACAGGCTCGAAAGCATGTAGTCCGGGCGCTGCAGTGCGAGGCTGAAGTTCCGATCGTGCGGAGGTTTTTTCTCGACTGCAAAGTGTCGCGTTCCTTCGTGGGGGCTGCTAACTGCGGCTATGACTAATTTCCCATCCGGCAGGCATACGAACTGGCTACCTTTCGCCGTTGACACCTTGACATATAGGGCATACTATGTTAACAGTACCACGCCAAAATAGGTAGAGAAAGGAGGTTGAACTACAATGTTAAAGGTACTGAAAGCGATGCGCAGTGAGAAGGGCTTCACGCTCATCGAGCTCCTGGTGGTCATCGGCATACTGGCAGCGTTGGCCGGTGTGGTCACCCTGGGGGTCACCCAGTTTATAGGCCGTGGCGCAGATGAGGCGAATTGCGTTGATCTGCATAATGTCCAAACGGCGGCGGCCGCTTGCTTGGTGGAGCAGGCCCGGGGACAGAACGTAAGTTGCGATACGGTAGATAACCTGAAATCTGGTGGGTTCTTGCTCACAGGACCCAGGTGTACGTATACTATCGCAACAAACGGAGTAGTTACGCAAACCAGTTGCCCTAGTGGGGATCTATGCGGTGAGTAGCAGGGTGCAGGCCAGTAAAAGTGGCAGGCTGCTTGATTTGACGGTCTCTTAGCTGGACGGTGGTAGTGGGGCAGACATGAAAGGGTCTGCCCCACATAGTTATCCCTTCACTGACGTTATTGCGCAGGTGTTAGCTCTGTCTCCCATCCGGGGTATGGCTGTAAGTCTGCTGGCCGGTGCCAAATCCCCTGGTGGCGGGCTTCAACCTGGCCAGATTCGTTGGAGAGCCCACATACTCTGGCAACCCTGAAGGGTCGGGCTACACTCATATTCCTCACTATTCCGGCTACTGCCGGTTAAAACTTCCTCTGCCTCTCTCCGGTGTTAGAGATGTTCCCCTTCCTTCTCTCCCGGTGGCAGAAATACTCCTTTCCTTCCTTCTCTCTCCCCTGGTGGGAGAGAGTTAGAGTGAGGGGGATACAAAGCTCTCACCCTCACCTTCATCCTCTCCCATCAAGGGAGAGGAGAGTAGGAGAAGCGCCCATCAGGGGAGAGGAGAGGGAAAGGCTAGTTATTCCGTCGAGGGATAGGATGAATAGACGGCAGTTATTTCGTTGAGGGAGAGGAGAAAGAGAGGCTATTTCTTTCGTCGAGGCAGAGGATGAATAAACGGCAGTTCGTTCCTACAGAGAGGAAAGAGATGGTAGTCCTCCCATGTGGGGAAGAAGAAAGTCCTCTGCTTACCTGGTGGCAGAGGGCACATGTTGACTGTCTCCCATGGTGGTAGAGATATTCCTTCCTTCTCTCCCCTGGTGGGAGAGAGCACTTCTTCATCCTATCTCCCGGTGGCAGAGATATTCCCTTCCTTCTCTCCCGGTGGCAGAAATATTCCTTTCCTTCCTTCTCTCTCCCCTGGTGGGAGAGAGTTAGAGTGAGGGGGATACAAAGCTCTCACCCTCACCTTCATCCTCTCCCATCAAGGGAGAGGAGAGTAGGAGAAGCGCTCATCAGGGGAGAGGAGAGTAGGAGAAGCGCCCATCAGGGGAGAGGAGAGGGAAAGGCTAGT
>CAZJVJ010000005.1:0-60434 GCA_964549635.1 uncultured Dehalococcoidales bacterium
TAACAAGGTAGCCGTACGGGAACGTGCGGCTGGATCACCTCCTTTCTAGGGAGTTTTTCTCCTAGGTCGATCAATAGAGCGTTAGCTCTATTGGTGTAGTGCCAGCTAACTAGCTTCCTTCCACTATCCAGTTGTTAATTTTTAGCCGGAGTTATCCTGAAAGTTGACTGCGGTGGTAAAATATTAAGTGAGAAAGATAATCTGGAAATAAAACTGTAACAGGGCACGCTTATTGTCTGTATCTGGAATTGTCTTAGCCGGCGGCAGAGGCTTGCGTCTGGGGCGCGAAAAAGCCCTAGAACGGTTACATAATAAGACTTTAATTGAATGGACGATGGAGGGCCTTACGCCAGTGTGTCAGACCATACTTGTAGTGGTCCGGCAGGAGCAATTCAGCGCTATTGCCAAGGCTGTGTCGAAAGGAGTGGTGATAGCTGACTTATATCCCAGTGGCGGAGCATTGGGCGGTATATATACGGGGCTGGTGAATTCTAATAGTTTTTACAACATAGTTGTAGGTTGTGATATGCCTTTTGTTAATAGCAATTTGCTGAATTATATGCTTGGCCTTGCCCCCGGTTTCGATGCGGTGGTCCCTGAGACAAATGGCATGCTCGAGCCACTACATGCTATTTATTCAAAAGACTGCTTGTCGCCTATTAAGAAGTTATTGGGTCAAAATAAGCTGGGAATTTCACAGGTATTCAAATTAATCAAGGTGCGGTATGTATGTGGGGATGAAATAGCCAAGTTGGACAAGGGGTATTTGAGTTTTTTTAACATCAACACAGAGGATGACTTGATAAGAGCAAGGGAATTGGTCAAGGAAGAAGAAAAATGTCTGGGGGTAAGTGAAACCTGATGTCGGGTATGATAAGCGTTGAGGAGGCATTGAATAAGATTTTGGACTTTGTAGAAGTCCTTGAAGCTGAGGAAAAACCACTGCTGGAGAGTTTGGGACAGGTTCTGGCTGAGGATGTTTATGCTCCATTTGATGTGCCGCCTCATGATAATGCGGCTATGGACGGCTATGCGGCACAAGCAAAGAGTATTGCCGGTGCCAGCTATAATAGTCCAAAGGTTCTTAGGGTCGTTGGTGAGGTTGCTGCTGGCTCTGTCGCTGAACTTAAGGTGGAACCGGGGACTGCTATCCGCATCATGACTGGAGCTCCTTTACCACTAGGGGCAGATGTGGTGGTTCCTTTTGAGGATACTGATGAGGTGGAACGCAGAAGAGGTGTATTTGCTACGGCTGAAATTGGAATCCGTGTGAGCTTGCCTGAAGGTGCGAATATTCGCCGGCGGGGTGAAGATATGGCTAGGGGACAACTGGTTTTACAACGGGGTAAATTGATACGCCCTGCTGAAATTGGGGTGTTGGCTTCGTTGGGCAAAGGAACGGTCTCAGTTATCCGCCGTCCGATAGTGGGCATATTGGCCACGGGGGACGAGATATTGGATGTCAATGAGCCATTGCTCCCCGGGAAGATATACAATAGCAATAGTTATAGCCTGGCAGCTCAAACTCTGGGATGTGGAGCTATTCCGAAGCTGCTTGGAATCGCGCCGGATGACATGGAGAAATTGTCGACAGCCATTCGTAAGGCTCTCGGCTGTGATATGTTGATAACTTCCGGGGGTGTTTCTTTGGGTGATTATGACGTTGTAAAGCATGTGCTGATGGCAGAGGGTGATATATCCTTTTGGACGGTGCGGATAAAGCCTGGCAAGCCTTTGGCATTCGGTACGTTTAAAAGAAGCGATGGAAAGAAGATTCCCCATCTAGGTTTGCCGGGCAATCCGGTGAGTTCCATGATCACCTTTGAAGTGTTTGCCCGCCCGGCTATTTTGAAGATGATGGGTAAAGCCTGTATGGATAAACACCGAATAATTGCGGTTATGGAAGAGCCGCTCAAAAATAAAGATGGCCGACGTATCTTCGCTCGTGTGTCGATAAGCGAGCGTGACGGTAAATATTTTGCCCGTCTTACTGGGCCTCAAGGCTCGGGAATTTTGACTTCTATGACGAAGGCCGATGGCTTAGCAATTATACCGGAGGACATAAAAGAGGTTAGACCGGGGGACGCTGTTGAAGTAATACTGGGATAATGTACAGGTTGGCCAATTGGGGGGTAATTGACTTTAGTCTGTGTGACGCTATGATTGAAATTAGGCGTAATCGTATGGAGGATAGTGAAGGGTGATTTTGAAGGCGTCCGAATTTATTTTTAAACCGCCGCCAGTGATTTCTCGAGCGCGGCGGGTTTTAATAAAACCTAATGCCGGTTATCCAATACCATATCCGGTTAGCACCAGCCGGGAGACTTTAAATCATATAATCGAAAGCATTAAGCAGGTAAGCGATGCTGATATAATTATACTGGAGGGGAGGGCTAGTGGGGAATCGATATACCCAGTGTATCAAGCTTTAGGTTATGATTTCCCACGGGTCCTGATGCTGGATGTTCGAGATTGCATCTGGGTGGAAGTGGAAAATCCGCTGCCGCATCCTTTTGCGGTGCCTACTTTTTGGATACCTAATGTTGTCTTGTCCAGCGACTATCTAATAAGTGTTTCACCTTATAAAATTGTTGGTGGTAGCGGCAATTTCAGTGTAGCCAATCTTTTGAGTCTGCTGCCTGTGAGCAAGTATAAAGGTGATGCTCTTGAAGGTTGGGCAACCTTATATGAGTTGGGGATAGACAAGGTGTTGGCCGACCTTTATTTTACCCTACCCTTTGACTTAAGCATCATTGATGCCCGGCAGAAATTCGTGAGCGCTGACGATTCTTTCCAGGGAAAAGTCGAGGAATTCGGGAAAATCTTTATAGGTGAACCTTATGAGGTTGATTGCGAGGCAGCACGGGCAAGCGGAGCCGAAGCCAATTACCTTACCTTAATAGAAGCTGGCAAGGCTGAATTGGAAGTGTAGAGCGATGACAGAGTCGGAGAAAGCGCAACTTGAAAAGCTAACCTATTTCATTGATTTAGACTGTTTTCAAGAAGTTGACCGTTCTTTTGCTGCTGTGGCAGAGCAATGCATGTGTCCTGATTGTCGAAAGCGCTTGGCTACATCTGTATGCGTTCTAGAAGCAGACCTATTGTTGCAATATATCAGGGATTGCTGTTCCAAGAGGCCTGATTTTATTTCCCCAAAGCTGCCACTACTTGAAAAGATATTTCGCATTTTTCTAATTGGCGGGAATGAACCGTTAACCCTTGGCGAGCTGGCGGCGCGGCTGGCTGCTTATAGTGATGGCTCTATTTCACCCTCCTTGCAGATGTTAAGGCGACTCTTGGATAGTGATAGACACTACGGTTTTAAGCCTAAAACGCGGTTAAGGGCTGGGTGACAAGGTCAACCTATCTTTGTGCCTTGTTTTGTTAGTATCTGATTTCGAAATTTGAGAACTGTCCACTAAACGGGAACCACTTTACATCTATGTGGTCGACCACCGCCTCAGGAGGACCTATTTGAAGCTGTCGGATTAGTTCTTCTAGCTTCTCCTTGTCTCCTTCAGCGTGGATCTCAACAGCATTCATTTTTGGCAGATTACGTGCGTAGCCCCGTAGCCCCAGTGATTTAGCAACTTGTGAAGTGAAAGCCCGATAGTAGACACCTTGTACATGACCATAAACTGTAGCTGTAAGATAGGCTAATTCGGCCATCTTGTGTCAGTTTAACCTCCATCTATAGTTTTGCAGCCAATTGCTTTTCCTGCCTTGAGCATGCCTTAGTCTTACAATGGTATTATCTTAGCAATGACCGGATAAGGCTTATCCAGCCGATTCAGTCCGGCTTTTTGAGCTAGTTCAATAGCTTCTAGAAACTCTTGTTTTGTCAGTGGCCTGGCTAATTGGGGTATCTGGAAAGCCTTGTAACAAGGGTGATATTGTGCCATAACGTTGACATAGCTCTCTTTTGACAGCTCTTCAGCTATGAATTTCATGATTTCCTTGGTACCAGCAAGTCCATGAGGCAAAACAAGGTGACGTATTAAGAGGCCTCGCACTGCTATTCTCTCTTCATCTAGTTGAAGGTTGCCTACCTGGCGGTGCATTTCTTTTACTGCGGCTCTATTTATCGATGGGTAGTTCTCTATGCCGGATAGTTGCTCCGCGATCTTCTTATCAGAGTACTTCATATCTGGCATATAAATATCTATGATGCCATCAAGAATCTTTAAGGTGTCCACTGAGTCATATCCGCCGGAGTTGTAGACCAGTGGTAATTTCAGTCCCAAATTTATGGCTATCTCCAACGCCTCCAGAATTTGGGGGACTACATGAGTTGGTGAGACGAAGTTTATGTTATGACAACCTCTGTTTTGGAGGGAAAGCATCATTTTAGCCAACTCCTCCTTGGTGACCTCATAGCCCTCACCAAGCTGACTGATAGTGTAATTCTGGCAAAAGATGCATTTTAGATTGCAGTTGGTAAAAAAAATTGTGCCGGATCCGTGTTTACCAACCAGCGGAGCTTCTTCACCGAAGTGTGGTCCATAGCTAGAAACGGCTGCAAGCCTGCCAGTGTTACATTTGCCTTTCTTGTTAGCCAGACGGTTGACATGACACTGTTGAGGACACACCTCACAGTTCCTCAGCAGCTCGTTTGCGGCTTCTATACGTTCGGCCAGCTTGCCACTGTTGTAAAGTTCTAAATAGGATGCCATATAATTCATTCTTCCGGTGATTTTGCCTTCTTGCCTTTTCTAATTACCTCCACTTCAACAGGGGGGGTGATGATTGTGGTAGCGGGCTTTTTGGCGCTTTTTTTTGGTTTTTTAGGCTCTCTCCATCTGAAGTCCTTTGTCCCCATATCGATTTCCTTGTTTTTTAAAAGAAGTTTATCAAAGGGCATGTGCCTTGTAAAGAAACGCGGGATGTGCTGGATTTGCTATCCGTCACCGATTAGTGTATACTTTAAATCCTTGGAGGAGGTGGAATCGTGGAATACAATTCCTTTCCCAAATGTTTAAAATGTAAGGTCGGTGATTTGGTGCCGCTGTCAGACTTCGGCAGCCAAGGTGCGGCAATTCATTATAAGGCTTGGGTGTGCACGAATCCTGATTGCGGCTACAACATTAAGATCAGAAACGGTGATGTTTATCTCAACGAGCCGATTTTTAGTGGAACAGGGCCAGGTCCACGCTCACGCTTGTAGCCAATAGAATAGTCACATCACATCCGCAGAGCTTTTGGAGCGAATGTGTTGTCTTTGCTGGCGGGGCAACTCCAAGAGAGGTTCACTGATTTTTTCTTTCCACGCAGCTGTGTGGGATGCGGGAAAATAGGCAATTATCTCTGTCCCAACTGCTGTGAAAAATTGCCCCGACTTCTACCTCCATTATGTCAAAAGTGTGGCAGGCCTGAGGCAAGTGGTTTTTCATGTGCTACCTGCTGGGGATGGCACAGCCAAATTGCTGGAATCCGCGCGCCATTTCGTTTTGAGGGAATCATTCGGCGGGCTGTATATAGGCTGAAGTATGATAACCTGAGGGCAATATCCGGTTGCCTAGCTATGTTGATGGCTGAATATGTTCGAGATAATCCGATGCAAGGTGAGGTGCTGGTGCCAGTGCCTCTTCATCCGCGGCGGTTGCGGCAGCGAGGCTATAATCAGTCCAGCCTTTTAGCACGGAAGCTTGGTGAGGTGACATCTATGCCGGTGGTGGAGAATAGCCTGTGTCGTGTCAGGGATAGTGTGCCTCAAGCCAGGGCGGATACTGTTGAGGATAGACGAAGAAATGTCGAGGGTGCCTTTATCTGTCGAGGCGAGGGGGTGAGACAACGGCATGTGATTTTGATTGATGATGTATGCACTTCAGGGGCTACTCTGGAGGCTTGTGCCTTGGCTCTTAAGACTGCTGGAGCTCTTTCAGTGTGGGGATTGACGCTGGCCCGAGAGGTCTAATCTAGGAGGTAAAAATGGAGTTACAGATTCTGGGGAAGAATATGGAAATTGCACCAGCGATTGAGAATTACGTGCAGAAGAAAGTAGGCAAATTAACTAGGTACCTGTATAACATTGGTGAAGCTAAGGTGGAAATATCGAGAGAGAACACCAGAGCGCCTCAAAATCGCTTTACTGTGCAGGTTACTCTTAATGCGAAGGGTGTCCTATTGAGAGGTGAGGAAAGGGGTGAAAATGTTCAGGCGGCAATCGATGCCGTGGCTGAAGTGCTAGAGCGCCAGATTGAACGCTATAAAGGGAAATTGTATGACAAGGGGCGAGGTGTTTCACTGGCACGCCAGGCTGTGGCTTATGAGGGTTTAGCCGGTGATGAGAAGGCTGCGGTTTGGCCCAAAGTAGTCAGAGTCAAACGTTTTGCCGTAAAACCTATGTCAGTAGCTGAGGCAGCTGAGCAGATGGAACTTTTGGGTCATTCATTCTTTCTTTTTGTTAATCCTGAAAGCGGTGCGCTGAGTTTGCTCTACCGTCGCAACGATGGTAATTACGGTTTGATTGAGCCGGAGTTGCTCTGAAAGCGTCGATGTTATTATGGGCGAAATGAGAGAGGTGACCGTAGGCAAAGCAAAGCTTGCTTTGATTCAGGGTGATATTACGAGACAGGCAACAGATGCTATCGTCAATGCTGCTAATCCCAGTTTAATGGGCGGGGGTGGTGTGGATGGGGCTATTCATAGGGCTGGCGGTTTGGCCATTTTAGAGGAGTGCCGTAAGATTATTTCTCAAATAGGTCGTCTTGATACTGGTAAGTCGGTGATAACTACGGGAGGAAATCTTAAGGCGAGGTATGTTATCCACACGGTCGGCCCAGTGTGGCGTGGGGGCAACCATGGTGAAGCTGAGCTGTTGACCAGTGCTTATAGTGAGAGCTTGAAGCTGGCAGCTAAGTATGGATTGAGAAGTATATCGTTTCCATCAATAAGTACTGGTGCCTATCGGTATCCAGTGTCTGAAGCAGCTAAGATAGCTTTGAACACCACACTGGCTTTTTTACGTAACGAGCAGACTTCGTTGGAAGAGGTAGTTTTTGTTTTATACGACCCTGAGACTTACGAGACTTACAGTATAAAACTAGCCGAGATAATCGGCTGAGGATTTCTGACTTATATAAATTATCCAAGTGTTTTATAGAGTTGTGAGGTGCTGGCATTCACATTGTTTGATACTTGTGTTGGGTGGATGGGGATTGTAGGCTCACCTTACGGGTTGCGAAATGTGGTATTACCCCAGAAGTCAGTAGAAGCTGTGCTTGCTCGGATAATGGCCTCTGGCTGTGATGTTGGAGACCATCACCATGTTCGATTTGGAGATTTACCCGAGAGATTCAGGCGATACTGGCAAGGCGAGGCTATAGCTTTTGCAGATAAAATAGATTTGTCTGGTGCCACTGGCTTTGAACAACGTGTATGGCAGGCAGTACAATCCATACGTTATGGTGAGACCAGGAGTTATAAGTGGGTTGCTTTGAAAATTGGCTGTCCGCAAGCGTCCAGGGCCGTTGGCCAGACCTTGGCAAAAAATCCCCTACCGATTGTAGTCCCGTGTCATAGGGTAATAGCCAGCAATGGCAACTTGGGTGGTTTCAGCGGTGGTGCAGAAATGAAAAAATATTTGCTGCATCTAGAGCATGCGTGCCTATCCCAGCAGTCTTGTCAGTCGAACAGTTCCTGCTTTGACATGTGCTGCTAGGCAAGGTATATTTAGGCGTCAGGCGACATTTTTGAGAAGTTTTTGTTATGTGCTTCCCTATATGGAACGTGAAAAAGCGTGAAAGGAGAATTCATGGAATATACTCAGATAAAGTACGAGCTTACTGATAAAATTTTGACCATAACCCTTAACAGACCAGAGAGGTTAAACGCTTTTACCAGGGTTATGTGTAAAGAGCTTGTGGATGCTTTTGGTAGGGCTGATGCCGATGACAATGTTCGGGTAATAATTGTAACTGGTGCTGGCCGTGCATTTTGTGCCGGTGCAGATTTAGACCCTGATACGGCAACCCTGATGTGGCGGCCAGAAGCATCTCCCGATGATATTGAAATACGTAGAGATACTGCCGGACTGGTCACGCTAGCTATATATGATTTGAAGAAGCCGGTAATTGCTGCTATTAATGGGCCTGCGGTTGGGGTTGGAATCACCATGACATTAGCTATGGATATCCGACTGGCATCTGAGAGTGCCAGGATTGGCTTTGTTTTCACCAGGCGAGGTCTCGTTGCTGAGGGGGCCAGTACATGGTTTCTCCCGCGTATTGTTGGTATGGGCAAAGCTGCAGAGTGGATTTATACAGGCAGAGTATTTGGAGCTCAGGAGGCATTGGCTCATGGGTTAGTCAACGAAGTGCTACCACCGGACACTTTAATCCCCCGAGCACGTGAGGTCGCCACTGAGATTGTCCAGAATACGTCTGCGGTTTGCGTTGCTCTTTGCCGCCAACTGCTCTGGAAAATGGCGGGTGCTGACCACCCCATGGAGGCTCACAAGATTGACTCTAAAGCTCTGTGGTGGATTTTCCAACAACCGGATGCACGCGAGGGCATCATGTCGTTTCTGGAGAAAAGACAGCCAAACTTTGTAATGAAGCCTAGTACTGATATGCCCGACTTCTACCCCTGGTGGAATAGTAGACCTTTTAGCTGGTAGCCTGAGCCTCTTCCAATTTCAAACTGTTTTCTCCCAGTATACTGGTGATTTTTTGGGCTAATTCGGGGCAGTAGCTTATGGTGTTAGGCAGTCTCATATTGACCGTCTCCTCGGGCGTGACTACGCTTAGCAAAACAATGTCTTGTCCCGGGTATTGGTTGAGCGTATCCATTATCTGACTTAGACGTGTAAGGTCTTCGTCAATTTTATCGCCTTGGCTTATGCTGATTGTTATTTTGCGAGGCGAAGCCGGTGGTTGAACTGGATTGTGGGCTTGATCATATTCGCCTTCTGGTTGATATTGACGCACTTTCAGACAGTTGACAACTACTCGGTCATCCCTTAGCTTTACAATGCCTTCTATCAAAAGAATTTTGCCCTCCTGCCATATCTCTTTTGTCTGACTATATATTTCCGCCCACGCAGTTACCTCGATGCTTCCGTCTAGGTCTTCTAAAGTAGCGATAATGAATGGTCGTTTATCCTTGGTATAAAGTTGGCGCGTGGAGGTTAGAAGTCCTGCGATAATTACCCTCTCTCCGATCATTTCGGCGTCTATTCTACCGCAGAGCGTGGTAGTGGCTTTTACTAGCTTGGGGGCTAGTGAAGCTAGCGGGTGCTCCGAGAAATATACCCCCAACAATTCTCTTTCCCAATTCAATTTTTCCTCGAGGGAAGCGTCCGTCTGCTCCAAATTTAGTTCGGGCAGTGGTGGCGGCACGGTATCACCCCAAAGGTCAAACATGCTGGATTGGCCTGATTCCCTCAGGCGTTGCTCCCACTGTCCTAGACTTACAATCCGGTCAATGGCTGACAGAAGTGCCCCACGAGGTGCTAAGGAATCGAAAGCTCCAGCCTTTATTAAACTTTCAATAACCTTTTTGTTGATGCTGCGGAGGTCAACGCGACGACAAAAATCCTCAATAGATTTGAAATCCCCGGTTTTTTCTCTGGCTAGTATGATGGGCTTTATTGCCGCATGGCCGACATTTTTGATAGCTGTTAAACCAAAGCGTATAGCTGCTTTACCATTGTGCTTTTCAATCACGAAATCAGCCTGGCTCCTATTTATGTCTGGAGGCAATACGTTTATACCCAAGCGACGGCATTCGGCAATAGCTGAGGATAGTTTGTCAGTATGACTGGTATATGTATTCAGAAAAGCGGTCATGTATTCGACGGGGAAGTTGGCTTTTAGATAAGCTGTTTGGTAGGCTATGAGAGCGTAGCTTGCGCTATGGGCTTTGTTAAAGGCATAGCCAGCGAATGGTTCGATTAAAGCGAAAATTTCAGCGGCTAACTCAGCAGACAAGCCGTTTTTCGTGGCTCTGTCAATAAAGTTTTGTCGTTCCTTTCTCATTACCTCAGGGATTTTTTTACCCATGGCCTTGCGGAAAATGTCAGCTTGTCCTAATGTGTAGCCAGCTAGGGCCTGAACTATGTGAAGCACTTGTTCTTGATAGACGATGACACCATAGGTTTCCTCCAAAATCTTTTTCACTGCCGGATGGGGGTAGCGAATCGATTCCAGTCCATGCTTCGCCCTGATGAAGGTTGGTATGTGTTCCATGGGTCCGGGGCGATATAGTGCCACCATAGCCGCGATATCGCTGAAGGTGGTTGGCTTAAGTTCCTTTATGTATCGACGCATCCCTGCGCTTTCTAGTTGAAAGATACCCCAGGTCTCTCCGGAAGCTAATAGTTCGAACGTTGTGGGGTCATCCAAGGGGATATGCTGTAAGTCTATGGTTACCCCGCGATTTTGGGCAATGATTTCTTTTGCTTTGGATAAGAGGGTGAGGTTTGCTAATCCCAGAAGATCTAATTTGAGCAGCCCCAGGCGAGCCACACTTTCCATAGAAAATTGAGTCATGGTTGTAGCTTGCTGATTTTCTCTGGTGGCACGTTGCAATGGCATATATCGTGTCAGTGGTTCTCTGGATATGACTATCCCTGCAGCATGGGTGCTAGCATGTCGAGCTATACCCTCCAGCTTTTTGGCTGTGTCAATTAAATTTCGCACCACACTGTCTTGCTGATATATATCTGAGAGCTCTTTGTTTTCAGCCAAGGCCTGGTCAAGAGTTATATTTGGCTTTGGTGTAACAAGCCGTGCGATTCTGTCGACTTGGCTATAAGGTATGCCCAGAGTTCTACCGACATCTCGCAAAGCAGCCCTAGCCCCTAGAGTACCAAAGGTGATGATTTGAGCTACGCGTTCCGCACCGTATTTTCGGGTGATGTAGGCTATTACTTCATCACGGCGGTCATCCTGAAAATCCAAGTCTATGTCTGGTGGCTCGCGGCGTTCTACATTTAGGAAGCGTTCGAACACTAACTTATTAGCCAGCGGATTGATATTAGTTATACCAAGACAATAAAGGACTAGGCTTGCTGCAGCGCTGCCTCGAACCCCAAAAAGAATGTTCTGTCTCTTGGCGAAGGTGATGAGGTCCCAGACAACGAGAAAATAGTCAGCAAATTGCGTCTCACGGATGACTTCGAGTTCGTAAGCCAGCCGCTGTTCAATTTCAGGTGATGGTGATGAAAAGCGCTGTTTCAGTCCTTGTCGGCAAAGCTCAGCCAAATAATCATCAGCTGTTTTGCCTTCAGGTAAATCTATGGTGGGAAAATAAAGCCGACCAAACTCGAGTTCTAATTGGCACATATCAGCGATTTTTTGCGTATTGTCTAGTGCTTGCGGCAAATCAGCGAATAGATATGTCATTTCTTCATGGCTTTTCAAATAAAAAAAGTCACCTGGCATTTTGAGTCTTTTTTCATCGTAAATAGAGGTATTGGTTTGAATGCACAATAGCAATTCGTGAACGGAGGCATCTTCTCTATTAACATAATGCACGTCATTCGTAGCAACTATAGGTATGTCCAGTTTGGCAGAGAGAGACAGTAATCCCTGGTTGATTTGCTCGAGTTCGGGTATTGGATGTCTTTGGATCTCGATGAAGTAGTCACTAAATGTCTCCTTATACCAAAGCGCCTGTGCTTCGGCGTCTTCAAATCGTCTTTCAAGGATCAGACGGGCTAGTTCACATTGGGCGCAGCCAGATAAAACGATAAGGCCATCGCGATGTGCAGTTAGAAGTTCCTTGTCTATCCGCGGCTTGTAATAAAAGCCCTCAAGGTGGGCTTTAGTAATCAACTGGATCAAATTGTCATAACCCTGCCGGCTTTTGGCGAGTAAGGTTAAATGATAGGGATTTTTATCACTTGAATTTCTATTGTGCCTATTTGTTTCGGCCACGTAAACTTCACTGCCAATAATAGGCTTTAAGCCTGATTCTTTAGCGGCTATATAGAAGTCAATGACGCCGTACATATTCCCATGGTCGGTAAGTGCCAGGCTCTTCATGCCAAGTTCTTTGGCTCTGGCAATTAACTGGGGAATACGACATAAACCATCGAGCAGGCTGTACTCGCTATGAACGTGAAGATGAGTGAACATGTTTTTCCAGGGGCTTGTTTTAGATTATAACACAGGTGTTCAAGAGTTTACCTTTGAGTTTCTAAATCAGCATTTTTGACAATTGCGATGAATGCAGACTATTATGAACGTCAAGGTATGTGGTTTATAGTTGCTAGAAAGGTTATTTACTGGCTCCTGGTTTGTTGTGTACCGTTATTGTTTATAACCGGGACGATCCGCTGGCAAATTAATGAGCTAAGACTTTATGAATATGGCTTCAATAAATATGAGGTAAGCCAGGATACTGGTATAGGTAATCCGGAGCTAAAGAAGGTAGCGCGACATCTGATCGATTATTTCAATTCCAAAACAGATACAGCTCAGATTATAGTTGCTCGGGGCGATAAAGAATTCGGCCTGTTCAATGAGCGTGAGTTAATCCACCTTCGAGACGTAAGGGGTTTAGTTCAAAAGGTCTACATTGTCCAGACAATAACTTTAAGCTTAATTGCTATACTTGTTTTCATATTAAAATTTGTGTTTAGAACCAAATGGCCGGTATTTGTCAGAGCTGTATCATGGGGAAGCGTTTTGACGTTGTGTATAACAGTTAGCTTGGCGCTTTGGGCTTTGCTCGACTTCGAGCGGCTTTTTCTTCTTTTCCACCTGGTTAGCTTCCCAAACGAGTACTGGATTCTTGACCCAGCTACGGACTACTTGATCAGATTATTTCCTGGAGGTTTTTTTTACGATGCTGCATTGCTTGGACTTGCAGCCATTTTGGTGAAGTGTGTCTTTGTCAGCGGAGTTGGTTTTGGTATATTGAGGTCAAGGAACGAGAAAATAACAGGCTAGGGACGGTTATCGTTGATACTTATATGCTACAAGTGCTGCAACTTGAAGCACTACAACCAGCACACGAAGTGCCAGTACCGGCGATCGGTGTAGATTCGCCGTCACTGCCCTTAGAAAATGATGTGAAGCGGGAAAAAACGCGCTTAGCTTTATGCTGACACCTGGGGCATAAGGCATCCTCACCGGACTTGCTTATTGAGCGCAATAATTCGAACCTGCAATTACAATCTGGGCAAAAATATTCATAGATAGGCATTGCTCTCTCCGTTTTAAGTTTACCTTGTACTTAGTCTAGAGTCAAATTTGCCCTATTCACGGAAAACCTAGCTTTTTATAAACAACGAGATTTTTCTAGCGCTAGCCGTAAATTCTAAATTCTGCAAGGACAAAGTGACACTAACCACTATGTATGTCTCTGTCCAGGCCATATTATCAGATGGCCATTTGAACAATATTCTTGGCTATGATATCTGGTGCCAAAAAGCTTACTATCTGGCGATAACCTAAATTGGTCATAAGGTTCATAAATCAGGCTAATCTCACCAAAATCGATGCGAAACACTCTCAAATATCGGCGAACAGGCAGTGCGTCTTTCGGCTCATTATGTGGAAAAATATCCGGAGTTCTAAGGTGTCAAAGTAAAAGAGGATGACTTGAGCTGTGTAAGCGCGCCCATCATAATTGTAGAAGTAACTGAAAGCTATTGAAGCAGGCTTGTTCCCCTGGAAGTAGGTCTGAATGGATAGCCCCGGGTTCGTTTAGCTCCGGATTGCCATCTTTTTGTTTAAGCGCCTTATTAGGCTGCTGTTTCTGGTTGTACCATCTAGTAGTTATGAGGATGCGTAGTGTGGTTGTCATAGTTACCTTTTGTGGCAAATGAATGCACAAGTGCTATTGAGTAAATGTCGGGAATCCCGGAATCTTCAGCAATCCAAGGTTCTACGCCCGGATCAAATTCGGTGTTAGCATTTCTGACCAATTGTTTCCCGGTCGAACCTTTAGGCCCGCTGAAATTGTTTCATTGACTTTAGCTTGCTTAGTATCAGCCATTAACCAACAGTGATTACGGTGATAAACCTTGGACATAATATAAACGCATAGCTCGTGCATTGTTGAAAAGCTCTCGATCGCATATAGCGCAGCAAATAATATTGAGGAGGCTTTCCTGCTGTAATCGCTTGGCACTGTCATGGTAGCCATCGAACCATTTTTATGTGTTTCCGGTTTAGTGAGTCTAGAATAAATAGTTTAGAGCCATATAAACGCCATCGGGCTTAAATGCAGTAAAGTTCTCCCTGTTATTGAGCATACCTACGCCACAAAACGATTTTGCCATGATTGACTGTTACAACTGGGTGAAACCTGGCTATAATCGGCTGAAGGGTGGGGCCCCGGATTACGTCTAGGTCTCTACCGATCAGAGTATACCCATCCTGTGAATTTGCCCCATCCGGCTATCTGGCTGCACTGCCTTATGGGTGTAATATCTACAAAATAGGTTAAGATGTATAACTCATCGCGTGAGAGCCGTCCGTCCCATGCTAAGTTTTCATCTATCGCACCAACTTCAGGAGCCATTCCTTCTATTTTCATCAATGTATTTTTGTTTATTCTCTAGAGCACCATGTTGCTGAAAAAGCATATTACAGCGAACTGGCGTTGGTTACCAATAAAGGCTAGCCAAAATGCTCTATAATTGCCGGGAATTCCTGATATACTTGGATAATTGCTTTCCCACGCTCTTTGCCCATCTCATAATGACTTTTGCCGCTGTTGTAGTCCATTATAACCTGCCATTAGTAAGCACTGTTTTCCACAACAAGGCTTACTACTAAACATTTGACAAAACTATTGTATGTGCTTAAAGTAATCTTTTGAAGAATGGTTTGATTTAACAAAAGAACGGAGAAGAAAGCCATGGGCGTTGAGAAGTATGAAGTGCCGGTAGATAAGTTATGCTGGCGATGTGACCTTGCTGTATTCGAGTTCGAATCTACCAAGGAACTCACACCGTTGAGAGAGTTTGTGGGGCAGGATAGGGCCATACGTGCCATCGAATTTGGCCTGTCGATGAAGCGTGATGGATATAATATATATGTATCCGGCCTCACCGGTACGGGCAAAACATCGGCTGTGAAGGCGCAAATCGACAAATTGCTTGAAGAAAAGCAAGCATTGAAGCAGGTCTATCCACCTGGTGACTGGTGTTATCTGTATAATTTCACTGCTCCCGAGCGCCCCCAGATTGTGAGTTTGTCGCAGGGCAAAGGCAAGGTTTTTAGGGACCAGGTAAACAGTTTATTGCAAAGGATTAGGGAAGAACTGGCAAAGGCTTTTTCCAGTGAGGAGTACAAGGCAGAAAAGAGAAAAATCATAGAGTCCAGCCAGTCTGAGCAGCAAAAGCTTTTTGAGGAAGTGGGAGAAAAAGCCTGGCGGGAAGGTTTCAAATTTCAGATGACTGCTATGGGCCCGGCTTTGATTCCACTGGCTGGCGGTAAGCCTTTATCTCAGGCCGAGTATGCGGCACTCGAAAATTCAGTACGAGAGAGTCTTGAAAAGAGGCAAGCTGAGCTGCTTAAAGAATTACAGGCTACGTATGAAAAGGCTAAGGAGCTAGAGAGAGGAGCAGCCGAGAAACTGCAGAGTGTTGACAAGTCAGTAGCTGATTTTACCATATCCCGGTTATTCGATAGCCTTATGCAGGAGTATAGAAAATCTGAAAGGATTTACCAGTATCTCGTTAATTTGAAATCTTATACTATGGAAAATCTGGATATATTTAAAGATAAAGAAGAGGAAGGGCCATCTGTTTTTGGTGTACCTGCCAGTTATATTGTGCGTGGTCGTGATCCCTTCTTACCGTTTCAGGTGAATGTCTTCGTGGATAACAGTATGGCTAAAGGACCGCCGGTACTTATTGAGCCTAACCCCAGCTACGCTAACCTGTTTGGCAAAATTGAAAGGCGTTTTTTCTTCGGTGGTTATCTCAGTGACCATACCATGTTGAAACCTGGGGCACTTCATTTAGCCAACGGTGGTTATCTTTTGCTGAGTGCTGTCGATGTAGTGACTAATCCTACTGTCTGGCCAGCCTTGAAGCGGGCTATCAAGACCAAGGAGGTGCGTATTGATGACCCGCTGGAACAGTTCGGGCTTGTCGTATCTCAAGGTCTGAGACCAGAACCGATGCCAATAGATGTGAAGATAGTCCTTATCGGCGATAGCCTGCTTTATCAGTTGCTCTCCATTTACGATGAAGATTTTTGGGAGACTTTCAGGGTTAAAGCAGACTTCGACTTTCAAATTGACAAGACCAAAAAAAACATGTTTGCTTTTGCTGCCTTTATTGCCGGTACCTGTGAGCAAGATGGACTACTTCATTTTGACCGAACCGGAGTGGCTAAGGTCGTGGAGTATGCAGCGCGAATGGTGGCTGACCAGAATAAGCTGTCTGGTCGGTTTGCTCAAATTCGAGAGTTAGTGCAGGAAGCGGAATACTGGGCTCGTAGGGACAATGCTGCCCTAGTGTCTGGGCAGCATGTAGAAAAGGCTATCGCAGAGAGGCTCTACCGTCACAGTCTACCTGACGAGCGAGTGAGGGAGTTGATAAGTAATGGCACTATCATGATCGACGTAGACGGTGAGGTAGTGGGACAGGTTAACGGCCTTAGTTTGTATAGTTTAGGCGACATAGTCTTCGGGAGGCCATCACGTATAACTTGCAAGACGTTTCTAGGGCGTGGAGGTGTCATCAACATTGAAAGGGAGTCCCAGCTCAGTGGGAGAATCCATGATAAGGGTGTCCTCATTCTCAGCGGCTACATTGGCTGGAGATATGCTCAGGACCATCCCTTATCATTGTCGGCAAGCCTGTGCTTTGAGCAATCCTATGAGGGTGTTGAAGGTGACAGTGCTGCCTCGGCTGAGCTATATGCTTTGCTTTCTAGTTTGTCAGATGCGCCAATAAGGCAGGGTATTGCTGTTACCGGTTCAGTAAACCAAAAGGGGGAACTCCAACCTGTGGGGGGAGTCAACCAGAAGATAGAGGGTTTTTTCCAGGTTTGTAAAGCCAGAGGACTTAGTGGGAACCAAGGGGTAATCATACCCCGTCAGAATCTGAGAAATCTGATGTTGCGTGAGGAAGTTGTAAATGCTGTTAAGGAGGGTAAATTCCACATATATGCTGTGGGCACCGTTGATGAAGGGATGGAGATCCTCACTGGCATGGAAACGGGGGAAAGGAGAGAAGATGGCACTTATCCCGATGGCACGATTAACTTTAATGTGCATAAGAAATTGAAGGAAATGGCAGCAAACCTAAGGAAATTCAGCATTCCATCCAGTGAAGCAAATAGTGAAGACAAGAAAGGCTGAACACAGTTAGTTTTGCTTTGTATTCGCATAGTTGTCCCTCCACTTCATTCTTTCACGTATCAATTTTTTTTCTGTTTTGTCGAGTCGTCTCTTGGAGTGTTGTGCTGCTGGCTAGTATAATGTTTGGGAGCAATTCCAGTGGCAGTGAGGTTTGGAACGGATTCATCGATCGAAGAGCTAGCCGAAAAACTCGTTTCGTGGATTAGAGAGACAGTTTTGGCAGCGGCAGGCAAAGGTGTGGTTGTGGGTATGAGCGGTGGGGTTGACTCCAGTGTGGCTGCAGTTCTGTGCAAACGTGCTCTTCCAAATGCTGTTTTAGGAATTATTATGCCCTGCCACAGCGATGAAGTTGATAGGGTGCATGCAGAGTTGGTGGCTACCAGGTTTGACATACCCGTTAAGATCGTGGTTCTGGATAAGGTATTTAATGCGATGATTAAGGTTTTGCCAGACGATGGCTATAGTGAGACGACAAGAAGATTGGCGGAGAGTAACATTAAACCTAGACTAAGAATGGTTACCCTATATTATTTTGCCAACCGTCTGAATTATCTGGTAGTTGGTGCCAGCAACAGAAGTGAGCTTACGGTTGGCTATTTTACGAAGTATGGTGATGCTGGAGTTGACATTATGCCGTTGGCTAATTTAGTGAAGGGCCGAGTGCGCGACCTGGCTAGATATCTAGATATTCCTCGACAAATTATTGACAAACCACCCTCAGCTGGATTGTGGAAAGGGCAGACAGACGAGGGAGAGATGGGACTGACTTATGATGAGCTCGACCGTTATATAATCACAGGCGAAGCTGAGTTGGAGATAAAACAAAAGATTGTCACCATGATAACAAGGAGTAATCATAAGCGTTACCTGCCGCTAATTCCTCCGTTTTGAGTTGTGCTAATACATTGCCTGTGTTATGATGCCTTTGGTTGTTAGTTGTTTAGGGGGTAAAAATGCCATCAGAGAAAGAAAAAGCACTGGAATTGACGATAAATCGCATCGAAAAGCAATTTGGTGAAGGTTCAATTATGAAGCTAGGCGAGCTTTCAACAAAAGTAGCGGTGGAAGCAATCCCAACTGGTTCGTTAAGTTTAGATTTGGCTTTAGGGATAGGCGGCATCCCGAGAGGACGCATAACAGAGATTTTTGGTGCCGAAGCTTCAGGAAAGACAACCTTGGCCTTGCATATAATTGCTGAAGCCCAAAAGCTAGGTGGTTTTGTTGCCTATATTGATGCCGAACATGCCCTCGATACTGCTTATGCTTCCAGGTGTGGGGTTGACATTGACAATTTATATGTGTCTCAACCCGATGATGGGGAGGAGGCTTTAGGTATTACAGAGGAACTGGTGAGAGGGAACGCTGTGGATGTAATAATCATAGATAGCGTAGCAGCCCTGGTGCCGAGGGCTGAAATAGAAGGGGAGATGGGTGATACACACGTTGGGTTGCAAGCTAGATTAATGTCGCAAGCGTTAAGGAAATTGGTGGCCGCAATTAGCAAATCACATACTGCGGTAGTCTTTGTTAACCAACTAAGAGAGAAAGTAGGAATTATTTTTGGTAGCCCGGAGATTACCCCTGGCGGCAGAGCTCTTAAGTTCTACAGCTCAGTGCGAATAGATTTGAGGAGAGGCGACGCTATCAAGCAGGGAGCTGAGATAATAGGTTCACGGGTGAAAGCAAGGGTGGTTAAGAATAAAATGGCCCCACCTTTTCGGTCGGCTGAATTTGACATAATGTTTGGGAGCGGTATAAGTAAGGAGGGAGACCTCATTGATTTGGGCGTGGCTATGGGCATACTGAAGAAAGCTGGCACCTTTTTCATTTATGGAGATTTTAAGTTAGGTCCAGGACGTGAGAACGCTAAGGAGTACCTGAGACAGCATACTGATTTAGCTTCGAACTTAGAGCGGGAGATAAGGGCTTTAGCGATGTCTGCACCTCATCCCAACATTGGGACGCAGGAAGTGTTGGAATAGGCCGGATTTTTACACATTTCAGGCTGAAGTCAATTAGGTGTCCGTGATTTTGCCCGTGTTTCTCATGAGTTTTTATTGCCATTCTGCTGTATTCAGTGCTTCGGTCCGCAATGTCAGGTTGTGAATCATAGTTGTCCAAGAAGTAGCATTTCAAGGGGTAAATTCTACTTTAAAAAGTGGGGAAGATTACAGCTCTAAAATTGAGACGCAGTAAAAAAAGAGTCAACGTCTTTATTGACGGCGCCTTTTCGGTTGCTTTGAGTGTGGAGTTGGTAGCGAGGGAGAATCTAAAAGTTGGCGAGGATGTTTCTGAAGAGCAGATTGCGAGACTTAAGCAGTCTGACCTTTTACAAATCTGTTTTGATGTGGCTATGCATTATCTTAGCTATCGCCCCAGGAGCGAGGCGGAGGTGAGGCAGCGGTTACGCCGCGGCGGCTTTGATAGCCAAGTCGTAGATAAGGTCATAGGTGTATTGAAAGAGCGGCAACTAATTGATGATGTGGCTTTTGCTCAATATTGGAAAGAAAACCGTTTATCGTTTAAACCGCGGAGTCAAAGAGCCATAGAGCTTGAGTTAAGGCGAAAAGGAGTGGCCGCAGAGACGGCTGGTGAGGTGGTGAAGGATATGGATGACGAGGTTGTAGCCTATCAAGCAGGTTTAAGAAAAGCTCGTCTTTTGTCTCGGTTAGATTATGATGAATTTTATCGCCGCTTGTTTGTATATCTGCAGCGTCGAGGTTTCAGTTATGAAATCATCCGTTCTGTCGTAATTCGTTTATGGCAGGAGCGGTGAATTGGCTCACCGTGCTAGGAGCAAAGAAAAGAGAAGAGTGTTGCGTAATTAATTCACAACGAACTTTTGTTCGGGGCTCCTCAAAACTGGCGGAGTTAAATTGAGTCGGACCCAAATTTATTGCAAATGTCGTTTTCTGACTGTTGCCCAGTGCGGGGCAAAGCGAAAGGGCGTGCTGAAGTTCCGGTCGCTTGCTTTATGTATAATAGGACATATGTTTGACACCAATCTGCTAAAGGATTACTATTATTAACGTGGAAAAAGGGTTTAGTTTAATGCGGTGTATTAGGAAAGTGAGGCAGTTAAATGTTACCTCAATATTTATATTTTATATTGGTCGGGCTTGTTCTTATTCTAGGTCTACTGCTAGGCTATTTTGCCAGACAGTTATTGGCCAACCAGCAGCTACGCAAGGCACAGAGTGAAGCTAAACGGTTACTGGATGAGGCAACAGCAGCATATGAGCAGATGCTACAAAAAGCTAGGGATGAAGCGCTTAAAGTCAGGGCTGCTGCTGAAGCCGATAGTCGTGAACGGCGTTTCGAATTACAGAGACTGGAAAGACGTTTTGTCCAGCGTGAGGAGAAACTAGAACGTAAACTGGAGGCGTTGGAGCGCCGCGAGCGTGGTTTAGCTAACCGGGAGAAGGAGATCGAGGCGATTAGAGCCCAGCTTGAAGAGTTGCGAAACAAACAATTGCAGCGCCTCGAACTAATTTCAGGCATGTCCAGTGATGAGGCCAAGCAGGAGCTATTCCGGGCTTTGGACAATGAGATGCGTGAGGAGGCAGCGCGACGTATCAGGGATTGGGAGTTGAGGATCAAGAGTGAAATTGATGCGAAAGCTCGTGATATTTTGGCTACTGCTATACAGCGTTGTGCTACAGAAGTAGTCTCTGAGACGACTGTGTCTGTGGTTCCTCTTCCAAGCGATGAGATGAAAGGGCGTCTTATTGGCCGTGAGGGACGTAACATTCGAGCCTTAGAACAAGCTACAGGTGTTGACCTTATCATTGATGACACACCGGAGACGGTTACCATCTCTAGTTTTGACCCACTGAGGCGGGAGGTAGCTCGGGTAGCTTTGAACACACTTATTTCGAATGGGCGTATTCATCCAGCTCGGATAGAAGAGGTGGTCGAAAAAGCCAGGAATGAGGTTGAGGCCACAATTCGGAGTGAGGGTGAGCGGGCGGTACGTGAAATTGGGTTGATTGGGCTGCATCCCGAGTTAATCAGACTAATTGGTAAGCTAAAGTTTCGTAGCAGCTACGGACAGAATGTATTGACGCATAGCCTTGAAGTTGCCCACCTCTCGGGGATGTTAGCTGCTGAGATAGGTGCTGATGTGGCGATGGCAAAACGGGCTGGGCTACTTCATGATATCGGTAAGGCAGTTGACCATGAGGTGGAAGGCCCTCATGCTTTAATAGGCGCTGATTTAGTACGTCAATGGGACAAGTCGCCTGAGGTAGCTCAAGCTATCACAGAGCATCATGGTGAAGCAGCTACCACCAGTGCGCTTGGTTTCATTGTGGCTACTGCTGATGCCATAAGTGGGTCGCGTCTGGGAGCACGGCGCGAGTCTTTGGAGCAGTACCTCAAGCGTATTGAGACCCTAGAAAATGTAGCTAATAGCTTCCCTGGTGTTGAAAAAGCGTTTGCTATTCAAGCTGGTCGTGAAGTGCGAATTTTAGTTAAACCAGAGCAAGTGGACGACCTTGCAGCTATGAGGCTGGCCCGTGATATAGCGAAAAAAATAGAGGATACGCTAGAGTATCCAGGCCAGATCAAGATCACTGTGTTACGTGAGACCAGGGTTGTAGATTACGCGAAATAGAATAAGGAGAGATATTGCTTATCTTAATGATAGGTGACGTCGTAGGCAGGCCTGGCAGGAGAGCGGTGAGGCAGTTTCTACCAGGCCTTTGTCACGAATACGGAATAAATCTTGTGATAGCTAACGGCGAAAACTGTGCTGGTGGTATCGGCATTACGCCGGACACTGCCAAAGAGCTTCTTGACTGCGGTGTTGACATAATAACTACTGGCAACCATGTATGGGCTAGAAAAGAAATTATACCTCACATGAACGGAGGGCTACCTCTCCTCCGTCCTTTGAACTTGCCGCCGAATGCGCCCGGCCGAGGTTTTTTGATGGTTAAAGGTGCTTTGGTTATCAACTTGATAGGGCGCGTTTTTGTAGGCCAATTTGATTGTCCTTTTCGAGCTATGGACTGTTTGCTCTCGGAAATAAAAGATAAGCCTAGGGTTATTGTTGTTGATTTCCATGCTGAGGCTACTTCTGAAAAGGTGGCTATGGGGCGATATCTTGATGGCAGGGTAAGTGCTGTATTTGGCACTCACACTCATATAGGTACTGTGGATGCGAGTATATTGCCTAAAGGCACTGCCTATGTTAGCGATGTGGGTATGGTAGGCCCTGAGGATTCGGTTATTGGCGTGGATGCCGCAGCGGCAATTCAGGCATTTCTTACAGGGATGCCTCATCGCTTTGCTGTGGGTGGGGGGTCTGTGGTTTTCGATGCCGTACTAGTGGAGGTGGACGAGGTTACCGGTAAAGCGATGAAAATACAGCGGATAAGATGCAGGTAATAGGTAATTAAGTGAAAGCTGACCTCCATTTACATACGACTGCCTCTGATGGCAGGTTGGAGCCTGGTGAGATTGTTCAACTGGCGGCAAAAATTGGGCTAGACATCATTGCCATCACTGACCATGATACCGTAAATGGGGTGGCAACAGCCTTATCCGCTGCTGAAGCTTATCCCTGGCTTACGGTTATACCTGGTGTGGAGATAAACACCGACGTCCCCCGTGGTGAAGTCCATATTTTGGGCTATTTCGTAAATTACACCGACGAGAGATTGGCTGTGACTTTAAAGACACTACGTGAGTCAAGGGTGAAGCGGGCGCAGGAAATGATTGCCAAGCTTAAAAACCTCGGCATGGATATTGAATGGGGAAGGGTGCAGGAGTTGGCCCAGGGTGGTTCCGTGTGCCGGCCTCATATAGCTCAAGCACTTTTTGAGAAGGGCTATGTTGGTTCGGAGAAAGAAGCCTTTGATAGGTATATAGGTACTAGCGGTCCCGCTTATGTGGAGAGGTATAAATTGTCTCCAACGGAGGCGGTTAAGCTGGTTGTTGATGCACAAGGTTTGCCTGTCCTGGCACATCCGGCTGACATTGGTAACTTAAGGGAACTTATTCCCAATCTAAAAGCATCCGGACTGGTTGGTATTGAAGTATACTATAAAGATTACGGCCCAGAAATTATCGGCGATTTGTTGAAAATCGCCAGAAAATACAATCTTATAGCTACTGGCGGTACTGATTATCACGGTTTTGGGGATGGCTCAGAGGTTATGATAGGCGGAATACTAACCCCTGCGGAGTCGGTACAGAAGTTGTTTATTCTGGCTGGAAAGCAAAGTCTTGAAGTGCTGAGACAGCACTGATTTAGCAATAAACGGGAGGCAAGAAACATGGAAGCATACCGCGAAATCTTTTGGGGCATACCTTTCGGAGCCATTATTTTGTATCCTTTGGGCGTGGCGGCTTTAGCGGTTTTTATCTATGCCTTCTATCGGCGTTACCGTCTGTGGACGATTGGTAAACCTGACAACAGGTGGGACCATTTAGGGAAAAGAATTTGGGGTTTTATAGTCAATGGCGTGGTTGATGGTCTGTTCCATAGGCGCTTCTTTCGTGAGCCCTATGCAGGGATAATGCATTTTCTTATGTTTGCCGGCGCTGGTATATTGCTACTAGGGACCGCTCTTGATGTTATTGACCATTACGTATTTCATTTCATCCGTGGGTACACCTATCTCGGTCTTAGTCTGGCTCTTGACCTTGGTGGTGTGATGATTTTTGCTGGCGCGATTTTGGCTGTGATCCGTCGCTACATCCAGAAACCGAAGCGGCTAAACACCGTGCTGGATAATGCAGTCGTCCTGGCGCTAATTTTCGTTGTTGTCATCACTGGTTTTTTTATCGAGGCCTTTCGTTTGCTTGTGGCTGTTCCGGAGGGTTTATCGCAACCTGAATTTTATAGTCATCCTGAATGGGCAAAGTGGTCCTTCGTAGGCTATTATCTTGCCACACCTTTTGCCGGTTTGCCTGAAAGCACACGGTTAGCTTGGTATGTTGGCTTATGGTGGTTTCACGCTGCACTTTCGTTGGGGGCTATTTTTTATGTCTGTATTTCTTTCGACAAATTAACCCATATTATCGTCTCTCCGATTAACGTTTTCTTCAGAACATCTCGCCCCAAGGGTGCATTGGCAGCCATTAATCTTGAAGAAGCTGAAACTTTTGGAGTCAGCAAAATAGAGGACTTTACGTGGAAGCAAATTCTGGATCTGGATGCTTGTACTGATTGTGGTAGATGCCAGGATAGATGCCCAGCTTATCTTACTGGCAAGCCTTTATCTCCGCGAAAGGTGATACAAGACTTGAAAGCTCACTGGCTTGAGAGAGCACCTGCATTGCTGAGCGCAAAGGCAACCAGTCCGGCGATGAATGGTGGCGAGGTTAAAAATCTGATTGGCGATGTGATACTCGAGGACGAGTTATGGTCATGCACTACCTGCCGTTCCTGTCAGGAGATTTGCCCTGTCTGGGTTGAGCATATTGACAAGATTGTCGATTTGCGTCGCAATTTGGTGCTGGAACAGGCAAGGATACCTGAGACCGGTGAGGCAATCTTAAAATGTATTGAGACCAGAGGTCATAGCTGCCGAGGAACTACGCTTACCAGAGCCGATTGGACTAGCGGGCTGGGTATCAAACTTCTTTCTGAGGATAGTAATGTTGACTTGGTTTATTACGTAGGCTGTGCAGCGGCTTTAGAAGATAGGAGTATGAAAATAGCCGTCTCTATGGGGAAGATACTTAAGGCTGCTGGGATCAACTTTGCAGTGCTTGGCCCTGAGGAGACATGTTGTGGCGAGCCAGCAAGGCGGTTGGGAAATGAGTACTTGTTCCAGATGCAGGCGATGAAAAATATCGAATTGTTGAAAAGCTATAATGTAAAGAAAATACTCGCTGCCTGTCCGCATTGTTTCAACACAATTAAAAACGAGTATCCTCAGTTCGGTGGCGAGTTCGAAACAATTCATCATACTCAGTTCATCTTTGAATTGCTACAAGAGGGCAGGATTAAGCCAGCTTTGATCGGCGATGGAAAGCTTACTTACCATGATTCTTGCTATTTGGGCCGTCACAATGACATTTATAAACCGCCTAGACAGGTATTAACTACAATCGCGTCAAGCAAGCTGCTTGAGATGAAACGTAAAGGGATAAATGGATTCTGTTGTGGCGGTGGTGGGGGGCGTTATTGGATGGAAGAGCGCATTGGTAAGCGGATTAGCGAAGAGCGCATCGAGGATGTGTTAAATACGGGTGCTAACATGGTGGCTACGGCTTGTCCTTATTGTTTGCAGATGTTCGAGGATGCCTTAAAGGCCAAGGAGGCTGCTGAGTCGGTCAAAGTCTTCGACATTGCGGAATTGGTGGCAGCACAACTGGAAAGGAAATAGGAAAAATGTGGGATGCCTCAAAATGCAATCTTTGTGGTGACTGTCTGGTGAAGTGTCTCTATGTCGATTATAACAAAGATAGGGCTGTTGCTGAGATCAAGGCGCTGATGGAAGGTAAACAAGCGGACATCCTGAGCCAATGTGTGACTTGTTGCGGTTGCCGAGAATATTGCCCTACAGGTGCTGACCCTTATGACCTGATTCTGAAGGCACAGGAACGGACTGGGGCGTTTCCGATATCTCCTGAAGCAGCAAGCATGTTTGATTTGGCAAGTGTTATTCCCAGCGAATTAATACTTGGCGATGCTGATAAGCCTGTCCTATCGCTGTGCGTCATGGAGCGCAACTTGCCTGAGGGGGCACTTGATAGCCAATTATTCAAAGGTATGACCATAGTTAAGGGCGGGGACTATTTCTGTTACATCGGCTATGTGCATGTAGCCAAGGAAAGCCCCATTGCCCGAAACGCTCAAAAGTTCATCGACAAGATGGCCAGTCTGAATAAAGAAATCGTATTTCTTCATGACGACTGCTACGCCATGACAAATACAAAGGTGAGGGACTACGGCATCAATGTACCATTTAAATATATGCATATCTTTGAATACCTGCGCAACTATCTACGGGAACACCAAGGCAGTATCAGGCAGTTGGGAAAGAGAGTTGCTTATCAACGCCCCTGTGCTTCAAGGTACACCCCGGAAAAAGATGTCATTTTAGACGAGATTTTCCAGCTCATTGGTGTGGAGCGAGTGAGGAGGCGGTACGATCGTGAAAGTGCGCTTTGTTGTACAGGTCCGTTAATTAATGTAAACCGGCAGCGAGCGGTTGAGATACAGACTAGGAATATTGAAGATGCGATAGCTTACGGTGCTGAAGCACTGGTCACTCTATGTCCTATGTGTGACCGAGTATTGCGGCGACCGACTTCTGAACGTGGCTTGAACAAGATTTTCATTACCGACCTTTGCCGTATGGCTCTTGGTGAGAAGCCCTTTCCCCATTAAGTGATCTGGTTATGAGTGAGGCTACACCCTTTATCTGGCACCAGACAGAAGGAGTTAACGTTTTGCAGTGCCGTAATGAAATTCGAGCAATTTTTTAAGTCTTTCAGGATGGCTGCTCTTCATTTGTGCTTCTTCTAGCGTAACTATTTTTTTCTTTACTAAGTCGGCTAGTGCCTGATCGAGAGTCTGCATACCTTCGCTGGCACTGAGTTGCATTACGTTGTGCAGCTCAAATGTCTTCCCTTCGCGAATAAGATTTCGAACCGCAGCGTTTGCTATCATGATTTCAAAGGCAGCTACACGTCCCTTACCTGTAGCTCTAGGTAAAAGCGTTTGTGATAACACAGCCTCTATCACCTGTGAGAACTGCAATCTGATTTGAGGTTGCTGATTGGGAGGGAATATGTCGATTATACGGTCAACAGTCTGAGCAGCATCGGTAGTGTGCAAGGTGCCCATTACTAGATGCCCAGTTTCAGCGGCTCTAATTGCTGTAGATATTGTCTCTAAGTCCCTCATCTCTCCAACCACAATAACATCCGGGTCATGACGCAAGGCATGGACTAAGGCGGTATCAAAGGACTTAGTATCGTCGCCGAGATCTCTCTGGGCGATGATACATTTGATGTTGTGGTGCAGGTATTCGATTGGGTCTTCAATGGTGATGACGTTTCTGGCACTGTTCTCATTAAGGTGGTGAATCATGGCTGCCATAGTAGTAGATTTACCGCTGCCAGTAGGTCCGGTGACCAAGATTAGGCCTCTAGGCTTGAGAATAAGTGCCTTACAAATCTGTGGTAACCCCAGTTGGTCGATTGTTAAAATGTCAAAGGGTACCATTCGAAATGCGAGGCTGATTGTGCCTCTTTGACGCATGACGCTGACGCGAAAGCGGGCTAGTTTTGATACACTGTAGGCAAAGTCCAGTTCTTTCTCTACGGCGAAAATTTGCCGCTGTTCTGGAGTGGTAATTTGTTCAAATATTTGCTCAGCATCTTCGGCTGTAACCGGCGGCAAGTCCTTTTGAATTTTAAGCTCGCCGTCAATTCGCAGCACTGGTGGGCTGGGTACCCTTATGTGCAGGTCTGATGCCTGATTTTCTACCATTCGTTTTAGGAGCTCAATTATCTCCATTCCCGATACCTCGCACCTTTACTAAGTTAACGATTAGTTAGTTCTATTACCACCGGAAGGTGGTCAGAGGCAGCACTTAGTGGCACCCGGACATCCGTCGCCTGCAGGTCAGATGATATCCAGATGTAGTCGATTCGCCTGTTTGGATTGTCTGACCGAAAAGTGTTGGCTGTTGCAGAGGTTATCCTCGCTCCGGTATCCATAAGGCTCGCTTGCTGGAGTATTCGCATCTCCGGCTCGTTTGGTTCTGCATTGAAGTCGCCTAACAATACTGTGCGACTTTTGTCCATGCTGGTTATGAAATTGACGATGGTTCGAGATTGAAGCTGGCGAATTTCTGTATCTTTATCAAGATGGTGTAGGTGAGTGGTGATGACCTTTAGCTTTATGTCCTCGCCCAGGTCTATGAGCGCTGTAATGAAGCCACGTTTTATAATCAGATTTTCTGGTGGCAGGTCATGTCTGCTGTATGCCAGTATTGGATAGCGGCTAAGGATAGCGTTTCCCCAAAAGGGGTCTGCTGTTGGTCCAAAAACGTAGGGCATTTGAAGCCGTTTAGAGAGCCATAAAAGCATGTCCACCCGGCCGTTGACCACCCAGCCTCTGGATACTTCTTGAAGGGCGACTATATCAGGTTTGTTGTATTCAATGGTTTTGGCAATAGCTTCCAGTTCCAGTTTGCCTTTGATATTAAAACCGTTGTGTAAGTTATAGGTCATAATGCGGACAGGAAAGCCTTCACCATTAACTGGTATTGGTGGTCGCAAGGCAAATGCCATGCTTAGAGGGAGTATCAGGAGTATAAGGCTCAGCGCTGGTACTCTCCATAGTTTGAGGGTTGCTTTTATCTCTTGTGGCACATAAGCTGTGGCCCCAACGGCGCAAACTGCTATCATGAAGCCAGCTATGGGCTCCAGCAGCAGATTGTCATAAGGAAGTTTGGTCGTGTAGATAACGTAGTAGGCAAAGACAAACGCAATCAGCAGGGCAATGCCTATGCCGTTGGCAATGGAAATTCCGGAAGTCTGTATTTTTTTTGAGTAGTTAGTAATACTTATGAGCACTATGATTATGAGTGCTGATATTAGCACCTGTCCTAAAAACAGTTGTACCAAGCTTAATGCTGGCTGCTGGTAGCCAAGTGCTAGGAGTGCAGTTAGTATTATGCCACCACTTAAAGCCCAGGGCCATAGGATGCGCCGGTTCTTGACGAGTAGCCAAGTGGCGGCAGCAAGCCCAACTAACTGAGCTAGCAGAACCATTCCGAAAGCTAGGGGTAACGGCCAGTTGGTCAACGTTGTAAAGCGGGGGATGTTTTGAAAGAGTATAAGTTCTAAAAATAAAAAGGGGCCAACGGCTACCCACGCTAGTGATTTGAAAATGGGCATGCCATGGGTTCTAACTGTTGGCGAAGGAGCGATTTTTTGTGTAAGCATGATAGCTGCTATTAACGCTAATTGTATCAGCACCAACAGTAGTGTTATGAGCACTGGCACTGGCTTTGTCTGCCAAACCATGTCATAAGTTTTAAACGCGCCATTGATGGCCGTGTCCAGCGTCAGGCCACTTAGAAGCCCCAGGCCGAAGTAGTGTGGCATAGCTGGAGCTCCCCGGATGGATGTGCTTTCCAAATAAGCTGCTAGGAAGATGGCAAACAGTATTGTGCCTATTATTGCCAAGCTTAAGTTAAACAGCGGCTCGTTCCACCAAAGTTGCATGAATAGTCTGGTTAGACCTAGCCCGGCAGCACAAATCATTGCTAGACCGCGGTTGGGGAAGAACCGGCTAAGTGGACCAGCGAGCAGAGCGGTCAGGAAAATAAGTAGCCCTACTGCACTGAGTTCTATGATACTCCAACCCATGCGGTCACTGAGTATCCAGAATACTCCAGGCACCAGTACCCTAAGCACCTGCATGCCAAACAGGACTGTAACAGCAACCGTGGTAAGCTGGGTAAGTAGTGGCTGAGTATTTAGCCATTCAGCAAATATGTGTATTCGGGTATTTTGGGTTCTGGCCTGTGACTTGCGTCTGAACGCTATAGCTTTTGCTGGCATGGCTCTTACCTCGCTGATTTGCCGGCTATTACGTGTATTGACCTATCCCGTTGTTGGTCGGCTATTTTTGAAGACCCTATGATAAGGTTAAGAAGTACAGCTGTCAAGAATTGTATTAGGACACGGGTTGTTCGGCAGGTGGCTCCCGAGGTAGGATTCGAACCTACGACCAAGCGGTTAACAGCCGCCCGCTCTACCACTGAGCTACTCGGGAAAACTGGGTAGGGGACTGTCCGACAACCTTGTCTGGTAACTGAGCAACCTTTGCCAGATATTATACATCGTCTGTCTGGATAGAACAACAGACTCGGTTGAGGATTGGTGGTCGGTCATCTATAATGCTGGGGATGATCATAGACTTTCATACTCATGTGGTGCCGCCCGAGATAAAAGCAAGACGGGTTGATTATGTAGGACGTGATGAGTGTTTTTCGCTCCTGTACGCACAGCCAAAAGCCAAGCTGATAACAGCTGAAGAGCTAATCGAGGCTATGGATGAATATGAAGTCGATATGTCAGTAGTCCTTAATCTGGGCTGGACGAGCCACGAACTTTGCGTTGAGACAAATGATTATATTCTGGAGGCTGCGGCCCGTTACCCAAAGCGGCTTATCGCTTTTTGTACAATCCAACCTGTAACTGGAGACAAGGCTCTCAAAGAACTAGAGCGCTGCGTTTCGAGCGGAGCTAAGGGTATAGGGGAGATTAGACCAGACGTTCAGGGCTTTAGTTTTAAAGATTACAAGCTTATCAGACCTGTAGTGGAGGCAGTGGTAGCAAACGGCTTGGTATTGCTTACACATGCCTCGGAGCCGGTAGGGCACCAATATTTCGGTAAGGGGACCCTCACCCCTGAATTCATCTATCCTATAGTCTTAAATTTCCCAGATTTGAAGCTGGTTTGTGCTCATTGGGGTGGAGGTTTACCCTTCTATGCTTTGATGCCTGAGGTCGAAAAGGCGCTAAGCAATGTATACTTTGATACCGCAGCTACCTCTTTTCTTTATAAGGCAGAGATTTTCAAATATGTGGCCGAGATTGTCGGCAGCGATAAAATTCTGTTTGGCAGCGATTATCCTTTGCTGTCACCAAGACGTATAATAAACCAGCTTGAGTCAGTTAGGCTCAGTTCTGAGGACAGGGCTAAGATTCTTAGTGGTAATGCTCAAAGGCTGTTATGTCTATAGGCACAGGGGTAAGTTTTCAAACCGGAGCGACTTTAAACTTTGAACAATAAGCAGGTTAGATCCTTCATAGCCATAGAGCTGCCTGAAGATGTCAAATCTGGGCTATATCGATTGCAGGATGCTTTGAAGTCACCTCACCATAAATTCGTTAAATGGGTGGCGCCAGAAGGCATTCACATTACGTTGAAATTTCTGGGTAATATAAGTTTGCAGAAAGTGTCCGAGATAATGAGGATTATGGAACAGGCCAGCCGTGGGGTCAAGCCTTTCTATCTGGAGATTGCTGAGATGGGAGCTTTCCCTAATCTGGTGCAACCCCGTGTGCTCTGGTTGGGCGTTAGAGGTGAGGTGCACAAATTGGTGGCATGGCAACAGCGTATTGATGAAAACCTTGCCCACTTGGGCTTTGCCAGAGAATCCAGACCGTTCACGCCACACGTGACCCTAGCGCGGCTCCAGGAAGGTGTTCCACTTCAAGATCGGCGCGATTTTGGCAAGCTAGTAATGAAGACACCGGTTGAGGTTAGTTACAAGATGATGGTAAATAGGCTTGCCCTTATGAAAAGTCAGCTTATGCCTAGTGGAGCTGTTTACAGTCGTATTGCTGAGGTGCAGCTGTCTGTCTGATGTAATAGAGCGGCTTCATCCTTGAGATGGTTTTCTAGTAAGTACAGAGTGATGCGGCCTCATAAAGAGGCGCTTATGGACAATGCGTGTTTAACTTGCTTATAATTGAGAACTCATTGGAGATTTAATGACTATGACTGATTCATTGGCTGGTGTCAGTTTCAATCTATCTGTACCTGAGCTTCAGAAGATGGCAAAGCAACTGCGACGTCATGTAATCACTATGACAGCGGCGGCTGGGAGTGGGCACCCGGGTGGTTCTCTTTCTGCTGCTGATATTATCGCTGCTCTTTACTTCAAAGTTATGCGCCATAATCCTCAAAATCCCCAATGGCCTGACCGTGATAGATTTGTGCTCAGCAAGGGGCATGCTGCACCTATCCTCTACGCTGCTCTGGCCGAATGCGGGTATTTCCCGGTGGCGGAATTATCCACCTTGAGGAAGCTGGGTAGTCGGCTTCAGGGGCATACCGATAGGACACTAACACCAGGAGTGGAGATGTCTGCTGGTTCTCTGGGGCAAGGCTTATCTTATGGCATAGGCATTGCCTTGGCTGGCAGGCTAGATAGGAGGGATTATCGTGTGTACGTCCTTCTTGGTGATGGGGAGTGTGAGGAGGGGCAGGTTTGGGAGGCGGCAATGTTAGCCCCACATTTTAAAATTGATAATTTAACGGCTATTGTTGATCATAATAGGCTTCAGCTTGATGGCTGGTGTTGCGATATTATGAACCTTCACCCGCTTACTGAAAAATGGAGTGCCTTCAACTGGTATGTCATAGAGATAGATGGGCATGATATGAACCAGATTTTGTGGGCTTTAGATAAAGCCAGAGATATAAAAGGAAAACCAACGGTTATCGTAGCACATACTGTTAAAGGCAAGGGTGTGAGCTTTATGGAGAATAATGTGGATTTCCACGGCAAAGCTCCTACCCCCGAGGAGGCTGAGGTAGCGTTAAAGGAGCTGGCATGAGTATATACGGTGACCTGTCTACCAGAGAGGCTTACGGCAAAGCCCTGGTGGACTTAGGCAGGGAGCATGAAAATATTGTAGTCCTGGATGCTGACCTTTCCCGTTCGACTATGACTAAGTATTTTGCTGAGGAATTCCCCGATCGGTTTGTTCAGTGTGGTTTAGCTGAGCAGAACATGATGAGCATTGCTGCGGGACTAGCAGCCTCGGGTAAGATACCCTTTGTCAGTACCTTTGCTGTTTTCGCTGCCTGTCGTTGCTTTGACCAGGTGAGAGTCTGTGTTGCTCAACCGAGGTTGAATGTGAAGATTGTGGCTACCCATGGCGGCATTACGGTTGGTGAGGATGGTGCCTCCCATCATGCCATAGAAGACCTAGCGCTCTATTGTTCCCTGCCCGGGTTCACGGTTGTGGTTCCTGCGGATGCTATAGAGACAGTTGAGGCTGTCAAATTAGCGGTGGTTACCGAAGGTCCCTTTTATATTCGGCTTGGTCGTCCCAAGTTCCCGCCAGTGTACACTGATGGCTATCGCTTCAATTTAGGCAAAGCAGTAACGATGAAGGAAGGCAAGGATGTTACTATTATTGCCTGCGGTATCATGGTGTCCCGAGCGTTGGACGCGGCTAAGAAACTGGAATTACAAAGCATTGACTGCCAGGTGCTCAACATGCCCACCTTGAAGCCGCTGGATGAAGGCGCAATTATAGAGGCAGCTTCACAGACTGGTGCCATTGTTGTTGCTGAGGAGCACCTGCTTCATGGTGGTATGGGCAGCCGTATCGCTCAGGTGGTTATTCGTGAAAAACCGGTACCTATGAGGTTCGTTGGCATCAAAGATACTTATGCCAAATCGGGAAAGCCTGACGAACTCATGCAGAAGCATGGTCTCACTCCTGAAGCCATTGAACAGGCTGTCAAAGAGGTTATGGCTCAAAAATTACGGAGATAGTTTTTTGACATAGCTTTTACCGCCAGTGTGGTTTAAATGAGGCCTGATTGATTGCGACAGACCGCCGCAACCTAGATAGCTCAGCCGCCTCCGAATCCAACTTTGATCTCCTCGCCGCTGACTATGATGGGAACTATGCCTTTGCCGTCAGAAAGGCGCATAACCTCCTCTACTGCCTTTGGGTTATTTTCGGTGCTGATCTCATGATACTGTATGCCGCGTTCCTCAAGATCCTGCTTGGCTGCGGCACAATATGGGCAGCCTGGCTTGGTATATATAGTGACCTTTTGCGGTGCTACCGCAGCTTTTCTCCTTTCGTCTAGTTCGTATAATTTCTCGATTACGAATTGCACGTAGTGATCGCACTTTTCCTTCCAGATTCCGGATTCCTGGAACTCTTGGTACCCGCCAGGCTTGGAAAAGTCTATACCGATGAGGTCAATGCAGATTATAGTGCCGAACTTCTGAATAAAGCTTTTGACCAGTTCGCTGGCATCTTGGCGCGTGTTGAGCCTTGCCTGCTTAGCCTGTTGTTTATTTTCTGGCGGACAGCGATATCGCAGGCCAAGGCATACTGCCCCAGCCGATATGGCACCGCATGGTGCTTGCTGTTGCCCGCCTATTCCTCCGGTGAAAGCTATGCCTGACCATAGCAAATCTTCATTGTCGAGTTGATAGGATTCCCACATAACTTGCAGGACTGCGGGCCCTCAGTGATAGCCGCGGTGCATCAGTTGTAACGCACGCTCTTTAGCCTCTGGTAAAGAAAGTTTAAGCGTCATGATCCCCTCCCTTACTATTTGTTAAGTAGAAACTGATAAAAAATCAAATTGCAATCCGAACCGTGTGGTAATTCGGTTCGGCGAAAAAGGCGTTGTTTTCCGAACCTACAATTATATTAAGCGTCATGCTGGCGAGTGTCAATGTGCTTTTGTATGGCAGAAGCTAGTGAAGGTGGCGATTGTTGTTCTTCAGTTTTAGGTGAATGAAAGTTAATATCATGTAAATGTTGTGACAGAGTGCCGAGGGAGGGACTCGAACCCACACCCCCTTGCGGAGAGCGGATTTTAAGTCCGCCGCGTCTACCATTCCGCCACCTCGGCAGGGGTGCACAAAAAGTGGAGGCGGCGAGCGGATTTGAACCGCTGAATAGGGGTTTTGCAGACCCCCGCCTTAACCACTTGGCTACGCCGCCTTACATTTCTATGGAGCGGAAGACGAGATTCGAACTCGCGACCTTCTCCTTGGCAAGGAGACGTTCTACCCACTGAACTACTTCCGCACTATCTTTGAATAATTATACCAAAAATTGATTAAAATGACCTTCTATGGCAACGCAGCCACAATTTTGCTGTCACTAACAATAAGATGTCAATGGTGCCGAGGAGGAGATTTGAACTCCTACGGGCTTACGCCCACCACCCCCTCAAGATGGCGTGTCTACCTATTCCACCACCTCGGCACTCCATCTCACAAACTACTGTCATATCTATGGCAGGGGTGGCAGGACTCGAACCCGCGACCTGCGGTTTTGGAGACCGCTGCTCTACCAGCTGAGCTACACCCCTGTCCTCGGTCAAGTACCCCTGGGGCGATTCGAACGCCCGACACGCGGTTTAGGAAACCGCTGCTCTATCCATCTGAGCTACAGGGGCAAGAAGCCTGATTTTAATGCCGTGATTTTCTGATTAAGTATCCCTCTGGAGTAGTATACGCCTCTGGCTTCATTCTTCGCCGGGATACTATGTGCTCCACCTCTAGTTCTTCTATTCTTTGCTCGGCCGTTTGTCCAGTCTCTGTGATTTCGGATGGAGTCCTATCTCCTGAGCTTATAGCAGCGGCTTTCTTCGACCGCTGCTTTAACTCGCTCAAGGCATTATCTAATTCTTTTAAAATTTCACTAATTCTGCTCTCAGCTAGAGCACTAGCTTCCTCTGTAGCCAGCCTCTCAATCTGAGTAACATACTCCTGGAGCTTAAAGCTGTGTTCTTCTAGTTTTTTAATCTGTTCTGCAAGTCTGCTAGCCATAGTCTGAATTTCTGGAATCTCTAACTCAAGAAGATTCTTGATGATATTCTGGACTACAGCTCTGCGCTGTTTTTCCAACATTTTTTAACCTTCCTTAATGGTTAGCGTAACCAATGCATCTATCTCTAGATATAATCTTCTCCTGCGCCTTCAAGTCCAATATGGCTTTTCGCCCTGCTGTGAACAATTATAACAACGGCACTACTTACAATGCAACAATCACCTCTTGGCTTTGACTTCGGTGTTGTGGAAAAACACTTTTGCCAATATTATTGACCTGAGAATCGCTTCACGGAAGAGAAATCGCAGGAATTGTACTTATTTGTTTTTCTCACTGTCTTGGATGGTCGAGCAGAATGACAAGGGTGCATGAAAGGAACAGCTTACAATAGTTGAGAGGGGGCTCTGAAAATATTTGAATTGACTTTTGCTTTAGCTTTTCTTATACTACTATGCCATAGTTGAGCATAGTAGGTGCTTGAGGGTCGTGTTGTATTGCCCGAGTGGCGCAATGGTAGCGCAACCGACTTGTAATCGGTAGGTTAGTGGGTTCGACTCCCCTCTCGGGCTTTAAATTTAATCCGGGAGGGGTGCCGGAGTGGACAATCGGAGCAGACTGTAAATCTGCCGCCTTATGGCTACGTAGGTTCGAATCCTACCCCCTCCACCAGTCTTTTGAGACTTTGCTAAAATATGCTATAATTTTGGACTGTATTGTATAATTCTTTGAAATAAATATAATGAGAAGCATGCCCACATAGCTCAGCAGGTAGAGCACGTTCTTGGTAAGAACGGGGTCACCAGTTCGAATCTGGTTGTGGGCTGGGTAAAGAAGGAGGTTTTCTGAAAATGGCAAAGAAAGTTTTTGAACGCACTAAGCCCCATGTTAATGTGGGAACGATAGGTCATGTTGATCACGGTAAGACTACTTTGACCTCAGCCATCACACTGGTCTTATCTAAAAACACTCAGACGCAATTTCGGGCTTTTGATTCAATAGATAATGCGCCAGAAGAGAAAGCACGTGGCTTGACCATAGCTATCGCTCACATTGAGTATGAGACCGCGAAGCGGCATTATGCTCATGTAGATTGCCCGGGGCATGCCGACTACATTAAAAATATGATAACTGGTGCGGCTCAGATGGACGGTGCGATACTGGTGGTTAGTGCGCCTGATGGTCCTATGCCTCAGACTAGAGAGCATATCCTTCTGGCTAGGCAGGTAGAAGTCCCGAGCATACTGGTGGCGTTGAATAAGGTGGACATGATGGAAGATGAAGAGCTACTTGAGCTGGTTGAGCTGGAAGTTAGAGACCTACTGACTAAATATCAGTTCCCTGGGGACAAGACCCCTGTTGTCCGGGTGAGTGCCTTGAAGGCCTTAGAGTGTGGCTGTGGCAAACGCGAATGCCAATGGTGTGGCAGAATCTTGCAGTTGACAGATGCCATTGATGAATGGGTCCCTCTGCCAGTGAGAGCCAAAGACAAGCCGTTTTTGATGCCGATAGAGGATGTCTTCGGCATTAAGGGACGAGGTACCGTGGTGACTGGTAGGGTGGAACGGGGTGTAGTTAAAGTGGGCGATGAGGTTGAGATTGTTGGTATAAGGGAGACACGGAGAACGGTGGTAACCGGAGTGGAAATGTTCCACAAGACTCTGGAGATGGGTGAGCCTGGAGATGCTATAGGTTGCTTGCTTAGAGGTATTGAGCGTGATGATGTGGAAAGAGGGCAAGTGTTGGCGGCACCTGGCACGATTACTCCTCACACTCATTTTGAAGGTGAGGTATATGTGTTAACTAAGGAGGAAGGTGGACGACATACGCCATTTTTTAATGGCTATAAACCTCAGTTTTATATCAGGACTCTAGATGTTACCGGGACCATAGAACTACCCAAAGGTGTGGAAATGGTTATGCCCGGTGATAATATAAAAATGACTGTTAAGCTTATATACCCGGTAGCCCTGGAAACTGGACTACGGTTTGCCATAAGGGAAGGCGGTAGAACTGTGGGCGCCGGAGTTATCGGTAAGATACTCGAATAGTCATGGCTAAGAAAGGCGAACTGCGTGGCGTTATACACCTGGCGTGCACACAATGCCACGAAAGAACATATACCACTGAAAAAAATAAGAAGAACGACTCTCAGCGATTAGAGTTAATGAAGTATTGTCCGCGCTGTCGTAGTCATGTGCTCCATCGGGAGACTAAGTAGTCTTTGACAAAGAAGAGTCAACCCCAAATTATTAAAGCCCAAAAAAGGTCTCGTTTCGCCTTCTTTGGTGACGTTATAGGCGAATTAAGGAAGGTTGTCTGGCCATCCAGACGGGAGACGTTGCGTCTGACGGCTATGGTGCTGGGTATATGTATTGCTACAGGACTCCTTTTGGGGGCCATAGATTATGGCTTTGCTGAATTGGTTGCCAGACTGTTTCTGGGTGGAAAGTGACTCATGAAAAATAGTGATAAGCAGTGGTATATAATACATACGTATTCCGGTTATGAGGAGCGCGTTAAGAAAGCTCTGGAACAAAGGATTAAGTTTATGGATGCTGAGGACAAGATATTCGAGGTAGTGATACCTACTGAGGAGGAGATTGAAATCAGGGGAGGGCAACGACGCACAGTGACCAAAAAGGTCTTTCCTGGATATGTTCTTGTTCAAATGAAGATGGATGATGAGAGCTGGAATGTTGTCCGTAATACTCCTGGTGTAACCGGCTTCGTGGGTAGTGGCAACAAACCGACGGCTTTGGCTGAGCAGGAGGTAAATGCTATTTTGAAGCAGATGACGGAAGGTACACCTCGGGTGAAGGTAGGTTTTAGAAAGGGTGAGAGCGTTCGTGTGGTTGATGGTCCCTTCACTGATTTTGTTGGGGTGGTTGATGAAATCAATGCAGCCAAGGGCAAGGTGAAGGTGATGCTAACCCTTTTTGGACGTGAAACATCTGTGGAGCTTGATTTTTTGCAGGTGCAGAGGTTATAAATGGCGAAAAAGGTTAAGGCAGTAATAAAATTGCAAATTGAGGCGGGAAAAGCTACGCCTGCGCCTCCAGTTGGGCCAGCTTTAGGGCAGCACGGCGTCAATATTATGGCTTTCTGCAAGGAATATAATGAACAGACCAAAGCCCAGGCGGGTTCTATTGTCCCGGTGGAAATAACTGTTTATGAGGACAGGTCGTTCACTTTCGTCACCAAGACACCCCCAGCGTCTGATTTGCTTAAACGAGCCTTGGGTATTGAGAAAGGTAGTACTGCAACCGGGCGGCAGAAAGTAGGTTCAATATCCCGTGAGAAGCTTTATGAGATCGCTAGATTGAAGATGAAGGATTTGAATGCTGTTGACCTGGAAGGTGCAGCACGAATAATTGCAGGCACAGCTCGTAGTATGGGTATTGATGTGGAGCAATAAATGGCAGTTCGAGGTAAGAAATATAGAGAGTCGGCTAAGCTAGTTAGTAGAGAAAATGCTTATCCGCCAAGTGAGGCAATTAAGCTGGCTAAGCAAGCCGCCTATGCTCGTTTCGACGAGACTGTTGAGTTACACTTGAGAATGGGAGTTGATCCCAGAAGCGCGGATCAGCAAGTTAGAGGCATAGCCCTTTTGCCCAATGGATTGGGCAAGAAAGTTCGAATACTTGTTTTTGCTCAAGGTGAAGCGGCTAGAATAGCCGAAGCAGCTGGTGCGGATTATGTGGGGGGTGATGATCTTATTAGTAAAATTGAGGGTGGCTGGCTTGATTTTGATGTCGGTATAGCCACGCCGGATATGATGGGCAAAGTGGGGAGGTTGGGCAAGATACTGGGTCGTAGGGGCCTGATGCCTAATCCTAAATCAGGTACAGTAGTACCCGCTGAAGACTTGGCGAGAGCTATTGCAGATGCGCGAAAGGGACGGGTGGAATTTCGACTGGACAGGACAGGAATAATTCATGTGCCCATCGGTAAGATTAGCTTTGATGAGAATAAGCTGATGGAGAACCTGTCTGCTCTGGTGGAAGCTGTAATAAGAGCTAAGCCCAGTGGAGCTAAGGGGCAATATATTAAGAGCGCCTTTTTGACAACCACTATGGGGCCCGGGGTCAAGCTTGACCTGAAACCGTTATTAAGCTGATTGTCGCCTTTTTATACTTTCAAAATTGAATAACGGGCTTTGAAATTGTGCTTATGACAGCAGGTGCCGTGAGGCTTAAAAGTGTGCCTGCCGAGGTACGGTGAAGGTGATTATAGTTTGTAGCTGGGTGCGGTCCTTGTGTCATGGCACAAGGACTTTTTAGCTTTTTAAGGAGCGTGGATATGCTAAAAGAAAAGAAGAAACAAATTATAGATGAGATAGCGACTAATTTGTCGAGATGTAATATTGCCATCGCTACGGACTATCGTGGGCTTTCGGCTAAAGAGATGGAAAGGTTACGCCGCCGTTTGATTGAATTTGGGATAGAGTATAAGGTGGTGAAAAACACGCTGACTCGGTTTGCTGCTGAGAGGGCGGGCAAAAAACAGCTATCAGCATTTTTAGATGGTCCTGTGGCAATTGCATTTGGTTATGATGATGTGATTAAGCCAGCTCAAGTTTTGAGGGAGTATATCCGCTCGTCAGGTTCGACATTGCAGATCAAAGGGGGAGTTCTGGGTGACAGGTTGATAACCGCTGATGAAATTTCTGTTTTGGCTACTATACCACCGAGAGAAGTCTTGGTTGCTAGACTAATTGGGCAGTTACAAGCTCCGTTGCAAATTCTACATGGTGTGCTGAGTGCGCCTTTGCGCGGGCTTTTGAATGTAATGCAAGCTAGAATTCAACAACTGGAAGGAGGGCAAAATGTCGCAGGGTGAGATCGAATCTAAACAACCAGAGATAGAGGTGAAGGCAGAAGACACGTCAAAAACAAAAACGGTATCCGGGTCTGGAAAAATTTCAACAGAGGGAGCTAAAAGAATGTCAAAGGAAGAGATCATAGCAGCAGTTAAGAGTATGACTGTGTTGGAGCTGGCTGAATTGGTTAAAGCTCTAGAAGAGGAGTTTGGAGTAACTGCAGCAGCCCCGGTGGCAGTAGCTGCAGCACCCGTGGTCGGAGCTGCCGCAGGAGCAGGCCCGTCACCAGCTGAAGAGGAGAAAACGGAATTTAGTGTGATCCTTAAGGAGATTGGTGAGAACAAAATCGCTGTAATCAAAGCAGTGCGTGAGTTGACCACTTTGGGGCTAAAGGAGGCTAAAGACTTGGTAGAAAGCGCTCCTAAACCCATTAAAGAAGGTGTCAGCAAAGAAGAGGCGGCGAACATTAAAAAGAAGTTGGAAGAAGCCGGAGCCAAAGCGGAAATCAAATAGTAATTTCACAGCGGTCTACTGAACCTCTTTGTTATACCAGCCCCAATGATTGCAAGCACTTGTGGGATATCTTGTTAGATATCTCTAGTGCTTAGTTAAGTTGTACCGCTATTTTTGCCTGAAGTTGATACCAGGTCAGTGCGTTTGTGACTTGCCCTTCTGCATTTTTGTAAAACAGAATTCACATTACCGACCCCAATTTTTATTATCATAACCCCACTACTTTTCATTGTTCACGAGTTGGTGTAAGATTTCTGCGTATATATTGGATAGGAGGGCATCTAGTATGGCTGAAGCGGAATTTTATGAACTAATCGCAAGGGTAATATCTCAGGAGGGTCATTGTGCTCTTAATCACAAGGTGGGCGATGAGTTTCGCATCGATGAGAAGACTCCAGCTGGCATGTGTCCCTGGGCATTTTATGCACTCTTTCCGTTTATTTCAGTTTTACAATTCGGTGGTTCTTTTTACTGGGAAAACGACCGAGATAAAACTACCGTTGCCTGCCCTGACCCAGCAAATCCAGTAGTCTTCGAGTTAAGGCGCATCCGGCAATAACGTCGTTATTACTAGTTAATTAACAGAGGTATGGAAGATGAAGAAGTCGGATGATTTTGCTTTTCTTGATGCTACTGCTCAAGCTGAGCTAATACGGCGGCGCGAAGTTACCCCTTTAGAGCTGGTAGATGCTGCTATTGAACGAATTCACCGTTTGAATCCTTTACTTAATGCTGTAGTCACACCTATGTATGAGCAGGCACGTGTCGCGGCTACAGGCAAGTTGCCCGAGGGGCCATTCACTGGAGTGCCGTTTTTGATTAAAGATATTGTGGCTTCCTATGCAGGTGTCCGCATGACACTTGGTTCGAAATTTTTCAAGGACATGGTACCTACGCAAGATAGTGAACTGGTAGTGAGGCTGAAACGTGCCGGTTTGATTATTCTAGGAAAGACAAATACGCCGGAGTTGGGACTTTTGCCGACAACTGAGCCTTCTCTGTTTGGGCCTAGCCGTAATCCATGGGACACGAACAGGACTACCGGTGGCTCTAGCGGCGGTTCAGCAGCAGCTGTAGCGACGGGGATGGTTGCCATGGCCCATGCTAATGATGGCGGTGGCTCCATCAGGATCCCGGCCTCCTGCTGTGGTGTATTCGGGCTTAAGCCAACTAGGGCGCGTAATCCCTTAGGCCCAAACTTCGGCGATTTAATGGGTGGTCTTGTTGTGGAGCATGCTGTGACTCGCACGGTTAGGGATAGTGCTGCGTTGCTTGATGTAACGTCGGGTCCGGATGTGGGCGACCCATACTGGGCTCCGCCGCCAAAACGGCCGTTCCTGATGGAGGTAGGTTCTAGGCCTGGACGGCTTCGTATTGCCTTTACCAGTAAAGCGCCTACCGGTGTTCCTGTGCATGCTGATTGTGTTAATGCGGTACAAGATGCTGCGGCACTTTGTGCTGAGCTCGGGCATGAGGTGATTGAAGCAACGCCGAAAATTGATGGGGAACTGGTAGGCCGTAGTTTTATGACTGTCTGGTCCGCGGGTTGTGCCTGGACTATAGATACTGCAGCTTTAGCGTTGAATAGAAAAGTCATCCCTGACGATTTTGAACCAGCCACATGGGCAGTTTACGAAATTGGAAAAAAGCTGAGTGCATCGGACTATCTGGGTGCCGTAACAATCCTTCAAGCAATATCCCGAGATTTTGCCCGCTTTTTTGTCGATTATGACATTTTGCTCACTCCTACGCTTGCTGAGCCGCCGTTACCTCTTGGCTCCTTCGATTGTCCACCGGGAGACCCTCTTTGGGCGCAACGGCGTGCTGCAGCGTTCTGTCCCTTCACACCGATTTGTAATATAACGGGGCAGCCTGCTATGTCGGTACCTCTCTATTGGAATGCTGATGGTTTGCCAATAGGCACGCATTTTATTGGGCGTTTTGGTGATGAAGCTACTCTTTTTCAGCTTGCAGCCCAGCTTGAAACAGCCAGGCCGTGGGCAAATCGCCGACCACCGGTATAAGCCTGAGCCCTGGGCATGTAGGCAAGGTTTATAAAGTTATCTAGTCACAAAGTGTTCTTGTAGGCGATTTTAACGCTTGACAAACTGGTCTAGTTCCTTATAGGCTAAAGGCTACATTGAGTGGTTTGTGGCAGTTTTTTGACGAAGGGTCAAAAAGATGAAATTTTGAATGGTCGGGTAGATGGAAGAGGTTCAGCGTTATAAAGTGCTTTATCGGATTGCCCAGAAGCTCAATTCTAGTCTAGCCCCTCAAGAGGTATTGCGAACAATCGTCGAGGCCATTTGTGAAGCAGCAATGGCTAAAGGTTGCTCCCTCATGCTGTTGACTTCGGACGGGCAACAGTTGATCCATACAGTAGCTCATGGTTTAAGTGATTGGTATGTTCGTAAGGGAACGGTGAAAGTAGATGCTGCTATTGCCGAGGCACTTGAAGGCAAACCAGTAGCAATCATTGATGCTACTGCCGACCCTCGCGTTCAGTACAGGGAGCAGGCTAAAAAGGAAGGAATAGTTTCCATGCTCTCTTTACCACTGATGCGCCGTGGCCAGGTTATCGGTATTCTGCGCATTTATACCTCACAACCACACGAGTTTACTGAAGAGGAGACAGAATTTTTTGGTGCCTTGGCTAACCTTGGTGCTATTGCTTTAGAGAGGGCGGAGTTATTGGAGGAAGAGAAGAGACGGTTTCTTCACTTTGTCAGCATAGCTGCTCACGACTTGAAAGCGCCTCTTTCCGCTATACAGAGCTTTTTAGGCGTGATGCTTGGTGGGTATGCCGGAGAGTTAAACGAAAAGCAAAAACACATGATGGAAAGAGCCAGTCAGAGGATTGCTGAGCTGCTTAACCTAATTAGCAATTTGCTTGACATACCTCGGATTGAGGTGGGCCAGCTCGTTCAGGAGATGACGGAGGTATCGCTGGCTCAGGTAATAGAAAGTTTTGCCGAGGAAGGCGCTAGCCTGGCACAACAAAAAGGAATAAAATTTACAGTTCAAGTACCTCGAAATCTTTCTTGTGTTTTTGGTGCACCGTCCAGGTTACAGCAGGTAATCACCAATCTTGTGAACAATGCTATTAATTATACAAGTGAAGGTGAGGTCATAGTGCGGGCAATGGAAACGGATAACGAGATTCTGGTCGAAGTAGCTGATACTGGCTGCGGTATTCCGGCTGATGATTTACCCAAGGTATTTCAAGACTTCTACCGGGGTAGCAATGTTGGCCCAAAAGGAACAGGTTTGGGGTTATCTATATCTAGGAGGATCATAGAAGCCCATGGCGGCAAGATTTGGGTGGAGAGCCCATGCCCTGAAACTGGTAAAGGGAGCAAGTTTTCCTTTACGCTTCCTAAAAAGATAAAGTGACCAATTAGTTTTGAGACTACATAAGCTAGATAGTCCTGTTTCATCAGAAATTGGATTCGGCTTGTTGCGGTTTGATATAATTTATAGGTTGCTGTTTGATATAACTGAATGTGTGTGGAAAGGTATGTGACTTGATGGCAAGTAAAAAGATTTTAGTAGTCGATGATGACCCTGATATTCTGGATGCGATAGGCATGATTCTGGAGGCCCGTGGCTACGAGGTGGTGTTCGCACGTGATGGTGTAGAGTGTCTCAGCAAGCTCGGCATAGAAAAGCCAGACTTGATGATACTCGACCTTCTGATGCCAAGGATGGATGGTTTTGCTGTCTATAAAGAGCTTAAGTCTCCGAAGTGGCTTGAATTCCGAGATATGCCTGTTCTTATTTTAAGTTCGGTGCGAGAAGAAGCCAGCCGTCGCCGCTACGAGCTAGAAACTGGTCAAGAGCTGAAAGCAGACGAGTATATCGAGAAACCTATATTACCCGGGGTATTGCTAGATTGCGTTGAAAAGCTACTTAAGCGAAAACAACGTGTCTAATGTGTGATACAAATGCTCTGAGGAGGCAGCAGGATGACAGAACGCAAAAGCAAGATCCTTTTGGTTGACGATGACAGGGACTTTGTGGAAGCGACCAAGATGGTATTGGAGAGCAAGCCTTATGAAGTGATAGTTGCCTACGATGGAGACGAAGGGCTCGCTAAGGCAAGGCAAGAGAAACCTGATTTGATTATTTTGGACATTATAATGCCGGTGAAAGACGGGTTTCGGGCAGCAGAGCAGATCAAGAAAGACCCTGAACTCAGCAAAATCCCGGTCATAATGCTAACCAGCTTTGCTGAAAAGGGTGGCGAGACTTCCCTAAGTGTAAGTCAGGGTCTTATGCTCGATACTGAGGATTACGTTGATAAACCGGTGGCTCCTGAGGAGTTGCTGAGGAGAGTGCAGCGGCTGCTCAAGAAATAGTTTAGTTGTTTTCCCCTTTTGTAGCTTTTATTGCTGACAAAATTTGGTATGCATGTCTCTTAGCCGTCTGGCGATAACTCTTGCTAACCCCTTCATTATCTCGTAACCGATTGCATGATCCTCGTCCATTAACTTGTTTAGCTCACTACCTGATACTGATACTAAGGTAGTGGTCCCGACACTGATGGCTGACATATTGCGGGAGTGGGGTGGTATCAATGATGACCAGCCCAAAACATCCCCCTTTGTGACCGTATCGACGCGCACCAGTGTCAATTTTTTTTTGCCTTCCCCACGTAACGCAATTGCAAGGCTTACTGTCCCCTCCTCTACAATGTAGAAGTCCCTTGCCTCGGTATCTGCGCTAAATATAACCTGTCCTGACCTGTAACTATGCTGACGCCAGGATGGGAGAGTTGCTATCTTTTCCAGGTGACTGTCGTTGAGTCCCAAAAACAGCTCGCACCGCTTAAGTATTTGTACAATTTGTGCGGGTTTCAATACAAAAATGTCCTTGTCAATTAGTTTTACGATTTATGAAATGGTGTTCTCTCGAAATCATTATAGCTAGCTTTAATGGTGCGGTAAAGTCAAGCAACTTTTGTACTTGTAGCGGTAAATCGTTTGATATTTTTCATCTGGCTGATGTGGAAGCTGCAGCCAAGAAGCTTTAGACAAAGTCGATTGGCAGCTATTGAAAATCAGTCTTTATTTTTTGACAGATGTTTGAAGATATATTAAACTGACTTCAGATTAGTAGGCAAATAGCGGCTGCAGAGTGGTGAGTACGCTGTTGCATTTGAGTGCGTGATTATGGTTTGATATTATTTGTTCTAGTGTAGCCAAAAGTTTGAGTGAGTGGGCTGTGGTTGTGGCTTTCCAGTGGCTGGTCTGTCTGGTTGATTTGTTGGAAAAGGGACGGAATTGGAGGCAATAACTATCACGCTCAATGGCCGAGAGGTAAGTGGCCGGCCCGGGATGACTGTCCTTGATCTGGCCCGTGAATCTGGCATAGAAATTCCAACCCTTTGTCATGATCCCCTTTTGGAGCCTATCGGTGCCTGTCGCATTTGTATAGTTGAAGATGAGCGGTCGGGTGCCTTGATGGCGTCTTGCGTTACTCCCATAGCGCCAGGTATGGTAATTGACACTAAGTCGCCTAGGGTACAGGAACGCCGCAAGACTATAATCAAACTAATGTTGGCTAGCCATCCTGACTCCTGTCTGGTATGCGATAAGGGTAACCGTTGTCAACTACGTGAGATTGCCGCAGAGATGGGTGTTGGGCTGGTGGATTTTCACAAGATTCCGCAACCGGCTACTGTCCAGGAAGTCAACCCATTCATCGAACGCGATTTGAGCAAGTGTATACTTTGTGCCAAGTGTATCCGTGCCTGTCAGGAGTTGGTTGGACAAGGTGTAGTTGACTATCTAGGCCGGGGTTTCGTCTCAAAACCAGCAACGCTAGGCGACCTACCATTGGAAAAGTCTGAGTGCACATTTTGTGGAACATGCGTAGCATTATGTCCTACTGGCGCCATCATGGAAAAGGAGAAAATTTACCGGGGAACCGGCGTGACAAGTGTTCGCACCATATGCCCATATTGTGGTTGTGGTTGCAGCATTTGCCTGGAGATAAGGGATAACCATTTGGTCCGAGTCAAGCCAGACAGAGATAATCCCTTGAATCGTAGCATTTTGTGTGTCAAGGGGAGTTACGGCTGTGATTTTGTGCACAGTCCTGAAAGGCTGTCCAGACCTTTGGTGAAAGTTAATGGTAATTTTAAGGAGGTGTCCTGGGATGAGGCGTTGGCAGTAGTGGCCGATGAGTTTAAGCGGATAAAAGAGACTTCTGGCTCTAACAGCCTAGCTGTCTTCGGTTCATCCAAGTGCACCAACGAAGAAAATTATATTCTGCAGAAATTTGCCCGGTGTGTGCTAGGTACTAACAATGTTGACAACGGTAGTCGGTTGTATGGCCCTGCCGGTCTGGTGGCCCTCTATGAGGCTACTGGCATGTACGCCAATGTAGACCCCTTAGAAAATCTGGAACGTTCTGAGGTGATACTGGTTATTGGGGCTGATCCATCGTCCTCGTTACCTGCAGTGGAATATGCCATCAAGCGTGCGGTTAGACGTAGGGGAACCAAGTTGCTAGTGATAGACCCGAGGGGAACAAAGCTTACCGCCTGGGCGCATATTTGGCTAAGACCCAAGGTTGGTACAGATAGGGCTATTTTGAACAGTATGGCCAGCGTAATTATATACGAAGGCCTATTCGATAAAGAGTATATTGAAAATAGAACAGACAATTTTGGGGTGTTTACCGAGACCTTAAAGCACTATACCCCAGAATATGTAGAAGCGCTCAGCGGTATTTCAGCCGAGGAGATCCGGCAGACTGCTCGGCTCTTTGCCACAGCAAGACAGGCCTCTATTGTTTACGGTAGGGGTATTACTCAGCATTTTAATGGAGCGAGCTGTGTAGCTGCACTTCTGAATTTGGCCATGCTGATTGGAGCTAACGGTGATGGTCGTAATAGCATTTATGAACTAACCTGGGAAAATAATGGCCAGGGCGCTTGTGATATGGGTACACTGCCAGATTTTCTCCCCGGGTATCGCAGCATTAAAGATGCTCAAGCCAGGGAGAGATTTGGAAGTCGGTGGGGATGTCAGTTGCCTATGGATGAAGGGCTGACAGCCCTGGAGATGATTATCGGGATAAGGGAGGGAAAGATAAATGGAATGTACATAGTGGGTGAAAATCCGGCAGTTAGTTTTCCACATTCAACCTTTGTCAGACAGGCTCTAGAGTCACTTGAGTTCCTTGTGGTACAGGACATGTTTCTAACAGAGACAGCGAAACTGGCAAAAGTTGTTCTACCTGCCGCTAGCTTTGCTGAAAAAGAAGGCACGGTCACGAGTTTCGACGGCGCTGTGCAGAAGTTGCGGAAAGCGTTAGAGCCCCCCGGTGATAGCCTGCCAGACTGGGAAATAATACTCAAGTTGTCCCGAAGAATGGACTACCCGATGTCGTATACTTCTCCTGAGGAGATTATGGCTGAAATTGCTGAATTGGTTCCTTCATATCAGGCTGTGAATTATGCTTTTTTGGAAAGGAGGGGATACTGTTTCCGCGAGCGGGAATTTTCATATAAACCGAGACATTTTTCTATAGTTGAGCATGTCTCGCCAGAGGACTCGGCTGATGGGTATCCTTATACACTATTGACCGTGACCGTATTGTATCAGTTTGGCTCCGGCTCCAGAAGCTTACGTTCCTCACGGTTGAAAAAATTTTCGCCCGAAGCTTTTTTGGAAATGAGTGCATTCGATGCCAAAAGCCTAAAGGTTCAAGAGGGTGACAAGATTAGGGTGATATCACCAGTTGGTGCGTTGACTGCTATGGTGAAAATTAATGAAACTCTCGATGCGGGTATGGTCTTCATGCCTGTATCGTTTCCGGAGAGTCCAGCCAGTGGACTTTTCGAAATTGTCTTGGATCCGGTAACGAAGTTGCCGGCCTTAAAGGTGTGTCGAGTGAAGCTGGAGAAAGTGGGAAATCATGGATGATGAGATTAAGCCACGGGCCAATTTGGCGCAGATAGCGGAGCTTATAGATAATTATAAAGGTCAGAGATGGGCATTAATACCACTCCTGCAGAGGATTCAAGAGGAGTTCGGTTATATTCCTCACGAGGCGGTGCAGCCCATTGCCAGAGCCTTGGGCTTGTTCCCGGCGCAGGTACAGGGGGTGATTACCTTTTATGCGCAATTATATACCAAGCCGCAGGGCAGAAAAGTTGTCAGGGTATGTCGTGGGACCGCCTGTCATGTCCGTGGTGGAAAGACGATATTGAAACTGGTGAAACAGCAATTGGGGGTTGAAGAAGGTGAGACTACCCCTGATTACGAATATACACTGGAAACAGTTGCCTGCATCGGCGTTTGTGCTCTAGCGCCGAACATAGTTATCGGTATGACAACCTACGGACATATGAATCCCAAGAAAGTAGCGCAGTTATTCGGTGAGAGAAAGGCTAAGGAATAAAATGCCGGCCCAGAGGATTGTTTTTGTTTGCCAGGGCACGGGTTGCGTTTCATGCGGCTCCGGCGCTGTCTATGATGCACTCAAATCAGAGGTAGAGCGCCAAAGATTGGCGGGCGTTGAAGTAGATTTCACTGGTTGTCATGGGTTCTGCGAGCAAGGCCCTAATGTGGTCATCGAACCTGAGGGCATTTTCTACACTCACGTGGAGCCAGGTGACGTCCATGAGATTGTCAGTTCTCATTTCAAGAATAACAAGCCGGTGGAACGCCTTTTTTACCGCGACCCTGTAGCAGGTCAAAGCATCCCATACTATTTGGAGATAAACTTCTATAAAAAGCAACAGCGTGTCATCCTGCGTAATTGTGGGCGTATAAATCCTGAAAAGATTGACGATTACATTGCTAGGGGTGGCTATAGGGCTATAAGGAAGGCCTTGCTAATGTCGCCTGAAGAAGTCATTGAGGAAATCAAGAGGTCGGGTTTGAGGGGTAGGGGAGGGGCTGGTTTTCCCACAGGCCGGAAGTGGGAGTTGTGCCGCAATTCGCCTGGCGACACCAAATATGTCATATGCAATGCTGATGAGGGTGACCCCGGTGCCTTTATGGACAGGTCTATACTGGAGGCTGACCCTCATGCTGTTATCGAAGGACTCCTTATTGCCGGGTACGCTATAGGTGCTAAAGAGGGGTACATTTATGTGCGTGCTGAGTATCCTCTAGCGGTTAAGCGGTTTCGGATTGCCTTAGAACAAGCCAGAGAGAGAGGTTTTCTGGGCAGCAATATACTAGGTTCAGACTTTTCTTTTACAATCCATGTCAAGGAAGGTGCTGGTGCTTTTGTTTGTGGCGAGGAGACGGCGCTACTCGCTTCTATCGAAAGCAGGCGGGGGATGCCCAGGCCCCGTCCGCCATTTCCGGCACAATCTGGCTTGGATGGCAAACCCAGTAATATTAATAATGTAAAGACGCTGGCTTCGGTTCCGGTCATTATTGACAGAGGGTCGGAATGGTTTGCCAGCCTTGGCACCGAGAAAAGTAAAGGCACTGCTGTCTTTGCCCTTACTGGTAAGATTGCCAATAGTGGTCTGGTTGAAGTACCGATGGGGACTCCTTTATCTACTGTTATTTTTGATATCGGTGGTGGCATCCCTCGTGGCAGGCGGTTTAAAGCGGTGCAGACTGGCGGTCCTTCGGGCGGGTGCTTACCGACAAGATTCATAGATACTCCGGTGGATTACGAATCTTTAGCTCAGTTGGGCTCTATCATGGGGTCTGGTGGCATGGTGGTTATGGATGAGGCTACCTGTATGGTTGAGGTTGCCAGGTATTTCTTAAGTTTTACCCAGGCTGAGTCCTGTGGAAAATGTGTCCCCTGTCGGCTTGGAACCAGACAGATGCTGGAAATACTGACCAAAATCACTCAAGGTAAGGCACAAGATGCTGATTTAGATACTTTGCTTACTATAGCCAGAACAGTCAAAGAATGTTCATTATGCGGTTTAGGTCAGACATGTCCCAATCCCGTGCTGACAACGGTGAATTATTTTCGGGACGAATATGAAGCGCATATAAGGGAAAAGAAATGTCCCGCTGCTGTCTGTGACTCCTTGATGATTTCGCCGTGTCAGCATACGTGTCCTGTTGGGATCAACATTCCTAAATATGTGGCGCATATCGCTGCCGGAGAATACCTGGAGTCTATTGAGACTATCAGGGAGCGAAATCCATTTCCGGCTATATGCGGGCGTATCTGTCATCACCCCTGCGAAGATAGATGTCGACGTGGGGAACTGGACGAACCTGTGGCCATTAGGTCGCTGAAACGCTTTGTTGCTGACTGGTATTTCGACCGTATATCTGAATTACCGCCTCCTGTGCCATTTCCCAGAACTAGGCCTCAAAAAGTCGCGGTGGTGGGTGCTGGTCCTGCTGGACTCAGCTGTGCTTATTTCTTGGCTCAAATGGGCTACGGGGTTACCGTATTTGAGGCTTTGCCTGTTGGTGGTGGTATGCTGTCGGTGGCGATACCTGAGTTTCGTTTGCCCCGCAGAGTCATAGACCAGGAAATCGACTATATTACCAAGCGTGGAGTGGACATAAGATACAATACACCTATTGGCGTAAGCTATACGGTGGACGACCTTCTTAAAAAAGACGGTTACGCTGCTGTATTTATTGCTGCCGGGGCTCAGAGGAGTCAGCGGATAGGCATACCTGGTGAGTTGGAGGACGTTGAAGGTTTTCATTATGGGCTGAGGTTTTTAAGGGATGTTAAGGTGGGCAAGCAGGTTCGGGTGGGGCATAAAGTGGCTGTCATTGGTGGTGGGAATGTGGCCCTTGATGCTGCACGTACTGCCCTCCGTCTTGGTGCCGATGAGGTCAACGTTTTTTATCGACGATCACGAGAGGAAATGCCAGTGACCGAGGTGGAATATGATGAGGCAGTAGCTGAGGGCGTAAAGATCAACTTTCTTGTCAGCCCAACCCGTATAGTCAGTGAGAGCTGGAAGGTTATTGGCTTGCAATGTAGTCGGATGCAGCTAGGCGAGATGGATGCCAGTGGACGCCGCAGACCAGTACCTATTCCAGGCTCGGAGTTTTTCGCTGAGGCTGATACTGTAATTGCTGCAGTTGGCCAGGCTCCTGATCTTTCGTTCTTACCACCCGATAGCGCTCTTGAGAGGACGCGGTGGGAGACACTGGCGGTAGACAGTAATACTCTAGCCACCAATGTCCCTGGCGTTTTTGCCGGTGGCGATTTTGTTACTGGCCCGGGGATGGTAATAGATGCTATTGCTGCGGGCAGAAGAGGGGCTTTAGCCATAGACAAATACCTCAGAGCAGACACAACAAGAGTGGAGATGTATGACCTGAAGACGGAAGTTATTGTGGAAGCTGCTACCAAGATTGAAGAAGAAACATGGGAAGCCCAGCCTCGGGTGGAAGTGCCGAAGCTGCCCACTGAAAAAAGGAAGCATAGCTTTGAGGAAATAGAGCTCGCGTTTTCAGAGGAGAGGGCCAAACAAGAGGCTAAGAGGTGTTTGAGGTGTGACCTTGAGAGGTGACGAGTGCAGTTTGACAAGGAATGCTCTATCGGTCAGGTAGGAGGGTACGACGATGAAATCCATTACCAAACAAAAGTCTCTTGATGAAATTAGAGGGCAGCTTGATGGGCTGGGGAGGGTCTATATTATTGGCTGTGGTACTTGCGCCACCATGACCAAAACTGGCGGTGTAGAGGAAGTCCAGTTTATGAAGGAGCGTCTTCAAGAACTGGGTAAGATTGTTACCGGCTCTATTGTTATTCCCACTGCGTGTGATGAAATGACGGAAGTTGCTCTGAAAGAGAACCATAGGGCCATCAGCAGTGCTGACTGCATTCTCGTCATGTCCTGTGCTCTTGGGGTGCACAAGGCCAGTTGCTATATTGATAAGCCCGTTATTCCGGCACTTGATACGCTGTTCATCGGGCTGGAGGACGGGCCGGGTAACTTTTATGAGGTCTGTGCGCAGTGTGGTCAGTGTGTTCTTGGGTATACTGCAGGTATCTGTCCGTTGACTGCTTGCCACAAGGGATTGCTGAATGGCCCGTGTGGTGGCACTAACAGGGGCAAGTGCGAAGTGGACATAACGAAAGACTGCGCCTGGACACTAATATATCAGCGGTTGGAAGCTCACGGCAGGCTTGACCTGATGCGCAAATATCAACCGCCGAAGAACTTCCAGGCGGCCCCCAGACCAAGGATCATTAGAATAGCGTGATGGGGAGGGAAGAATATAATGGTGACGCGCTTTAAGGAAGCCCTTAACTCAGGTAAGTTTGTGATAACAAGCGAGATCGGGCCGCCTAAAGGAACCAATCTTGAGAGGATGTACCATCATATAGACCTTCTTAAAGATAAAGTGGATGCTATGAATGTCACCGACCATCAGAGCTCCGTAATGCGCTTTCCTTCTATTGGCGGCTGTCTGGCTATCAAAGAACGTGGTGGTGAGCCTATCCTTCAAATGACCTGCCGTGATCGTAACCGTCTTGCTCTGCAGGCTGAGTTGCTTTTTGCCTATACCAGGGGCATAAGGAATGTTCTCTGCCTTACCGGTGATGCTGTGCCTGTTGGTGACCACAAAGAGGCCAAGGGTGTCTTTGACCTTGATTCACTTCAGCTGTTGAAGACTGTCCGCCTGCTTGAGTCAGGAAAAGATCTCGGTGGGAATGACCTTGATGGGGCTGTTGAGTTCTGCGCTGGGGCTATTGTCACTCCTGAGGCTAACCCTATTGCCCCGCAGTTAATCAAGTTTGAAAAGAAGGTCGAGGCCGGAGCTGAATTCTTTCAGACTCAGGCTATTTATGACTTGGATAACTTCATCAAATTCATGAAGTACGCTCGCCAGTTTCCGGTGAAAATCCTTGCCGGGATAGTCTTACTCACGTCAGCGAAAATGGCGAAGTACATGACCGAGAATGTACCTGGCATTTTCGTACCGCAGCGCCTTATCGATGAGCTGGCTGCGGCCCCTAAGGGAGAAGCGCTCAAAAAAGGCATCGAGATCGCTGGCAGGATGATTGCAGCCCTTAAAAAGGACAATATTTGCGATGGTGTCCATATTATGGCTATAGGCAGGGAAGAACTGGTGCCAGATATAATGGCTGCTGCTGGGCTTTGAGCACTACGAGCGAAACAATAAGTCCTGCCGGTTTCGGATGAGATAGACAGTATGAAAGCCATTGGCGGCCTGTTGATTGTCCTTGGTTTAATTGGGTTGCTGCTGACATTGATATTCTGGCTTCCGGCGAAGATAAACCTGCCAATTGTGTTATTCGTTTCTATCGTTTGCCTTGTGTCTATCTGGGGAGGGGGAAAGCTTTCTTTAAAGGCAGTGAGAACAAGGGAAAAGCCAATAGATAAGTATGCACCAGGGATTCAGCAGGCTTATCGGGTGCAGCACGGGGTAGCCTGCCCTAGATGTGGCACCTCGGTTGTCCACGGTCAGAAGTTCTGTGGTGATTGTGGTTTAAGTCTGCTGTTGTACTGTCCCGCATGTGGTGTGGCCGTCATGTCCCAGTCTAAATTCTGTGGGACTTGTGGTACCAGGCTCATTTGAAATTCCACTGTGAAAAGAGCAGCACCATGGCTATCGGAATTTTGTATCAGGATGGGCTGAAGGAATACGATTTCGGCCCGGGGCACCCTTTTCGTGGTACACGCGTTGAGGTTTTTATTGAATTTTTGAGACAGCATATTGCCGAGGATAACAATTACCGTATTTTGGAAGCGGCTCCAGCAACCGATGATGACCTGCTCTTAATTTGCCAGAAAGACTATATCGAGTTCACTAAGGAATATTATAAAGCTGCCAATCTCGGCCTTACCTATGCTGGACGCTTTTACGACTACCACAGTATGGACAATATGCCGGTCGGCAGGCCCGGTAAGTTGGAGGAAGCGGCTAGACTTGTAGTGGGTCAGGCCAAGTTGGCCTGTGATTTGGTTGAAGGTGGAACATATAACAAGGTGGTGTCGATTGGTGGCGGATTGCACCATGCCAAGCCTTCTTATGGCGAAGGTTTTTGCCTTTACAACGATGTTGCCTTTTGCGGTTTATACCTGATGCAAAAATATGACCTTAAAAAGATTCTGATCTTGGACACCGATGCCCACGCCGGGAACGGGACTGCCGAGTATTTCTATGAAGAGCCAAGGGTGCTATTTATCGATTTGCACCAGAATCCGAGGACGCTTTACCCGGGCACCGGTTTTGCACATCAAGTCGGTGCTGGGAAAGGGAGAGGCTTTACCGTTAATGTTCCGATGCCAGTTGGTGCCGGCTACGATTCGTACAAACTGGTTTTTGAGTCAATTGTGGAGCCACTGGCCAGAGAATTCGAGCCTGAAATCATAGTCAGAAATGGCGGCTCTGACCCCCATTTTAGTGACCAGCTTACTGCGCTCGGGTTAACGGTGAAGGGTTTTAGAATGATAGGGGAGAGGGTGAGGGAAATGGCGGAGCTTTGCCATGGTAAGGTGATTGATATGATTGCTTCGGGCTACAATACCAAGGTACTGCCCTATGGCTGGCTAGCTTTGATTTGCGGGCTGGCTGACTTCAAAATTGATATACCGGAGCCTGAGCCTGTGCCCCAGCGCTATATGTCCGATACTGCCTTTGAAGAGACCCGGAAAGTCATAGATGAGGTCAAAAATCATCTTAAGGATTACTGGGCATGTTTGCGGTGAGGTGTGTTATGTTGTTTAAAGCCGTCAGACCCGATGTCGTTTAGCAGCATAAGATAGGAGGAAATTATGATAGACAAAAATATGGTTGAGCACATCAAAGCTTATGGCACCTGCCGGGGAACTGGTGAAAAAAGGCGAAAGATCCTGGTGGATGACATAGGGTTCAAAATAGGTCAAAAGGCGGAATATGCCCTCATCGTTGGCTGTTTTCAGCCGGAGGGTATGCCTCATGTCCTTTCGGATTTGAAGAGCTTGCTTGATAGACTGAATGTAGACTGCACGCTGCTTGAAAAGGAGTATTGCTGTGGTTGGATGCCCCTGGGACAGCCTGCAGTCATGGCTAAAAATGAAGCAGATATTGCCAAGTCAAAGGAGCTGTCACGTGAGTTCATCATGGGAAACTTCAGGCAGGCTGAGACTTTAGGTGTAAAGTCAATCGTACTGTTCTGTGGTGCCTGTGAACCTAGCTACACAAACTGTCGGGAGGAAACCAATCTTGAAGTTATCTCCTACAGCGAACTTCTCGATCGCCATTTCACCGGAGGCAAATTAAATTTGAAGATAGACTATTATGCTGGATGTTACCGATTTCGGCGCCGGATAACCAGCAAACCAGTAGATATTTCAGCAGCGGCACGAGTGCTTAGCCGGATAGAGGGACTTAAAGTTAACCAACTGGACAGCAGCCTGTGCTGTTACATACCACCGCAGATGGAGCAGATTATGAGTAAACTGACAACTGACACTGTGGTCAACATCTGTTCCGGTTGCTATCACATTCTAAAAGGTAAATTGCAAGAAAAGCCTGATACTCAGGTGAAGATGCTGCCTGAAGTGGTGTGGGAATCAGTGCGGGACAGATAGTACCGCACCATTTATGTCCCCATTTGGTATACTTGCGGCAAAGGAAGACAAAATAAAAAATGACTGGGGTAGCAAGGTTAATTGATTTGGTGAATTATCAGAAGGGGGCCGTCGTTAGTAGGCAAATAATAAGCAAGCCGACGGGTACAGTAACTGTGTTTGCCTTTGATGCTGGCCAGGGCCTGAGCGAACACACAGCACCGTTTGACGCGCTGGTCTATCTGCTTGATGGTGAAGCAGAGATAGTTATCTCAGGCAAGGTTCAACACTTGAAGGCAGGCGAAATGGTCATAATGCCATCTGACCAACATCACTCGCTGAAAGCAGTGAAAAAATTCAAGATGGTCTTAACTATGATAAGGTAGTGGAAATGGGTACAACTCAGATAGTTTTTACCAGTTGCAGTCACGATTGTGGTGGGCGGTGTGTTCTTAAGGTACATGTTCAGGATGGAAGAATAGTCAGAATAGAAACTGATGACGGCGAGGAGCCCCAGCTTAGAGCTTGTCTCAGGGGAAGAGCTTACCGCCAGCGGGTCTATTCACCGGACCGGTTGAAATATCCGATGAAGCGAATAGGCCAGAGGGGTGACGGCAGTTTTGAGAGGATTTCGTGGGAAGAAGCCCTTAATACCGTGGCCAGTGAGCTAATTCGTGTCAGGGATACTTATGGCAATGCTAGTATTTTGCTTCTCGGTGGCTCTGGTAGCCAGGCAGCATTGCATGGTGCTGGGGCGGTGGAGCGCCTGCTGGCTAAATTTGGCGGCTATACTCGTACCTGGGGTGTACCTTCTTTTGAGGGGGCACTGTTTGCCTCAATGGCGACCTTCGGCACCATGATGACAGGCAATGCCCGTGAAGACCTACTGAATTCACGCCTTATAATTATGTGGGGCTGGAACCCTGCTGTAACCATCTGGGATACCAACACGCCTTTTATCTTGGCACAGGCTAAAGAGAAGGGTATAAAGATAGTCTCTGTGGATCCGCGTCTCACTGAGTCCACAGCAGTCTTTGCCGCTGAGTGGGTTCCTATCAGGCCGGGCACCGATGCGGCTATGCTTGTGGCCATGGCTTATGTAATGATCGAGCGAGGGCTGCATGACCAGGAATTCCTTGATAAATATACTGTGGGCTTTGACAGGTTCCGGGACTATGTTACGGGAATAGAGGATGGCATCCCCAAGACTCCTGAGTGGGCGGAGAAGATAACTGGCGTATCAAGGGCGATAATCGAGCGCCTTGCTGTGGAGTATGCTACTTCCAGACCGGCAGCGCTGATACCAGGATGGGGACCAGCACGTGGCACCAGAGGGGAGCAGTTCGGTCGGGCGGCTAGCACGCTGGCAGCTATGACAGGCAACATAGGCAATGAGGGTGGCTACGCTGGCGGTTTTATGCGTGCCTTTCATAGCCGGCAGATGGGCATGCCTCGTGGAGCCAAAAACCCGGTGGAAGAAGGGGCACCACCGCGGCCGAATAGCTTGTATAAATTGCGCGGAGCTGCCAAACCAACCAGCGCTCGCATACATAGCCTAAAGGTGTATGATGCCATACTTAGAGGTAGGGCCGGGGGTTACCCATGCGACCCCAAGTTAGCCTATATCGTTGCTTCAAACTTCCTTTGCTCTCATCCCAATACCAATATGGGTGTCGAGGCCTTTAAAAAGCTTGAGTTCATCGTTGTACATGAGCAACGGATGACGCCCACTGCCCGGTTTGCTGATATCCTTCTACCGGTGAACACCTTCATGGAGCGGGAGGACATAATCTCACCTTGGCTCGGCTCCCCCTATTATCTTTATATGAACAAGGTTATAGACTCTATGTATGAGTCTAAATCTGACCGTGATATCTGCGCTGAACTGGCATCTCGCCTGGGCATCACAGATTACAGGGAGGGTCGGACTGACGAGGAGTGGATTAAGGTAATCGCCGAGCGGACTGGTGACATTACCGATTTTGAGGATTTTAAGAAAAAAGGTGCTGTGAAATTGAAGGTAGCTAAACCGTTTGTAGCTTTCAGGGAGCAGATTGAGGACCCGGTTAATCATCCATTTCCTACCCTCTCGGGCAAGATTGAACTGTACTGTGAGCACCTGGCAGAGATGAATAATCCTTTAATCCCACCAGTTGCCAAATACTTGCCGGCACCCGAGGGCTATGGTGATGCACTGTCACAGAAATACCCGCTACAGTTGGTTACCGTACATCACAAGCCAGCAACGCATACCACGATGGAAAAAGTCCCGTGGCTTGATGAGGTGGAACCGAGGCGTCTCTGGATTAACACGAGCGATGCTGAAGTGCGTGGCATCCGTGATGGAGATGAGGTGCTGGTTTTCAACGAGCGCGGTAGAGTGAAGATACGGGCTAAGGTTACAGAAAGGATAATGCCAGGCGTGGTCAGTCTCGGTCATGGTGCCTGGTTTGACTTTGACGAGCAGGGGGTGGACTGTGGTGGCTGTTCCAATGTGCTGACATCCAGTGAACATTCTCCCGGTGGAGCCTGGTCTACAAATACTGTCCTGGTCGAAGTAAAAAAGTTTGGGTAGTTGGTATGCAGCTAGGGTTCTTCATTGACCAGTCTAGATGCACAGGGTGTCATGCTTGCACCGTCGCTTGCAAGGACTGGCATAATATACCAGCCGGGCCGGTGAACTGGCGCTGGCTGGTAACGGTTGAGAACGGCAAGTATCCGGAGGTGTTCGTCGCCTATCTTTCGCTCTCTTGCCTGCATTGTGCCCAACCTGGGTGTATGGAAATCTGCCCTGTTGATGCCATCACTAAACGGCATGAAGACGGCATTGTAGTGGTGGATTGGGAAGCCTGTCTGGGTAAGGAAGCATGTGGTAAGTGTAAAGAGGCATGTCCCTATGGGGCACCGCAGTTTAATGCTGATAAGGATTCTAGGATGGAGATGTGCCATATGTGCGTGGGCAGATGGCGGGAAGGCAGAAAGCCTATTTGCGTCGAGGCCTGCCCCATGCGTGCCTTAGATGCTGGTCCACTTGATGAGATGGAAGCCAGGTATGGGGTGTGCAAAAAGGTGCCTGGGTTTATTTATGATGGGAAGATTAAGCCCTCAGTGGTCCTAAAGCCGAAATAACCAGCGCCGTTAAGGTAATTTTATCTTCGGGCCATGTTCCACTTGGTTAGTTAGCAGACAGATCACGGCACAATGGTGTGTTTTTTTTGAATAGGTGGCACTTTAACGATAATACTGGTTTTTTGATATTATAATTCAAATGAACATCAGAAATATTACCGACTTCGAAGTTTCCAGGCTATATCGTAAGGCTCTTATCCTATCTTATTTCACAGTGGGTTACAATGTGCTTGAGGGTGTGGTGTCGGTTTTTGCCGGGTGGCTGGCTAAAAGTATAGCCCTGGTCGGCTTTGGGCTAGATAGTTTTGTTGAATCCCTGTCAGGTGGCGTGATGGTCTGGAGGTTCAGCAAACAGGGAAAGCTGACGCAGCACGAAGAAGAGGCGGTCGAGAGAAGGGCGACCAGGCTGGTAGCCTTCACCTTTTTTATACTTGGTGCCTATGTCTTGTATGAGTCCATTGAAAAACTCGTGCTGCAGGAAACTCCGTCCCCTAGCATTATAGGGATTGTCATAGCTGTAATCTCCTGCATACTCATGCCGATTTTGTTTCGCATGAAGTACCAGACGGGCAAGTTATTAAATAGCAGGAGCCTGCTAGCTGACTCCAAACAAACGCTGGCCTGCTTTTTCTTGTCACTGGCCTTGCTTCTCGGGTTGGGGCTAAACTACCTGTTCGGACTGTGGCAGGCAGACCCTGTCGTGGGTCTGATTATCGTTGCCTTCCTAGTAAGAGAGGGTTACGAGACACTGAAAGGTGAATAATGGCGTTACTCTATCGTACACCCTTTTTGTGGTCTAAGGCGTTGCAGTAACGCAGCCTACTATTGCTTCAGAAACCCGTATATGATCAGGAACAGAGCCAGGTAATAGGTGACCATTATTATGTAGTCGGCCGCTACCAG
>CAZJVJ010000005.1:60534-106424 GCA_964549635.1 uncultured Dehalococcoidales bacterium
TCAGGAACAGAGCCAGGTAATAGGTGACCATTATTATGTAGTCGGCCGCTACCAGCGGCACAACAAACTTGTTCATGGCTATGATTGAATCGGAGACGATGAAAGATACAGCACCATAGATGGTGAACATATTTTTTGCAGCTCTGAATGCTGCAAAGATGGCCATCAAGGTTATAGCGGTTATGTAGGTGTAGACCGGGACTGCCATCTCTTTGAGCCATGGTGTCAAAACAATAGCCATCCCCAGGCCGTAAAGGGAAATGATGACAATTAAGGGTATTCTGGACCTCTGCACCTTGAAGTCCCGGGAAAAAGTTATTATGAACACTATATGTGCGATCAGGAACAGCCCCAGCCCCAGTATGAAAGACATCTCTAGTGGTAGTTCCAGTGCCATATCAGCGGCGGCACAGAGCAAAAGCGAGGCAAAGAGCAGCTTACCTCTTATGCCACTGATTGCTATCAATGCCAGTGCTGCCAGGCTTAGCGCCGGTACTGCTTTTATGAAGAAGTCACCAGGGTATGGTTTGAGCGGTGTCAGGGCTAGGAAAAGAGCGGCGAAAGCTCCGAAGACGCAGAGCAGAGTTTTTTGTGCAGTTGTCATTTCATTCACCTTCTTATTTATTCAAAGTTGTCCCCATATTATAAGCCCTGTGTCAATACAGTGTGGAACCGCGGCTCGTGATTTACAATGCCCTGTCTTCGGTGCCAGGCTTTAGCCTCGTTATCTCTCAACCTCGTCCGAAATCGGAGATCTTAATAAGGTTATATTACAGGCGTATAAAAAGTACGGGCTATATTTCCTATCCGTTGGCAGTTATTTTATAATGCGTGCTGGCTAGTTCCTGGCGACTAAGAAACCGGGAGGGCAAATAATGGACCTTAGACTATTGTCATTGTATTTCGTACTTGGTGGCACGATTGTGGCCCTGGTGACCTACTTCGGCAGTCAGGGAAAAGGTTTCCTCGCCGCCTTCGTGGCGTTCTTTCCCAGCGTCACCATCGTGACTTTAATCACCATATACCTTTCTGGTGGTGCTGGTGCCACAGTGTCATATTTCAAAGGCATGCTGCTTTTGATACCTGCCTGGCTGCTGTATGCTGTGGCCATGATATTCATCCTGCCCAAATGGGGGCTGGTGCCGTCTATCTTCGCCGGTATAGTCATTTATGTAGTTGCCGCTGTGATAACCATGCGGCTGGCCCAGTAGTGGACTCTCGGTCGAATCTAAATATGGATGATTGAGCGATGGATATGAAAGCAAAGGAAAAATTCAGCCGGCTGTGGAAAAAGTATTTCAATGGTGCCGAGCTTCCCATTACCTTTTACTATACTGATGAGGTTGGCCATGCCAGACTGATCAGCCCTACTGCAGCGCACCGTTGCGTAATTCGTGACCTGGCGATGGTGAGGAAGGGCAACCCCATCTGCTACGATGCGGATTCAGTGGGCTGCTTTGGCGGGAGGCGGTACCTTGGTTTTGCTCCCGATATCACACCAGAGTTCGAGGAGTTCTTTTCCTGTTTCCTGTCCTGTGGCATTCCGGGCAAGCTCCAAGGCGAGCGATATAAAAAGACCCCGGAGCTGGTCAGGGAGGGGTTGAAGTACTGGCCTGTTTTTAAAGCGCCAGGCCGGTTCATAGTGTTCAAGAGGTGGGATGAGCTTGTGGAGTCAGACAGTCCGGAAGTTGTCATCTTCTTTGTTCGGCCTGATGTGCTTGCCGGGCTTTTCACGCTCACTAACTTTGATGAAACCGAGCCGAACGGGGTATTTACCCCATTCTGTGCTGGTTGTGCCTCGATTGTCCAGTACCCCTATCTTGAGGGAAAGTCTGAGCGTCCTCGGGGGGTCATCGGCATGTTCGATATCTCCGCTCGCCCGTATATTCCCAGTGATACACTCACTTTTTCCGTACCAATGACCAAATTTACCCGGATGGTCGACAATACGGAGGAGAGCTTTCTCATTACGGGTTCGTGGAAAAGGTTGCAGAAGAGGATATGCCAGGACAAGTGCTAAGTTGTGCCTCTCTGGCGGTATTGGAGGGCTTCGGCGAGGTGGTTGGCTCTGATGGTGTCTGCGCTATCGAGATCGGAGATAGTGCGGGCGAGTTTGAGGACGCGGTGGAAGGCACGGGCCGTAAGGTGGAGCTGTTTCATGGCTGTACGCAGCAGGCTCTGAGCCGACGGCTCCAGACGGCAGAATTCTTTAACTTCAACAGGTGTCATTTCAGCGTTGGAGGTTAGTTTAGTGCCTTCAAAACGCTTCTGCTGGATTTGTCTGGCAAGCTCAACCCGGTTGCGGACTTTCTCCGAGCTTTCACCTAAAGTGTCATTGGTCAGCTTTTCGTACTCAATGCGGGGCACCTCGATGAAGATATCTATACGGTCGAGGAGCGGGCCGCTCAGTCGCTTCTGATAGCGTGAGATCTCACCGGACGTGCATTTGCATTCTTTGACAGCGTCACCATAATAGCCGCAGGGGCATGGATTCATGGCAGCTACCAGCATGAAGCTGGCAGGGAAGGTGACACTGCCCTGTGCACGACTGATGGTGATAACCTTGTCCTCAATCGGCTGGCGTAATGATTCCAGCGCCATGTGGCTGAATTCGGGGAGCTCATCAAGGAAAAGCACACCACGGTGGCTCAGGCTTATCTCACCGGGACGAGGCCAGTGGCCACCGCCGACCAGTCCGGCGTGGGAGATGGTGTAATGGGGTGAGCGGAAGGGGCGCTGATTTATAAGTGGCGTGTCTTGAGATAGTAGCCCGCAGACGCTGTAAATTTTAGTCACCTCCAGGGCCTCAGCCAGTGTCATGTTCGGCATAATCAAGGGTAGTGCCCGTGCCAGCATGGTCTTACCACTGCCAGGAGGTCCTGACATTAGGATGTTGTGTCCACCAGCAGCGGCTACCTCCAGGGCACGTTTGGCGTGTTCCTGCCCTTTGATGTGTGCCAGGTCAACATGCGGAAGGTCTGTGGCAATATCCCTCCAGTCTCTATCCGGCTGGTACTGCGGTATTGATATCTCGCCACGCAGGTGGCTGACCAGCTGCGCCAACGTTATAGCCGGTATGACCCTGATGCCATCGAGTAGCGAAGCCTCATTGGCGTCATTGGCCGGGACGAAGACCTGTGTAATACCCTTTTCGCGGGCCAGGGCTACCATCGGCAGGATGCCATGGGTATGACGTAGACTACCATCCAGTGAAAGTTCACCGAGGAATAGCGTATTGGACACGTCGGCATATACCTGCCCCGAACTGAGCAATATGCCAATGGCGATGGGTAAATCATAAGCCGGGCCAGCTTTCTTAAGGTCGGCTGGAGCCAGATTGACCGTAATCCGTCTGCCAGGGAAGGTGCAACCGGAGTTGCGGATGGCTGCGCGCACTCTTTCTCTGGACTCCTGTACCGCAGTGTCTGGCAGACCAACGATGGTGAAGGATGGAAGCCCCGCAGAAATATAGACCTCTACTTCAACAATAGCCCCTTCCAGTCCCACCACCGCACAGCTCAGTACTTTTGCCAGCATTTTGTCAGCCCTTTGCCTCTATGTCCAGGAAAGAGTAACTCTATAGGTGTACTTTATGTGGTAGTGCCAGTCTTTATCCTGATCTTCGCCTCTGCTCTGTCGGTGAGGTGCTTTGCCAGCCGTTTGGCCAGAGCAATTATGGTGAGCACGGGCGGCAAACCCCAGGCTTCCGGTATAACCGAGCAGTCGCACACGTAAAGACCTTCGAATTGAGTTTGAAGGTTGGAGTCAACGACATCCCCTATTTTTGCTGTGCCACCGGGATGAGAAGCGAAGTACCAGCTTTTGTAGATGTCCTTTGCACCAGCTTTTTTGAGTATGGTCTGTGCTCGCTCATAACCTCGCCCCAACTTTTTAAGGTCGCTTTCGGTCAAAGGTTTCTTTATGCTGCCGTTGTCCGCAACCATGCCGCTGAGGTCATCCTTGATTTTGATCATAATGGTGAGTGTGTGCGAGTGGGCAAACAGCTTGTCAAGACGTCCGACCTCGGCAGTGAAAATCTGGTAAAGCAATTGGGGCACGGTCATGTCTGTCATCAAATAGCCTTCGTCTTCTAAGCGTATCCCTGCTGCCATGGGGAATTCCCTGCCACCACTTATGTCTTTAGCCGTGCCGAATACTGCAATGATGGGGTCGTAAAAGAAGTTATAGCCGGCGTTCTTGATGCCTGTAGCACGCAGGATAAGCGGGGTGCCAATACCACCAGCAGCCACCACAACTGTATCAGCGAAGGCTTGGTATGTGGTACCTCTTCTCATATACTCAACTCCGACAGCTTTCTTGTTATCAGTCAGGGCCTTAGTGACCCTAGCACTGTCTAGAATTGTGGCACCATTATTTATTGCCTCTTTGATGAAGAACTGGGCATTCCACTTAGCGTCATAGGGACAGCCGAGGTTGCACTTATCGCACCCTGGCTGGCATTTGTCCTGGTAAACGAACTTTGACAGCTTGTTCCACTTATAGCCCAATTCCATGGCACTGTCCATTATACGCCTGGCCATTGGGCCTATAAGTTCATCGGCCAGAGGTGCCACCGGAAGTTCCCTTTTGGTTTCAGTCACTTCATCAGTGATGTCAATGCCATAAGATTTGAACATTTCAAAAGGTGGGTCGTAAGCCGTGCCATAAAAGACGACCGAGCTGCCGCCTGCAGTTATGGCCCGTACCAGGGCTAGCATGTTATCGGTAAACAGGAAGCTCTTCCCTGGGATCATCGCCATGCTGATGGCCTGTGTATATGTGCCCTTTATCGGCTGGTACTTACCCCATTCAAGAATCAGCACCTTCTTACCGCGATGAGAGAGTTCTCTAGCCACTGTAGCGCCACCAGGCCCTGACCCGACTACGATTGCATCGTAAGTGCTGTTCCCTTTCCTAGCCATATTTGACACCTCAATGTTATCTTACTTAAGTACCCTGGCCAACGCTTCAGCTAGACCAGGCACAGTCTCATATTTGCTGAGTTCATTGGGTTTGATCCACCTCGCCTCCGTGTGTTCCCAGTCGATTTTAATTTTATCCGGAGCTCTTACGTGGAAAAGAAAGGGGTGGACTATCCATTTTCTGTTAAGGTTTCTATCTATGACTTCCACAGGTTTGCCCTTTTTAATCAATTTCACATCATTTTTGAATAGCTGTGTCTCCTGGCTTATCTCGGTGTAAGCTTGATCAGTATCGCTAGTCTCAATGTAGCCGCTGACCCCGGCCCAGCTTCTGCGGTATGTGCCAACCTTGTTGCTCCGCCTCAAAATTAAGATTTTGTTGTCATGCTCGAGGAAGCACGTGACCACATGCTTTTCTTCGAGCGATTCATCGTCTACTTTACTTAAGCGTGTTTCCAGATATTCCTTGAATATGCTCAGGGCTGTTTCAGTTGCCCTTTGCTTGTTTCTCTCCCTACTGCCCCGGAAACGGTGCTCTTTATACATGACCGCATCGTCAGCGGATAGACCGAAATAAAATAGGCCTACAGGCTTGCCTGGCGTGGCACCAGTTGGGCCGGCAATGCCGGTATCGGAAATGCAGATGTCTACTTTAAGTAGGTCCCGGCCTCCCTCCGCCATCTCGATAGCTACCTCCGGGCTAACAGCACCGTGTTTGTGGAGGGTCTCATCTCGTACGCCGACGATTCGTATCTTGGCTTCATTGCTGTAGGCCACGATTGAGCCTTTGTAATAGTCGGAGCTACCTGGCACATTGGTTATCTTGTCGCCTATCCGGCCACCGGTGGCTGATTCAACTGTACCTATCGTCAGCATTCTTCCGGTCCTGGCGTGGTATTTCCTGAGCAGTTGTGCAATCTCGTGCTGTGGTTCTGCCATACGGACTCCTTTTGATATTCTACATATTTAGGCCAATTGTAACAGAAATTAAGATAAAGAGGCTAGCCTTCCTGATATAATTATGGTATGCAAGAGCTGACCGAGACGATAACCTTCTTGGGTACTGCTGGGGCCAGGTTTGTGGTGACGAAGCAGCTTCTGGCTTCTGGTGGTGCCTGGCTCAATTTTGGTGGCACGGAGATATTGCTTGACCCTGGCCCGGGTTGTTTGGTGCACAGTGTAAAGAGGAAGCTCGATGCTTCGAAGTTGAAAGCCATCATTCTGTCCCATAAGCATTTGGATCATTCTGGTGACATCAATGTGATGATTGAAGCCATGACCGAGGGTGGTTTGAAGCAACGGGGCATGTTGTTTGTACCGTCTGATGCCCTAGGTCAGGACGCCGTGGTCTTGCAGTACGTGCGTAACTATCTGAATGGTGTGGCAATCCTGTCCGAAGGTAGCTCATATTCTATCGGTGGAGTGTCTTTCGAAACTCCGGTTAGGCATGTCCATCCCGTCGAGACGTATGGTCTTATTTTTCGGACACCACGGCATACCATTTCCTGGATTAGCGACACCAGGTATTTCGATGGGCTGTCCAGCTACTATCGTGGCGAGTTGCTGGTCATAAATGTTGTCATGCTAGAGCCACGTGATGATGTTGACCATCTGTCTGTGCCTGAAGCCAGAAAGATAATAGAGGTGGTGAGGCCCAAAATTGCCATCTTGACACATTTTGGCATGTCAGTATGGCGAGCCAAACCATGGGAAGTTGCTCAGAATATGAGCGAAGCTACTGGAATTAAAGTCATTGCTGCCAGGGATGGTATGAAGTTTGATCTTTCGAAGCTGGATGAGCTATAGAGGTCTGGAGGCTTTTTTCAATCTGGGCAGAGAGACAATCAGGTAGAACATCACGTAAACTAAGAAAAGTGTTAACAACAAAGCGATAATTAGAGCCAGAAAGACAAATCCAAGCACAAAGACGGGTAGCATAAGTACCGAGGAGACGCCAGAAAATTTTCTTGTTCTGATTAGGCCGCGCTTGGTATTTATCCATATGAAGGTCTGGTTTAGGACCCTGGTGGGGGCTACTGCAGGGACTTTTAATTGTTTGTTCGCTCTTTCCATACGGAGATTAATTATACTGAGGGAAGACGTTAAAGTCTATTTGAGGTAACATGGCTGAATACCTTATTGGCACAAGCGGCTGGCATTATGAGCACTGGAGAGGGCTTTTCTACCCTGCGGGACTGGCCAAATCTAAGTGGCTGGAATTTTACGCTCAACATTTTACCACTGTGGAGCTCAATAATAGTTTCTATCACTTGCCATCGGAAAAGGCTTTTACAAACTGGCGCGAGTCATCATCCAAAGGCTTCGTCTTTGCTATAAAGGTCAGCCGTTTTGTCACACATGTAAAGCGATTAAAGGATGTGGAGGAACCGTTGCGGAAATTTCTATCACGCGCTGATTCTCTGCAAAACAAGCTGGGCCCGCTTTTATATCAATTGCCGCCTAATATGAAGCGTGATGACGGGGCCTTGGAAGCGTTTCTGGCGATTTTGCCTCCGCAATACCGCCATGTGTTCGAATTTCGCCATGAGTCATGGATCCATGATGGGGTTTTCAGCATTCTTGGACGATATAGTGCTGGCTTATGTATTTTTGACATGCCGGAGTTTACCTGCCCTGTAGTGGCTACGGCAGATTTTGCTTATATGAGGTTTCATGGCAGCGCTGGCTTATATTCGAGCTGCTACAGCGACGATGAACTTTCTAATTGGGCGGGAAAGATTTTACGGTTAGGTAGAAACCTGAAGACGGTCTACGTTTACTTTAATAATGATGCTGAAGCCCATGCGGTAAAGAATGCTAAAACCATGGCCCGGATGTTAGGCCTGTAAAATTCATTCAACCTCTCCCCTTTCGAGAAAAGGAGCCTCAGCCATCTATGACAGAGACAAAATCAAAAGTTTTTCGCTGTGTGTTGGCGCAAAAACGGTGAAACTAGATGGTTGTGACTGTGTTAGTGTTTATGGCTAAGTCTATTTCTTAAAGGCGTTGCTGCTGAGGGCAAAGAGCAAAATTCCCAAGCCAACTGTGAGCAGGCTGATGGGGCAGGGTATTGCCCAGCCAACAACTGGCAGAGCGTTTATGCCGGCGAATCGTAGCAGTGCCCCCAGAGCCAGCAGAGCGCCACCAATTATTAAAAGCCATTTTGATGCTGTAAGCATTTTCCGACACCTCCTTTCACCAAATTATAGTAGCCCAGAGATCTGTCTTGCAAGTACAATAGTGGGGGATTTGGCAGCGCCTTGGGCGATTGTGGGCAGAGCTACAGCCTTGCCTGTACGTTTTAGTGTGAGGATACCAGCTACAGATATTCTTTTATCTTTTCTGCCAGACTGAGTGTCATCCCCTTGGCCGTGGCTATGTCCTCCTTAGACGCTTCTCTGATAGCCTGGACCGAGCCAAATTTTCTGAGCAGCGCCTTCTTGCGCTTTGGCCCAATGCCAGGGATGCTGTCAAGGGCTGAAGCTATGCCTTCTCTGTGTCGCAGTCTCTGGTGATAGCCCAGTGCAAAGCGATGTGCTTCATCCCTGATTCTCTGGAGAAGGTGCAGTGCTATGGATGTCTGAGGTATCTCGACTGCTTCGCTTTTGCCAGGAATGAATACCGATTCTTCTTCTTTAGCCAGACTGGCAACTGGAATTGAGTCTAGCCCAAACTCTTTCAAAGCCTCCAGTGCGGCATTCAGATGGCCTTTGCCGCCATCGATGAGAATGAGGTCAGGTGTTACTGCCCATTTATCTTCAGCAGCAATATGCCTTCGAAAGCGTCTTCTTAGCACCTCCTGTATCATGGCATAGTCATCTATGCCGGCTACCGACTTGATTTTGAAGCGGCGGTAGTGAGAGGGCTTGGGCATGCCTTTATCCAAGACTGTCATGCTTCCTACAGCTAGGTTGCCATGAATGTTCGATATGTCGTAGGCTTCTATTCTAAGTGGCACTCTGGGTAGCTCCAGTCTTTCTTTCAGTTCCTCTAACGCAAGCGCTGATTGCAAAGTTGTGGATTGTTTTGCTTGGTACAGGGTCAGCCCATGTCTGGCGTTTTCGGCTACAACGTCTAATAGTTGCTTCTTGGCCCCTTTGTGTGGTACGACAAGTTTAACTGGCCCTCCTCTTTGACTTGCCAGCCACCTCGCGATAACTGTTGGTTCCTCGACAGGGTATTGGAGCAAGATTTGTGGCGGTATTGATGTGGATGTGGCGTAGTACTGTTTGACAAAGCTTGACATTATGTGGCGTGGCTCTTCATCGCGGATACCATCCACTAAGATGTAGTCTCGACCTACGAGTTTATTATTGCGGATGAAGAATATCTCTACGTAGGCCAAGTCTTTCGTTTGTGCTATTGCTATAGCGTCTTGGTCACCTCTTACGGTAATGGCGATGCGCTGTCCTTCGATAACATTTTCTATGGCCTGGATTTGGTCGCGGAGCATAGCGGCTTTTTCGAATTGTAGTTGGTCTGAAGCCTTTTGCATTTTTCGTTTCAGCTCTTTAATCACCAGCTCTTGTTTGCCTTCGAGGAACATGATGACCTGTTTTATTACCTCGCCGTACTCTTCCTTGCTTACGGCACCGGTACACGGACCTAGACAGCGATGGATGTGGTATTCGAGGCAGGGTTTTGCTTCTATGCCGGTGATATTTTTAGTGCAGGAACGGAAGGGAAAGATTTTTTTAATTAACCTGATTGTTTGTCGCAATGAGCTCGCGCTGGCGAACGGGCCGAAATACCTGTCACCATCTTTGTTAAAGCGGCGGGTGATGCGGATGCTCGGCCATTCATTTTTAAGGTCTATCTTGAGATAGGGGAAAGTCTTGTCATCTTTCAGGCGGACATTATAGTTGGGACGGAATTTCTTGATGAGGTTGCACTCCAGGATAAGTGCCTCCTGTTCGGAATCGGTAACTATATATTCTAGGTCACTCATGTTTGAAATTAACCTTAGCTGTTTGGCTGGTACGTTATTACTGTGACTAAAGTAAGCTTTGACCCTGTGGCGGAGACTTGCGGCTTTGCCGACGTAGATAACTTTACCCAGGCTGTCTTTGAAAATATAGACGCCGGGCTTTACTGGCAACGTTTCTAGCTGTTTTTCTATAGGAGCTGACATAGTGTTTGAGATTTATTGTAGCATCGAACAAAAAAGGTGACAAAAAGTTAGGAAACAATTCGCTGAATCAATGGTTTTGTTGCATTATGTTGTGTTAAAATAGTCACGGCTTCTAAAATGGAAGAAGACATAAAGTCCTTTCTAAATTATCTGGCTGAAAAGAAGAAATATTCTCAGAACACTCTGGCTGCGTACAATGCTGATTTGGTTCAGCTGGCTTCTTTTATTAAATCAGATGCCAAAAAGGGAGAGGCTATTGAGCCATCGGCGCCGAATCTAAATGCCAGTATCTTATCAGCTTATCTGCGCAGTCTCAGGGAAAGAAGGTATAGCCTTGCTACGGTCGCTCGCAAAGTAGCGGCTGCTAAATCGTTTTTAAAGTTCATGGTGGACACCGGTAGGGTGAAAGGGGACCTACTGCCGGTGTTAGTTCCACCCCGGGTAGGCAAACCTGTGCGCAAGGCCCTCTCGGTCTCTGAGGTGCGGCGTTTGCTAGCGGAACCAGTGAAGATTGACACGGTGGATGCTAAGAGAGATAAGGCGATGCTAGAACTTCTTTATGCGACAGGGTTGAGAGCTAGCGAACTAATTGCTTTAAACATTAGTGACATTGATTTAGACAAAGGCACTGTGCGATGCCTAGGGCGAGGTTCAAAAGTCCGTACTATTCCTATTAATCGCCCGGTAGTACGGTTGATGAAAGCGTATTTGGACAAAGTACGGCCTGAGTTGGTAAGTAATGAAAGTGAAACTGCCCTGTTCCTCAATGTCCGGGGTGAAAGGCTCACCAGACAGGGTTTCTGGCTAATTGTTCAGAGTTATGCGGACAGAGTTGGGCTTAGCGGAAAGGTCACGCCACGCAGTTTGCGTAATAGTTTTGCGGCTCATAAGCTGAAGGAGGGCGCTGAGTTGCAATCAGTTCAGGAGCTTTTGGGGCATTCTCATATTTCAACCACCAAAGCTTATACCCACGTGGAGGTCAGTATCTGAGTCTGAAAAGTGTTTTGAAGTCTGTGAGCCCCACCTAAAAAGTTAACTTTTTGGAGCGAAATTATGGGAAAGAGATCGCGACGAGCCAGAGCTAAGCACCGAGCTGGTGGCAAGTTGGCAAAAAGGACACAGGTGCAGCGTGTTTTGGCTACTGAATCGAAACTGGAACACAAGGTAATGGCACCTGTGAGCGGCCCTGCTGTTATATCAACACAGAGCGCTCGGTATCAGTATGTGTTACCTGAACTACGGAGAATAGGTATTATCGCTGGCATTCTGTTTTTTGTCCTTTTCATATTGGCCCTCATACTTAGCTGAAGCTTAAAGGTAGTAGCTGTGTGGACTTAGAGTCAGCCCGAGCTAGACTGATTGAGTGTCTCGGTCGAGAGATCAGCGACAAGCGTGTGCTGGCAGCTATGGCACGTGTGCCCCGTGAGCTTTTTGTACCCCCAGAGTGCTACTATGCAGCTTATGAAGATATGCCATTGAGCATTGGGTTCGGGCAGACAATTTCGCAACCTTTTATTGTGGCTTTGATGACTCAGGCGCTAGAACTAAAGGGGGATGAGAAGGTATTAGAATTAGGCACGGGAAGTGGCTACCAAGCAGCGATACTGGCTGAACTGGCCAAATGGGTGGTAAGTGTTGAGCGCATACATGAGCTGGCAGAATCGGCCAGACGTATCCTGGAAAGGTTAGGCTATAGTAACGTAGAAATTCATATAGCAGAAAAAACTTTAGGTTGGCCAGCAGGGGCGCCCTACGATGCGATAATTGTTACTGCTGGTGCCCCTCGCATTCCAAATGTTTTGCTTGAGCAATTGAAGTTTGGTGGAAGACTGGTTATTCCGGTAGGTTCAAGGTGGGAACAGGACCTCCTTAGGGTTACGAAAAGGAGGAAGGGGAATCTGGTGGAAAGTCTTGGCGGTTGTCGGTTTGTGCCTTTAGTTGGTGATGGGGCTTGGGAGAAATAGCGGGCGGTAAGGATTATGTAATTTCGTAGCTTACAATATTTTTTTGTTGGACATCGATTTCCATCCTGAATTGGTACTGGTTTGCAGATTTAGGGACAACGAAACGGCTCATTGGGTTACGCGAGCGCATAATGATTTTACCTTGTAACAGGTATTTTGGGGTATTATCTTTGTCAATTAGCTGACACTGGATGAAATCGATTCTGGCGTCGTAATGTTCGCCAAGCAGGAAATTCCTGGCAATATTCTGTGCTTCGGTTTCAGTCAAAAACATTTTAGTTTCAAAGATTCATTTTTACACTTCTTAAAAGAATTTTGCAAATTCTATTTTGAATAGTCGTGACTGCATTGGTTATTGGTAGTGAGTAGCCTCATATGCCAGCTCTAGGCAGAAATATAGGGCCTACGCCTGGCTTGGCTACCAGCGCACCAACAGGGCATACGGCGACACAGGCGAGGCAGGAAGTGCATCCTGCCTCAGCCAGAGGTATGCCTGCAAACGTGCTTACCACGGTGTCTATACCTCTGTAGGCGAAATCGAGTATACCAGAGCCTTGTTTATGACATACCCAAACGCACTTGCCACATATTACACATTTATTAGGGTCGTAGGTAAATAAGGCGTGGCTTGAATCTACAGGTAGCTCTCGGGATATGTGTCTGAACCGTTTCGGTTTTAGTTTTAAATCAAGTTTTGAGGCGATGTTCTGTAACTCGCAACTTCGGTTCTTGGCACAATGGGCACAATCTAGATGATGATGACTCAGGAGAAGCTCAAAGGAAGTGTTTCTCAGCCTCTTGACTTTTGTGGTGTTGAGTTTTACTGCCATGCCGTCGCAGACTGGCTCAGTGCAGGCAGTGACTGGGGTATTTCTGCCCTCAATTTCTACAAAGCAGAGGCGACAGGAGGCAAATGGCGGTTTCATTTCTCTAACAGCGCAAAGGTTAGGAATATAAAGTCCGTTATCCAGAGCCACCCAGAGGATGTTAGTTCCCTCTTTAGCCTTAACTTCAATGGTGTCTATGGTTAAAGTAATCAGGCTAGCGTACCTCTTTTAAAATCTTGTCAGCTTTTTGTTTTTCGGGCGGGATTAATTGAGCACTTGCCCTTGCGATGAGCAGCTCAAGTCTGGGTCTTTCACGGGCCAAGTATAGGTGACTCCTGCACTGACAATCGCTGGAGCCAAAACCAGTAATTGAGGGTAGTTCATCATCCAGGGCTTGCGACAGAAGACATTCTAGTCTTGTTTCGGTTTGGTAAAAAATTATCTCTAAGACTCTGGCTTCTTTAGAAAGATAGTCGATGTGCCATCTTGGTTGCTTTGTTGGGTTCAAATGGCGATTTATCCTTGATTTGAATCCGCCTAAAGCTGAGCCTAAATAAACATAGAGCCCCTTTGGAAATAAGATTGTTCCTAGTCTGCCTACGTTAATTGTCTTGGCGGCTTTAAGTTCTAGAATCAGAATATAGCTCCCCTTCGATGATAAGAAACTAGGTTGTTCAGGGTGGTTTTTATCCATTCCCTTTTGATTTTATCAATTCGTTTTCCAAGAGGTCAGCAAGCCCTCTGATGTCTTGGGTGGAAAACTGTCTTACACTAGTTTCAATTGGCGTGTCACAGGCTATTGCTATGAGGTTCTTAATTGCGCCAAGAGATTCGCCATCTTCCTTATGGCGCACCTCTATTTTAGGGGCATTGCTCCGCTTAAACCCTTCCGCTATGATGATATCGAAGTCCTTGCCTAAGAGCCGGGTTAATTCATCCAGACTAACCTCGTGGTCGGTAGGGCGGATTAAGATAATCTGGTTTAAGGAAGCGATGACAGTTGCATCGCTTCCGGCTTGGATATGTCGCCAGCTATCTTTGCCAGGTGTGTCAAAAGTTAATTTATGAGAGACGTGTTTGATCGTGGCTACTCGATAGCCCCTTGATTTCAGTTCGGGCACGAGTGCTGTTATAAGAGTGGTCTTGCCTGATTTTGATTTACCTATTATTGAGACTATGAAAGGCATTGATGGTCAATACTTCGGGAGATTAAGGCACCGAACCTTCAGATCTAGCATTTTCTGTAGGCCTTTTTCCACGGTTCTTTTTTCAAGGATATATAGTCTTGAATCGCTGCCTTTACGGCATTTGCGGCTAAAAGCGCGCAGTGGTGGTTGCTGTCAGGCAATCCGTTTAAGGCTTGTATGATGTCGCTTTGGGTTATGGCTAATGCCTGGGTAATATCCTTACCCTTGATGATTTCTGTAGCTATACTGCCACAGGCCACCGTGGAGCTGCAACCATTTGTCCAGAAAGCGGCATCCAATATTTTACCGTCTTTTACTCTGAGCCATATCTTCATAGTCTCTTCACAAGACGTGGTTGAGTAACCGAAGCCATCTGCGTTAGTAATGCTGCCAAAATTCCGGGGATTCATGGCATGGTCTATCACTGTTTCAGAGTATATTTTTTTCATTTCAGCTAATATTTCTTTCTCCAGCTCGTCGAATTTGTCGGTCATAATCTTTCCCCTGCAGTAGTTTATATCGCTTTATCTTGAGAACAATGCTTTACTAAAGTTCTCGAGGAGTGATTCAAATACTTCAGAGGTGTAGCGCTCAAGCTTGCCCTCGTCACATAGTTGGGCTAATTTGGGGTCTATGGGTATCTGTGCCAAAAGAGGGGCTTGGGCTATTTCTGTCATTTCATGAGCCCGGCTTTTACCGAAAAGTTCTATTTTTTTTCCAGTATCGGGCGAAATAAAATAACTCATGTTTTCTACAACACCTAGTATGGGGATATGCATTTGTTTTGCCATTTTCACTGCCTTCTTAACAACCATTGCCGCGAGCTCCTGCGGGCTGAACACTATAATTATTCCAGAGACGGGCAAAATCTGCATTGCAGTAAGCGGGGCATCTGAAGTGCCAGGTGGGAGGTCAACCACAAGATAATCAAGCTTGCCCCATAGTACATCCTCCCAGAACTGCTGTATGACTCTGCTAATGAGAGGTCCCCTCCAGATGACTGCATCATCCTCGTGCTCTAAAAGGAGGTTGATTGACATAATACTGACACCCATTTTTGACAGGACCGGCAAAATACCAGTGTCACTGCCGCTGGGGCGAACCCTGTTCAGTCCGAACATTTTGGGGATACTTGGGCCGGTGATATCGGCATCGAGAATACCGGTCTCTTTACCTTGGCGAGCGAGCGCGATGCCGAGCAGTGCTGACACAAGTGATTTGCCGACGCCACCTTTGCCACTCATGACAGCTATCACGTAGCGTACATCGTTAATGTCTTTAGGGCGCGCCTGTTCCAAAGTTACGTTAGCCTCAATTATGCCTGGCAGTGCAGTGGTGACCTCTATCATTTTTGATTTTAGCCATTCCTGAGTATTGGGGTTTAGGGCTGCTGTGGCCAGTGTTATATCAACCTTATGGTCTGTGATATTCACTTCTCGGATTAAATTGAGCTTAACCAGGCTCCGCATGACACCTGGCACTAGTATTTCATCTAAATTCTGTCTCAGTTGTTCTTCGATTGGCATTGGCGATATTCCTCTGCCGCTTTTTACAAAGTTCACAGCAATGTGCTGACTTTGCAGACTAACAGGTACAAATAGCTCACTGCACCTGCTGATGGTGCATAGCTTTTGGATATGACACTGTGCCTGCCTTATTAGTTTAACAGGCTTTGTATGGCTTATTCAAAACCACTAGTGGCACTTTTCTACCGGTTGTGTCACCACAGCGATATTGATGAGGAGACTGAGGAATCTGGGCACTGAAACCAATGCCCCTAATGGTTTACAAGTGATTTGGCGGACTAGTATGACCTGAGCTTATATTTCCTGGATGACCTCGTTGTCAGCTGAGATGACCTGTATGCGGAGTGGCATTTGGCCGATGGCATGTGTTGAACAAGACAGGCATGGGTCGTAGCAGCGAATAGCCACCTCAACCCGGTTCAGTATACCTTCAGTGACCTTACCGTTTTTAATGTACTCTTTAGCTACTGCGTGTACTGCCTTGTTCATGGCAGCATTGTTATTGCCGGTGGCTACGATGAGGTTCGCTTTAAGGATCTTTCCTGTCTCATCCACCCAGTAGTGATGGAATAAAGTGCCCCTTGGGGCTTCTATGACACCAACACCTTGGTCATTGTATTTATCTGAAGTAACTATCAAGTCGGTTGAGCAAATGTCCTTGTCCTCTAATAGTTGACGTGTTCTTTCGATGGCGTAAATCAGTTCTACCAGACGCGCATAGTGATAGTACAATGACCCTTCTACCACGCCATTATCACCGAGTTTCTTAAAATTCTTGAGTTCGGAGCTGGCTAGAGGTGTGGATATTCCTTGGCTGACATTAAGTCTACCTAGTGGCCCTGTTCGATAAATGCCTTTGGGGTAGCCCAACTTTTTATAAAATGGGAACTTGAGATAGGACCAGTCCTCCACATACTCACTGATTATATCCAGGTAGTTTGAAGGGTTAAACTGGTTTTCAAGAACTTTTCCTTTCTGGTCAATCAGCCTCAACTTGCCATCGTAAAACTCCAGGTTGTTATTTTTATCAACCAGCCCGAGATAACCCGTTGGGAAACTAGCACAGGTACACACAAAATCTTTGTCTTTGTCGTAATAGCTTTTAAGGATGTCTAAAGCAATTTGGGCGTCAGCAATTGCCCAATCTATCTGCTTCAGAAAGTGGTCTCTATCGGCAACAGATAGAGCTGTATTCATTCCGCCGGGTACAGCCCCATTGGGGTGGATTTTTTTGCCTCCAAGCTTTTGGATGATTGTCTGGCCAAAGCTGCGGAGCCTTACACCTTTTGTGGCAAGTTCTGGATTCTCAGCGATCACACCAATTACGTTCCTTTTTGCCGGTTCGGCATCCATACCCAAAAGTAGATCTGGGCTGGCTAGGTGGAAAAAATGAAGGGCATGCGACTGGATATATTGTCCCATGTGCATAAGCTCGCGCAATAGTTTGGCCGGGCGCGTTAACTCAACGCCCAAAATTTCGTCGCATGCCTTAGCTGATGCTAGGTGATGGCTGACTGGGCAGATGCCACAGATCCTGGGTGTGATCGCTGGCATTTCCCAAAATACTCTACCCTCGCAGAACTTTTCGAAACCTCGGAACTGGGTCACATGAAATTTAGCATCAGCCACGTTACCTTCTTCGTCTAGCTGAATAATTACTTTGCCGTGTCCTTCAATGCGACTGACCGGGTTTATTTCGATTGTCTTTTTAACTTCAGTAGCCATGTCTGCTCCTCTTTTTCTAATCGAATCGCATCATGTCGCTGGGCAGAACCGGAATTCTGCCAGCCAGCAATTCTTTCAATGCATACAGTATAGTGCCAGCTTCGGGGGGACAGCCTGGAACGTAGCAATCCACTTTAACCACATGATTGACAGGTTTTACCTGGTCGAGGAGTGCCGGCACACCTGGTGGGCGTGGGATTTTGCCTTTGTAGGTGCTTTCAGTCTCGATATAACCACGTTTAAGCACCTCATCCTTGTTAAACGTGCTGCGCATCGCGCATACGCCACCGAAGCAAGCACAATTCCCCCAGGCCATAAGGATCTTACAATGCGCCCTTAGTTCCTTAAGCACTTCTTCCTCTTCGGTATTGCCGACAGAGCCTTCGACAATGCCGACATCTACTGGCTCGATTTCTTTTATATCGGTTATTGGACTTCTTGAAAATTCGACTAGGTTTGCCAGCTCAATTATAGCCTCGTCGATGTCCAGGAACGACATGTGACAGCCAGCACAACCTTCCAACCAAATGGTAGCTACTCTGACCTTTGCCATTCGCTTTAACTCCTTATCTTCAAATTACTACTTTCTTAGACGTTTTGAGATTTCACTAAGGATTTCTGCATTTGTCTTAATGCTGTCAGGTGGCCTAACAAGGCGCGAGGTTGACTTGGTTGTACCATCCAGTGTGGTATATTGTTCACCTGTTTCTGTCCAGATAGGTGATGGCAGTATCACTTGAGCTTTGGAAGCCGCGGGTGAGAGATAGCTGGACTGCACCACTATGAACTCTATTCCTTTAGGCAGTTTTAATATTTTAGAAAACTGTGTCTGGTCATCAGCTAGGAGCAAATACAGACACTTTACATCACTTTTCACCAGGTTATCTATAATGGATTCAGAAGGGTTAGCTATACCCATGTCCCAGGCCCCACGACTATTCCCGGCAGGTTTCAGCGATATGATTTTTGGTTTTCCTGTGTTCTGGTTTCCAGAGATTGTTGCCAGGTTAAGAAGTGATGTTACCAATCCGGGGTTGTTGAGTTGTAGAATACCGTCGCCGTAAATGATAAGGCTGTGCTTTGACCTGCTGATTATATCAGCAGCTTGTAGAAGGCTATCGGCACTAATTCCAGCCTGTTCGCTGCTTCGTTTTACGTCAATGCCTTTAAGGTGAGCTTTAATTTTCGTCGCTTGGGCTGAATCTTTCACAGAGCCGTTATCTATTACGGCTTTGGTCAGAAGACTTAGAGCCAATTCCTCTTTGCCTTTTTTAGGCTTTAACCATAGCTTAGCATGGTAAGGGAACCCGTTTTGTGATGTGTCGATGACAATAAGTGTTGCCTTATTCTGCCTTACTGTCCTGGAGATATAAGAACCAGCTACAGGGTGGCTTTCAAAAGGATTAGCTCCCACTACAAGTATACAGTCGGCTTGGAGTATTTCCTCCAGTGTGGTCTCTATGTCCAGTCCTGACCGTTCCTGATAGGTAGTGATGCCTTGCAAACTCGTTCTAAAAGCATCTCCGTCAAGCGTGTCAAGAAGCTTGCTGCCGAGAGCATTGGTTATAAAGTCTTTGAAAGCTTTGAGAGAGTCATTGCCAACCTGACTCGATGCTATACCGGCTATACTATTATTGCCGTGTCGTGCCTTCAATTCGGCGAGCCTCTTTGCTGTTAAATCTATGGCTTCGTTCAAGGGGCACGGTTGAAGATTACCATCACTATTTCTTACCATTGCTGTCTCGATTCGCTTGTTATTTTTGTACAGCGGAGTGAAACGCCCCTTGTAGCAAAGTATACCGCGATTGGACGTCAGGCTGGGGCTATCAATACGAACTAGCCTGTTATCTTTAATCAGTGCTTCTATGTCACAGCCAACTCCACATAGTGGGCATACACTGCTTACCTTCTGGCACTCATCGGACCTGCCCTTGTAGGCACTAGTTTTAGAAAATATGGCACCTGTGGGACAGACTTGGAAGCAAGCCCCGCAGGAGATACAGGATGACGTACCTAAAGGTTGATTGAGGTCAGCAACAACCATGTCCTTCCAACCGCGATTGCCAAAGTCCAGGGTGTGTATTCCCACGACTTCATCGCAGGTTCTGATACATCTACCGCATAAGATACACCGATTGTGGTCAATAACTAGGTATTTGTTAACTGAATCTACTGGTAGAGCTGGCCAGGAATACGGATAGCGGACATTGTCCATCTGATACTTGTAAGCGAGTTGTTGCAGTTCACAGTCGCCGCTAACTACACATTGAGCACAGACATGGTTGCGTTCGGTGAACATCAGTTCCAAGATGAGACGGCGGTATTTTTCCAGCATTTCATTGTGTGTATATATTACCAAGCCATCGCGAGCCGGATAGGTACATGCAGGCACCGGTCTTCTTTCCCGCTCAATTTCGACGATGCACAGCCGACAGGCGCCGACATCACTCAATCCCTTATAATGGCAAAGAGTTGGCAAATCAATACCATTAGCTTGGCAGATTTCCAAGACAGTGTCTCCCTCTTTGCCTTTTACCTGTTTACCATTGATTGTTAGAGTTATCTCTTTCATGTCTATTCTCCTACCTCAAGGTCGCATCTTAGGCATCGGCTAGCCTCTTTCCTTGCCTCATTTGCATCATAAGGCAAGACCACTTCTTTAAAGGAAGTTTTTCTATCAGCGAGAGTCACCTCCGCAATTTTCACCCTGGGCTGTTCCTTGAGCTCTTCATCGGTAGGTGGTACTGAGGGTACGGCTATTGGCTCATAGCCATTGCGTTCTACTATTGGTGTGAGTTCTTCCCCGCGGAGGTATCGTCCTATTGAGCAGGCAGCCCGTTGACCAGCGGCGATTGCTTCGATTACGGTCGCTGCCCCGCTAACCGCATCTCCTCCAGCAAAAACTCCTTTACGGCCAGTTGCAAGAGTCCTCCGGTCGGCTATTATTGTTCCGCCCTTGGTTATGTCTATCCCGTCGCCTTTCAAGAAAGATGTATCCGGTCTCTGGCCTGTTGCCTTGATAACTGTATCGACTTGCATAATGTATTCTGAGCCAGCTAATGGGTAAGGCGTCTTTCTACCGCTTCTATCGAATTCTTTCAGTTCCATACGTATACATTCGAGGGCGTCAACTTTGTTGTTGTTACCTAACACCTTCACCGGTGCTGTCAAGCAATGAATGTGTATACCTTCTGCTTCGGCAGCCTCGATTTCCTCTTCTATTGCTGGCATGTCTCTTTTTTCTCTCCGATAAAGGATGTGCACCTCTTTGGCTCCTTTTCTCAAAGCTACCCTAGCAGCGTCTATAGCCGAGTTACCACCACCGACCACAGCTACCTTCTGGCCCACCTTAATTTCCTTTCCGAGAAGTGTTTCTCTGAGGAAGTCAATAGCGTCATAAACGCCATCCATGTCTTCACCCGGGATCCCCATTTTGTCTCCTTTGTGGGCACCGGTAGCTATGAATACAGCTTTATAACCATCTTTAAATAACGAGTCGATGTCGTTTACCGGTGTGTTAAGTCTTATTTCAACCCCGAGCTTTTTAATTGTTTCGATCTCTTTATTGAGTATTTTTTTCGGGAGACGATATTCTGGTATGCCCACCGCAAGCATTCCACCAGCAACTGGTAGGGCTTCAAATATGGTAACCTGGTAGCCTTCTCTTGCAAGGTCCCAGGCTGCTGATAACCCTGCTGGGCCCGAGCCAACGATGGCTACTTTTTCCTTACGCTTCTGTTTTATGGTAGGGATGTATTCATGGCCGTGCTCTACTGCATAGTCAGCGACGAACCTTTTTAGGTGCCTTATTGAAATGGGGTTTTCAATTTGACCACGTCGGCATTTGCCTTCGCAGGGGTGATGACATACGCGCCCGACGCTTAATGGTAGGGGAAGCCTCTGCATTATTAAGTCATAGGCTTTTTCGAACTGCCCTGCCTTTATAAGGGCGACATATCCTGCTACATCCAGACCTACAGGGCATGTGTGCTGGCACGGTGCTTTGAATAGGGCTTGACAGACGACTGCTGGACATCTTTTATCTATTATATGCTCTTCATATTCCTGTTTGAAGTGGCGTAGTGTAGTAAGTACCGGGTTAGGTGCCGTCTGCCCCAAACCGCAAATGGAAGCTGAGCCGACCATCCCAGCTAATTCTTCCAGTGTGGCAAGATCGTCTAGGGTACCTTTGCCGCTTGTGATTTTGGTCAGCAGCTCAAGCATTTTAGGTATCCCAGCACGACACGGGGTACATTTACCGCAAGACTCGTCCCTGGTGAATTGAAGGAAGAATTTGGCGACATCAACCATGCAGCTGTCTTCATCCATTACCACAAGGCCGCCTGAGCCCATGATAGCTCCTAGGGCGGTGACTGCTTCGTAATCAACGGGGGTATTCAGATGTTCGATCGGGATAACACCACCCGAGGGTCCACCTATCTGGACGGCTTTGAATTTCTTGCCAGCCGGTATACCACCACCGATGTCAAATACAATGGTGCCAAGGCTAGTGCCCAATGGAACCTCAACAAGGCCGGTGTTCTTTACTTTACCCACCAGGCACAGTGTTTTTGTGCCTTTGCTCCTTTCAGTTCCTACGCTTCCGAACCAATCAGCTCCCTTCCAAATTATTAGTGGGATGTTTGACCAAGTCTCCACATTATTGAGAGTGGTGGGTTTACCGAAAAGCCCTTTGATGGCTGGAAATGGTGGTCGCTGGCGCGGATTGCCTCGTTTTCCTTCAATTGAGATTAGGAGAGCGGTTTCCTCACCGCATACGAAGGCACCAGCACCTGGGAATATATCAATGTCGAATTCAAAGCCCGTGCCCAGGATATTTTTACCCAGTAGACCATATTCTCTAGCCTGATTTATTGCGTGGCTTAAAGTCTCTATAGCAAGAGGGTATTCAGCTCTGACGTACGCATATCCTTGGCGCACGTTGCCTATGGCATAAGCGCCTATTGCCATCCCCTCTATTATTGAGTGCGGATTACCCTCAAGAACGGCTCGGTTCATGTAAGCGCCGGGGTCGCCTTCATCACCGTTGCAAACAACATATTTTTCGTCACCCGGGGCGTTGCGTACAAAAGTCCATTTCGTAGCCGTAGGGAAACCGGCACCTCCGCGTCCTCTTAAAGCAGCTCGGCCGACTTCTTGGATAATTTCATCTGGTGTCATCTGCGTCAAAGCTTTAGCCAGAGCCTGGTAGCCGTCTCTGGCAATATATTCTTCTATACTCATGGGGTCGAGGTCTTGGTTGTGCATTATTCTTATCTCTTGCAGTTTGAGCAGAGGATCATTAGTATCTAGTTGCCATTCACCTATCACCTTATTTTTAATAAGGTGTTGCTCGATAACCTTTGGGACCTTATCTTCGGTGAGGTCATAATAGATTACCTTCCCATTTCCAGGTTGGACAACTGTAACCACAGGCTCCCGGTCGCACAATCCAATGCAGGCTGCTTTCAAGATTGTAACGTTTGACAATTTATAGTTTGCTACTCCGCGGTAGAAAGCCTCGAGAACACGGTTTGCCCCCGAAGAAATACCACAGGTTCCGAGATGAACCTTTACTTGGGTTTTTCTATCTTGTTCTGCTAACCTCTCGCGGATTTTGTCTCTGAGCTTCGTGAGTTCCTCTACAGACGCAAGTGGTGTCATCCTACTATACTCCTATCGATATGCGCTCAAAATCTTTTTCAACTGACTTGGTTTAACTTTTCTGTGAACATCTTCTTTTATTGCTAGCACCGGAGATAACCCGCAGCATCCGATACATCTTACTGTCTCAAGGGAGAATTTGCCGTCGGGTGTAATCCCACCGGGCTGAAGTCCAAAATCTTTGTAAAGGGCATCAAGAATTTTTTGTCCACCTTTAACATAACAGCTTGTGCCCATACAGACCTGTACCACATACTTACCCTTTGGTACCATTGAGAAGAAAGAGTAAAAGCTCGTTATCCCGTACAACTCGCTCAATGGGATTCGCATTTCTCGGGATATTGCCTCTAGAACCTCAGGCGGCAGGTAGCCGACTAACTGCTGCACTTTTTGAAGTACCCGGATGGGAGCTCCTGCCTGCCCATTGGTAGCTTCAACGATTTTTCTAATCTGTTGTACTATATCGCTTCTAATCCTGCCCCTCATTTTTTCTTGGGCTGACGTAATACTCCCCTTTTGTTTCAAGGTCACCTCCTTGCATATTGCAAATTTGCAAATAGACTCTTATTTCGCCTCAATTCGGTCGCTTTCCAGCAATACACCTTTCGAGTTAATCGATTCGTGATGCCTTTTGTGCTAAAAGGCGCAAGATATTATAGTAAGAAGTATACAAGGCGTATTGCATCGTCCTTTTTTTCTATTTTCAGTAGTACATTAGACGTATTCAGGAAGCTGCACGTACCTTACTAAGCATCGTGTAACGCGATTTTTTGGAATGGCTAGTGGATTTTAACATATTGCATCGTTGTTGGCAAAAAGGCTTTCCTTTTCGAGCCTGTGAGCCAGATTTGCCTTTAAATTAACTAATTCAAATCATAAACTACATTAATCATATGGTTTGCCTATCTATTTAGTTAACGCAACTCCAGCTAAAAATATGAGACGTTCGAAAGTAGTAGGTAGAAATACATATTATCGAAGTAAATATACCTAGGCATGAAGGCTTGTCTTGGGGAAGGATAATAGGTATAATTGCCTTTGCTGTTGTAAGAACACGGAGAAATCGCGCAAGGAGGTTTAAATTAGATATGTGGAAGACTGAAGCTACCGGGGTCGCACGTGCGGAGGCTGCCGTAAAGCAGTGCTTGCCTCCGTGTCAAATCAAATGTCCCATAAATGAGGATATCCAGCGGACGAATGTGCTTATTTCTCTTCTTCCCGATGACCCGGATTTGGCAAGAGAAGGTATAATTCAGATTGGCAATTATCTCTACGAAAGAAATCCCTTTTTTAACATTTGCGGTTACATATGTGGTCTTTGCGAACTTGAGTGTAACTACAGTAAAAAGGGTGGGGCAATTAAAAGAAGATTGCTTAAAAGATTCTTATCCGATGTCTATACTGACTATTTGAAGGATCGAGAGGAATTAGACATTGTCAGAGACAAAGAGGATGTGGCGGTGATTGGTGGGGGCCCAGGTGGTCTGATGTGTGCTTACCATCTGAGTAAGAAAGGATACCGGGTGACTATAATCGAGGCCTCTAATCGGCTCGGGGGAGCGTTATGGCTAATACCGGACTACCGGCTGCCCAAGGAGATTTTGCAGACTACGATTGAAAACCTCGTAAGGATCGCTGGTATAGATATTAGGTACAATAGCAAGCTAGGTACAGGTAGGATAACGCTGGAAAGGTTGAGACAATCAGGTTTTAGGGCAGTGTTTTTGGCAACGGGATTACCGTATCCTAGGGTTCTGACTTTTGAGGGACAGGTTGTTGAAGGGCAGGATCTGGCGGGTGTGATGTATGGACTCACATACCTGTATGAGGTAGGTCACGGCAATATTCCCCTGGACTATTTTAAAGGTAAAAGGGTTATAGTGACAGGTGGCGGTAACGTGGCTTTTGATGTGGCCAGGTCTGTCAGGAGGCAGGGTGGTGAGGTAACCATCGTATGTCTTGAACGTGAGGATAAGGACCATAAGGATGGTATACCTGCTGACGAAGAGGAAATCCGTGGGGCATGGGAAGAAGGTATAAGGATAGTTTATAGTCGTGGCGTGAGAAAAATCTTTGGAGAAAATGGGAAATTTAAAGGAATTAATTGTCCTGCATGTACTAGCGTATTTGACCAGGAAGGTTTCAACCCTAAATTTGATTGCAGCGACTGCATAGACCTGACCGGAGACATACTGATAATTACAATTGGCCAGGCTCCTGATAGACCTTTGCTCCAGAGGGAAGGCCTTCTGGATGAAAGGGGAAGGCTCGATATTGACTCCATGACTTTGCAAAGCGCGAGTAAACCTTGGCTGTTCATAGGTGGTGATGTGAGGAGAGTTGGTTTCATGGTGGAAGCTATGGGGGAGGGGCTTGTGGCGGCAGAATCAATTGACAGGTATTTAAGGGGCGTGGATATGAAGGAGGGGCGTAGAAGAGATTATGAGGCGTATGAGATACCGTTTAGAAGAGATTATAAGCGTGAGCCGGAGGTACTGTGGATACCGCCTGAAAACAGAATGCATTTCCAGCTTTTTGAAAAAGGTTTGACGCTGAGAGAGGCGATAGAGGAGGCAAAAAGGTGTGTAACTTGTGGTCCTTGTTTATCTTGCAAAGCCTGTATATCTATCGGTTTTCAGAAATCTTTAAGTCCAGTTGAGGTGGATAAGGCAAGATGCAGTGGCTGCGGTCATTGCGTATTTGTTTGTAACTATTACGCAGCGCATCTTAATGATGATGGCGGCAAGCTAAGGTCTGAAACGGATATGTTCAGATGCAAGTCCTGTGGTATGTGCGTCGTAGCGTGCCCGTCCCAGGCGAGAAACATGGTCGGTGACGATACATCACAAAGGATAACCAAAGTATACGCATCTTTGGCATAAACATTTAATAAATATCTTAGAGGAGGGTAACCTTGAGCGAGTACAAACCGAAGATAGTGTGTTTTTCCTGCAAGTTCGGCTGGGGCTATCTGACTGACGAGACTGACCTTTCGAGTAAGGTCGAGAATTGGGTCCCGGTTATTTGCACAGGGAAAATCGATACCACTTATCTGGTCCAGGCTTTCGAGGAAGGTGCTGACGGAATTTTGATACTGGGCTGTCCGGAGGGAGACTGTCACTATCAAGATGGTAATTACGAGGCGAAAAAGAGGGTGTATCTTTTCCGTAAGTTGCTTGAGTCTATCGGTATAGAGAAGGAAAGGGTTAGGATGGAGCTGTCAGTTGATCCTGATGGAAGCCGAATACCACAGATCGTGAGAGACATGAGCAAGGAGCTGGCAAAACTAGGCCCGTGCAGGAGGGCCAAGGCAGCAGAGAGGATGCCCAAGGAAGTAGTTAGAACAAAGGGAGGGAAATAATATGGCGAAGCCGAAAGTTGCCATTTGTTGGCTGGGAGGTTGTGGCGGTTGTGATGAGGCAGTGGTGGACATAAATGAAGTGCTTCTTCGTGTTGCGGAGGCAGTCGATATTGTTTTTTGGCCGGTGGCGCTGGATTTTAAGTATGATGCCATCAAACTCATGAAGGACGGCGAAATTGTATTGAGCATAGTTAATGGAAATGTTAGGAACTCTGAGCAGGAGGAGGTGGCAAGGATGCTGAGGAAAAAATCTCAGCTAATTCTTGCCTTTGGTGCCTGTGCTTGTTTTGGTGGAACGCCTGGTCTGGCAAACCTGACTACGAAAGAGGACATTTTTGGCTGGGTTTATCATAAAGCCCCAACGGTCGTCAATCCTAATGGAAATTATCCTCAAGTGAGCAGTCATATTAATGGAAGTGAGCTTACCTTGCCCGAATTGTTCGACTGTGTTTATGCGTTGAGAGATGTAATTGACGTTGATTACTATTTGCCTGGGTGTCCTCCCCCTCCTTATTTAGTGATGTATGCTGTGAGCGCAGTGCTTGAAAATAAGCTTCCAACTAAAGGTTCAACTCTGGCGCCTCACAGGGCTTTGTGCGACAGTTGTAGGCGCAACAAATCGAAGCCGGATAGGATGGCAATACGGGAAATTAAAAGGATTCACGAGGTAGAAGCTGACCCCGAAACTTGTTTTTTAGCCCAGGGGATAATTTGTCTGGGGACTGCTACTCGCGATGGTTGTGGAGAAGCTTGCATGAATATCAATATGCCTTGTCGGGGCTGTTTTGGCCCTGTAGAAGGAGTTGTGGACTCCGGCGCCAAGTTTATTTCGGCTCTGGCATCAATACTGGATGCCCAGGGCGATGATGAGATAACTAGAATCGTAGACCAAATTGTTGACCCTGTTGGCTATTTGTACCGATTTGCATTACCTGTTTCTTTTCTGAAGGGAAAAGGGCTAAGTGATTAAGACTAGAGAGGTGCTGTATGAAAAAAAGAATAACCATAAATCCGATAACCAGACTTGAGGGACATGGAAAGATAGAGATTTTTCTTGACGACAAGGGAAATGTAGAGGATGCCTATTGGCAGGTAGTGGAGCTACGGGGTTTCGAGAGGTTCTGCATCGGTAGACCAGTAGAGGAATTGCCACGAATCATGCCTAATATTTGTGGTGTTTGTCCGACGCCCCATAATATGGCATCTGTCAAAGCCCTAGACGACCTGTACGGAGTGGAGCCAACACCTACCGCGAAGCTAATAAGGCAGCTTCATTACAATGCATTTTTTGTAGAGGACCATTTGTTGCACTTCTTCATTCTTGCCGGACCAGATTTTGTGCTCGGGCCAGATGCTGACCCGGCGGAACGGAATATTCTTGGTGTAGTAAAAAAAGTCGGGTTGGAAATCGGTGGGAAGGTTATTGAAGCAAGGCGAAGGTGCCGGGAAATAATTCGACATATTGCCAGCAAGCCTTGTCATCCTGAGGGTGGTTTGCCTGGTGGAGTGTCAAGAGGGATTACTGAAGATGATAGAAAATGGATAATTGGGACCGCCGACTTCTGCGTCGAATTTTGCCAGTTTTCACTGGAATTATTCAAGCAGATTGTATTAGATAACAAGCAATACCTGGATCTCGTTTTGAACGACTCTTATAAATTAAATACTTACTATATGGGGTTAGTGGATGAGAGCAATCGAGTAAATTTTTATGAAGGGAAGTGTAGGGTAGTTAACCCTAAGGGCGAAGAATACGCTTTGTTTGACTACCATGATTATATCGACTATATAGGCGAGTGGGTTGAGCCCTGGACGTATATAAGGCTAACTCACCTGCGAAAAGTAGGGTGGAATGGCTTGAACGATGACAAGACGACCTCATTATATCGAGTAGGTCCTCTTGCCAGGTTAAATGCAGCTGATAGTATGTTAACCCCACTGGCGCAGAGGGAGTATGAGGCGATGTTTGATATATTGGGGGGCAAGCCCAGTCATCATACTCTAGCCTATCACTGGGCACGATTGATTGAAGCGCTCCAGGCCGCCGAGCATATGCAGAGGATTGCTAACGACCCGCTTCTTACCAGCAAAGACATACGTAATATGGACCTTAAGTTGAACAAAGTGGGTATCGGGTGCGTCGAAGCAGCGCGAGGAACGTTAATCCATCATTATGAGGCTGACGCTGAAGGTAAAACTACGAAAGTGAACCTTATAGTGGCGACACAACACAATGCTGCCCCAATATGTTTATCTGTCAAAAAGGCGGCTATGGAATTTGTCAAGGGTACAGAAGTACGGGAAGGTTTACTTAATGTTGTAGAGATGGCTTTTAGGGCTTATGACCCCTGTTTGGCCTGTGCAACTCACGCTATGCCTGGCGGAATGCCATTGATAGTGAACATAAGAGATTGCAACGGCAACTTGATACGAACTTTACAAAGACCGTAATTCAGACTGCTGAAACGTTGCACTAGACCTGGTTTAGGGTTATCATCTGGCTTTGAAAGGCGTGTAGAACTGGATTGGTTGTGCTCCGCAGGGAATACAAAGTTTTTACGCTTTGTTAGGTACGACCAGGTTAGATAACTGTGCCAGGTCTTGCGTTTTTACAAAAAGACTACTTCAAGCGGGTTTAGGGAATTAAGTGCAATGTAGGTGAGGTTCTTAAGTTATCCATGGTGTCATTTGAGGAAGTCAAAACTACGGATTTCACTCCCGCGCAAAGAGCTTTGATCCTGCGCCTCACGGTTTATGTCAATATGAGGTGGCTTGCTGTTGCAGCCATCATTTTTGCTACGCTGGTAGCAACAAAGGTATTTGGTATTTATATCCCCACAACACAAGTATATATAGTCTGCGCAGTTATCGCTTTTTATAATTTGGTATTTCTATGGTTGACTTATAATCTGAGAGCGCAAAAACCTGAATTAGTTATCAGTAGAGCTGTGAGATATGGCAATACCCAGATAATTCTAGACCTGATAATGCTCACTTTCCTCCTACATTTTACTGGTGGAATAGAAAACCCATTTTTGTTTCTGTACATAATCCATACTACTGCGGCTGGTATTTTTCTGCCCAGGAGGCGAGCATATGAGCTGACTACCATAGCAATGGGAATGGTTATTACGCTGGTTCTTTTGGAGTATGCCTGGATAATACCGCACACAAATCTTACGGGGTTTGTGCACCCATATCTGTATAGAGATGCTGGTTACATTGCTGGAGTTTTGGTTGCATTGGTAACGTTAGCTTACTCCTCTACTTATGTTACCACTGCTATTGTGGGTGAGTTGCGGAGGAGGCAGCATGAGGTGGTAAAATTAAGAGACCAGCTTTTGGAACAAAAAACGAAAGAGTTAGAACAGATTTCCGCCGAAGTAGTCAAACTAGTAGACGAGAGGCGCCGCTTTGTCCGGTTTCTTAGTGTTGTTGCCCACGACCTTCAATCTCCCTTGGTGGCGACCCAAAGCTTGTTGTCATATATAGTGGATGGGTATACCGGTCCTATTACTGATGGACAGAGAGATCTAATGCAGAGGGGCATAAGGAGAATTGATGGACTTTTGACGCTGATTACTGACTTGTTAGACATACCTCGTATCGAAGCTGGTCAGATTAACCGTGAGATGAGGGAGATTTCTTTCAATGACGTGGTTAGGCAAGCTACCGAAGGTTTGGAGAGCGTGGCAAGGCAGAAAGGGCTAGAGTTGAAGGTCGAATTACCCCTAAGTTCGCCCAAGATCTACGGAGCAGGCCGTCGGCTGCAGCAGGTGATAACGAATCTAACAAGTAACGCCATCAATTATACTCGCGAGGGCTCGGTAGTGGTCAGAGTGACGGATGGTGACAGTGAAGTTAAAGTTGAAGTAATGGACACGGGGATTGGCATTTCACCAGAGGATTTACCTCGGTTGTTTGAAGATTTTTTCCGGGGTAGTAATGTTGGTGTGAAGGGGACTGGGTTGGGCCTATCCATTTCTAAAAGGATAGTGGAAGCTCATGGTGGTAAAATTTGGGCTGAAAGTCCCTGCCCTGAAACAGGAAAGGGAAGCAGGTTTACATTTACGTTGCCCAAAAGACAAGTGGTTGCTCAAGCTGGTTAATCAAGCAATTAAGCCTTAAAGTAAAGAAAAAAAATTAACTAAGGAGGTACTAAACATGCCACAGAGACCGAAAATCTTACTTGTTGATGATGATGTTGACCTCGTGGCGGTAATGAGAGGGGCTTTGGAAAGTAAGGCTTACGAGGTGATCGTGGCCTACAATGGACAGGAAGGGCTGGAGAAGGCGAGGAAAGAAAAACCAGATTTGGTTGTTTTGGACATACTGATGCCGGTGGCGGACGGATTCATTTTTGCAGACCAGTTTCGAAAGGATCCGACCCTGGCTAAGATTCCTGTTCTGGCGCTGACTAGCTTTTCTGAATCGCTGGGGCAGCCGTTTCCCTTCGAAGTTTCCGAGTATATTATGAAACCTATTAAACCTAAAGACCTGGTAGCCAAGGTTGAGGAGTTTCTAAAGAAGACAAGTTCCCAGAAGTAAAATTGTGAATACTGAGCTGATAGAAGAAGACAAAGAGGATCTTGCTACGGGTCTGACGTTTGTCAGGTGCGTTGCTGTCTGGTGTAAATTGCGTAAATAGTCTCGTTACCAGCAGTAAAACATTCTGTGCACTGGCCACACTCGTCAGGTCTGACTTCTACTAGATAGGCCTCAATTCCGAGCTCTTGGTACATATTTAGAATCCTCTTGAGATGGTTGCCACCGGTGATTGAGGCTAGTTTCCAACCTTCTGATTCTAATTCGTCTCTCGTCTTTGACATGTTGCTCAACGCAGTGCTAATTTTATCAAAAAGCTGGACATTTGTTTTTGTTAATGAGTGCAACATATTGCAGTCGGCAATTTGAGTTATGCTGCGAGAGTGAGAAATATTAATTTTTGAGGTTAGCAGAAGATGTTCGAACACAAGTATGTTGACGTCAATAATATCCAGTTGCACTATGTCACTGCAGGCAGGGGTAGGCTGATAGTATTTCTCCATGGATTTCCTGAGTTCTGGTACGCGTGGAAGAATCAGCTCGTCGAGTTCGGGAAGGATTATCAAACTGTTGCCCCGGATATGCGTGGGTACAATCTGTCATCAAAACCTGCCGATATCGAGCAATACAGGATGAAGCATTTAATTGAGGACGTGCGTGCTCTTGTTGATCATCTGGGACATAAGAAATTCATTCTGGTTGGTCATGATTGGGGCGGTGGTGTGGCTTGGGCATTCGCGATGCGTCATTCAAACTATCTGGAAAAGCTTATCATTATTAATGCACCACATCCGGTTACATTTATACGTGAACTGCGTGACAATCCAGCTCAGCAGAAAGCTAGCCAGTATATCTTGGTGCATCGCACAGCACAGGCTGAGGAGATACTATCTCGAGACAATTACAAACTGCTTGTTGATACTGTACTTTCAGATGGTCTTAAGCAGGGGTACTTTACTGAGCAAGACTGTATGGCATATATTGAGGCCTGGTCACAGCCAGGTGCACTTACTGGAGGCTTGAATTATTATAGGGCAGCAAGCCTTGGCCCATTTACTGGGGAGAGTGACCAGGCCATAAACGATTTGCTTATCGATCCTTCGCCAGCCATTGTTAATGTGCCCACGCTGGTAATTTGGGGTGAGAAGGACCGTTTTTTGCTCACTGGTAACCTTGATGGCCTTGAGAAATATGTACCCAATCTAACAGTCAAGCGCATCCCTGACGGTTCGCACTGGGTTATCCACGAGAAACCGGTACTCGTTAATAACTATATTCGCCAATTTATCCAGGGTACGATTTCATAATAACTCAGGCCTTAAAGGAAAGACAGTAGAGCTGATTTTAAATTTTAACTTGACACTGGACCTTTACTGCCCTATTCTAGATGTTCGGTGAGGAGGGCAAAGATGGCTATAAGTACGGTTGGCATTGTCGGTGACGGTGAATTAGCGGTACAACTCCAGATACTCCTTACAAAGGCTGACTTTAAGGTCATTCTTTCCAGTCTAAGTGGAAATTACGCTAAACGGGTCTCGAATGCTGATTTGGTTTTGGAAGTTACTCCGGAGGAGATAACCATAAAGAATGAGGTGTTCGTGAATTGTGATGCTAAATGTCTAAAGGAAGCAATCCTAGCGACTACAACGAGTAATCCCTGGGTTACAAAACTGGCAGCAGCTACTAAGAGGCCTGCAAAGGTCATTGGCCTCAATTTCACCAAAAACCCGTTCGAAGAAAAATATTTGGTTCAGATAGTCAAAGGACTGCAAACGTCTGAGGATACTGTTCAAATAGCCAAGGATTTATTGGGGAAGATCGGTGTTTCCTATGCCGAACTTGAGGAAACACCAGGTTTTATACTAGATAGAGTAATTGCCTCTGTAGTCAATGAAGCTGCTGTTATGTACTCGTCAAAACTGGCGAGCCGTGATGATATTGACAGGATGATGAAGGTCTGTGTGAATTGGCCTATGGGCCCGTTTGAATTTGCTGATACTGTAGGAGTGGACAGAATTGTGGAAATCTTGGAGTCTCTGTCGAAACAGCTTGGGCCTAAATATGTGCCAAATTTTTTACTTAGGAAGATGGTAGATGCTGGTTGGTTGGGAAAGAAAACAGGGCGCGGGTTTTACGTCTACGATAAATAATCTATAGGGAGGCAAAGGATGGAGTTTACGAGCATAATTTACAGCAAGGAAAGGTGCATAGCCAGGATTACCGTCAACAGGCCCGATAAGAGAAATGCTCTAAATCAAGGGGTAAGGTTGGAACTACGACAGGTGCTTAAGGATATTGAGGAAGACGAAAACATCAGAGTGGCTATTATCACTGGTGCTGGGGATAAAGCGTTCATAGGCGGGGCAGACATAACGGAGCTTAGGGAGATGACTCCGATAAGCTGTGAAGCTAGGGCATCCACTTTGGGTCAGCAGCTTTATACAGATATAGAGAATCTCCGTGTTCCTGTTATAGCTATGATCAATGGGTTTTGCCTTGGTGGTGGCTGTGAAATAGCTATGTGCTGTGATATAAGGATCGCTTCTGACAATGCCAAGTTTGGTCAGCCGGAGATCAACATTGGTCTTTTCCCTGGCGGTGGTGGCACTCAACGGCTGCCGCGGCTTGTAGGCTGGGGGAGAGCTAAGGAATTGCTCTATACGGGCAAAATAATTGATGCTGCTGAGGCTGAAAGAATTGGTCTGGTTGATAAGGTGGTGCCGCAGGATAAATTGGAGGCGACGGTGATGGAGCTGGCTGAAATTATAGCTAGCAAGAGTCCACTGATTATAAGGCTGCTTAAGAAAGTGATTAATAAAGGGATGTACTCTAATCTACCTGATGGCCTGGCTTATGAGAAAAGTACCTTCAGCCTTTGCTTTGCTACCGAGGATCACAGTGAGGGTATAGCAGCTTTTTTGGAGAAACGACAGCCGAAATTTAAAGGCGAGTAAATTGAAGTTTCGGAGGCGTAAGAAATGGAAATCAGGAAGATTTGTGTTCTAGGGGCTGGGGTTATGGGACATGGCATAGCACAGGTTTGCGCTCAGGCTGGATATCAGGTCAATTTAAGGGATATTAATGACGAACTTGTGCAGGCTGGGATTAATAAGATTCGAAAGTTCCTCGCAGGCGGTGTCGAGCGTAAGAAGTTGACGCAAGACGAAGCAGATGCTTTTTTGGGCCGAATAAAGGGCATGACTGATTTGAAAGAAGCAGCCAAAGATGTTGACATAATCATCGAGGCTATTGTTGAAGATATTAATATTAAAAAGGATGTCTTCAGGGAGTTAGACGAGATATGCCCTGCGCATACCATATTTGCTTCCAATACATCGGCTCAGTCTATCACTGAGATGGCGATGGCAACTAAACGCCCTCAAAAATTTATCGGTATGCATTGGTTCAACCCGCCACAGCTTATGCGGGGGATAGAGGTTATTGTTCATGTTAAGACATCAGAGGATACGCTGAATACGCTGGTAGATTTGTGTAAGAAGCTAGGCAAGGAGCCCGGAGTATGCAAGGATTCACCAGGATTTATTGTCAACAGGCTCCTACAAATCTGGTATAACGAAAGCCTGTACATGTACGATGAGGGGATCGCTGAGCCGAAAGATATAGATATAGCTTTGAAAACAGCCTATAATTTCAGGATGGGACCTTTTGAGTTGCGCGATAAGGTTGGTATGGATGTTGCTTTGGCTAGTACCAGCACTCATTACCGTGAGTTGATGAGGGACCAGTTTAAACCACCCAGATGTCTCATAATGAAGGTTAAGGCTGGTGAATTGGGAAGGAAAACAGGTCGAGGTTTCTACGAGTATTCTGAAACCTGAATTAGGTGATGTCACAAATGAAAATCAATGTAATGACCGATGTCCTTGAAGCGAACGACCGTATTGCCGCAGCGAACAGCGCTATCTTTAAGAGACATAGGAACTTAGTGCTCAATCTTATGAGTTCTCCGGGAGCGGGAAAAACGACCTTGCTGGAGAAGACCGCTGAGGCATTAAAGGGGATACTGCGCATGGGTGTAATTGCTGGCGACATCGAGACCACTCGTGATGCAGAACGATTGCAAAAGTATCAACTTCCTGTAGTACAACTTACTACTGGTTCTGCCTGTCATCTCGACGCCAATATGATTGCCTCTGCATTATCTCATTTTGACCTGAGCCAGGTCGACGTTTTAATTATCGAAAACGTGGGTAATCTTGTTTGCCCTGCTGGGTTTAAGCTGGGTGAGGACTACAAGGTAATGATACTAAGTGTAACAGAAGGGGACGAGAAGCCGCTTAAATATCCGCTGATGTTTCGTGAATCAACGTTGTTGCTTATCAACAAGGTCGATTTGCTGAACTATACCAATTTCAATCTGGAGGAGGCGAAGGCAAACGCGAAAAAAGTCCATCCAGGCTTGGAAATTATAGATATCTCCTGCACTACAGGACAGGGAGTGTCCGAATGGATAGATTGGATTATCAGGCGCTACCATAACAAATTTGGGACCAAAACACATGCATGAGATGGCTATCGCCCAAAATATAGTCAATATTGCTGTTGCAGCAGCAGAGAAGGCGGGCGCCAAAAGGATTACCAGGGTTAATGTGGTGGCGGGGGAACTCAGAGCAATTATACCGGCACAACTTATTTGTAGCTTTGGTCTTATGGCGGAGAATACCATCGCTTGCCGGGCATATCTCCATTTGGAGATAACACCTTTATTAGGAAAATGTCGACAATGCGACGAGACATTTGCGGTCAAAGATTATTGTTATGTCTGTCCGAAATGTAGGAACGACGATATACAAACTATTAGTGGCACTGAGCTTCGAGTGAAGGACATTGAGATTGAGTAATAACAACGAACGAAGGAGTTGTTCTTATGACTCAAGCGGTCTATGAGAAACTTGCTGATGCACTGGAGATTAGGGGTGGGGCAGTGCCTGCTATAAAGTGCCCGGAATTTTTTGCCTTGCTGAAGGAGCTTTTTACTCCTGAGGAGGCGGCGTTGGCAATCAAGATGCCCATTACTCCCTTCATTGCTGAAACATTTGCTAAGGAGGTAGTGGGTGATGATCCAGGGGTGGTGAAAAACGTTCTGGAGAGGATGGCTGATAAAGGCATTGTTTTCACAGTTGACCGTGAGGATGTCAGGTTATATACACTAATGCCGCTTGTCCCTGGTATCTTTGAGATGCAGTTTTTGAGTGGTGAAGTGAGTGAACGCACCAAAAGGCTGGCACGTCTTTTCGATGATTATTTCGTCTTAGTCAGGAAGGCAGTGACAGACTGTCGAGTGGAAACCTTAGGCAGTCGTGCAGTGTTTCCCTTTGCAAGGGTAATCCCGGTAGAGGAGGACATACCGACAGATGTTATGGTTCATCCGTATGACAGGGTGTCTCAATATATTGCAAAATCTGATTATATAGCAGTTGGCGTTTGCTATTGCCGTCATCATGGGGAACTGGTGGGAAATCCCTGTGATAAGCCGAAGGACGTGTGTATGGCTTTTGGTCCTCAAGCGAAGTACGTCGCCGAAAGAGGCTTTGCCAGATTAGTGTCGAGGGAGGAAGCACTCAAAGTGCTTAATCGCTCTGAGGAGGCTGGACTTATACACTGCTCCAGCAACACCAGCAAGTACATCAACTTTATATGTAATTGCTGTGCTTGCCACTGTGGTATTATTCAAAGCCTCAAGAGAGGTATTATACCCATGGGGGCGGTCTCAAGCTTCATCATAGCTGTTAGTGAAGATGACTGTAGTGGTTGCAGAACCTGTATAGATAGGTGCCAGATGGATGCGCTTACTTTAGAGGGTGCTGTGGTAGTACCAGATGTAAAGCGCTGTATAGGATGTGGGCTCTGTATTTCGGTATGTCCTACAGAGGCGTTGAGACTGGAACTTAGAAAGGATGCGCCGGTACCGCCTCTTGACCAGCGGGAACTTAATGCAGCCATGCTATCTTCTATGCGGCAAAGCGAATGATTTACAGTCTAAAAGAACATTATCCATCAATATGCGATGTCAAAGTGATGAACGGTAATGAGTAGCAAGAGTAAGCGTGAGTGGCAAGAAACTACTCTAGCTTCAACAGTAAAGCGCTTTCCCGAAAGAAGAGAAAGGTTTGAAACTACCTCAGGGCTTACAATTGATGTTGTTTACACGCCTGAAGACCTTAGATATTTTGACTACAGCGCCTCTCTTGGTTATCCCGGGGAGTATCCGTTTACCCGTGGCATTCAGCCGACGATGTACCGGGGTAGGATATGGACAATGCGTCAGTATGCCGGTTATGGTACTGCTGAGGAGTCTAACCGTCGTTATCGGTATCTCTTGGAGCAGGGCCAGACAGGCTTAAGTGTTGCGTTTGATTTGCCTACCCAGATGGGTTACGACTCTGACCACCCGTTAGCTAAAGGCGAGGTCGGGCGGCTTGGTGTGGCCATAGATACCCTTGAAGATATGGAAGTCCTGTTTAGCAACATCTCTCTGGACAAAATAAGCACCTCGATGACCATTAATGCCACCGCACCGATTCTTCTTGCCATGTACATCGCGGTGGCCAAAAGACAGGGCGTTAATCCAGCTAACCTAGAAGGGACAACGCAAAATGATATTTTGAAGGAGTATATTGCGCGTGGGACATATATTTTCCCGCCTCGTCCTTCGATGCGGCTGACGGCAGATATTTTTGGGTATTGCAGTGAGCACCTTCCCCGATGGAATAGTATTAGCATAGGAGGTTATCACATCAGGGAGGCCGGTGCTACTGCCGCTCAAGAAATTGCTTTTGCTTTAGCAAATGGCATAGCCTATGTTGAAGCAGCTATCAATGCTGGACTGAATGTAGATGACTTCGCTGGCAGGATCTCATGGATATTTCAGACCAATAACAACTTTTTCGAGGAAATTGCCAAACTGAGGGCGGCCCGAAGGATGTGGGCTAAGATAATGAGAGAGAGGTTCAAGGCTAGAGACCCGCGTAGCTGGATGTTTCGTACTCACATACAGACCGGTGGTTCAACATTAACTGCTCAGCAGCCGATGAATAACATCGTCAGGGCTACTTACCAGGCGTTGGCTGCGGTACTCGGTGGCGTCCAGTCTCTGGCTGTCTCTTGTTATGATGAAGCTGTGTGTCTACCTACCGAGGAGTCAGTGCAGCTGGCATTGCGTATTCAACAGATATTGGCTTTTGAAAGCGGTGTTGCTGATGTTGTTGACCCGCTTGGTGGCTCCTATTTCGTAGAGAACCTCACTGATAGGTTAGAGAAAGAGGCTGAAAGGTATATTGCTAAAATCGATAGTCTGGGTGGTGCGGTAGCTGCGATTGAACAAGGATTTCAGCAAAGAGAGATTCAGGAGAGCTCCTATCTTCACCAGAAAGAGGTTGAGGACGGCAAGAGGATTGTAGTTGGTGTTAACAGGTTTATCTCACCATATCCCAAGGTGGAAAAGTTGCTTCGAGTTGATGTGGAGCAAGAGAGAAAGCAAGTGGAGCGTCTAAATCGGGTAAAAAGAGAACGAGACAATGCTAGAGTAAAAAAAGCACTTGAGAGGCTGGAGGAAGTAGCTCGAAGCAGAAACAATACGATGCCAGCATTCATCCAGTGTGTGGAGGCTTATGCCACCCTGGGTGAGATGTGTGATGTGCTCCGCCGTGTCTTTGGCAGCCAAAAAGAGTATTTGGTGTTCTGAAGTGAGCTTACTGAGTCTAATTAGTGGCGCAGTATAGTCCTTCTTTGAGCATGGTCAGCTGGCTTAGATACGAGCGCAAAAGCAGGTCTTATTAGCCAATAATCCCTGTCCCAAAAAGTCATTGCTCTCAGGTTTTCGGCGAGCCAACTTATTCAGCCGATTTTTTGTCTTTTTTTCACCAGGTGTGTTGTTTCTGTTTCGGCAACCGTCTCGCCTCTCTGGTTTTGGCACGTGCTACGGTGGATTACGATGCCCCTCTCCGGGTTTCTGGTCTCCCTCTTGTCAATAACCTCACCGTGAACTCTCAAAGTATCCCCAGCTCTTAGTGGGCTTGTTATTTTCACCTTGTCTATACCAACTAAAGCAACCATCGTCTTTTCATCCCAGAATCCGGATTGTTCTTCAAGTCCACCCATAATGAGTAAAGTCAGTCTCCCTGGCGCAATCCTTGTCCCGAAGGCGGTCTTTTTAGCCTCTTCTTCGTCCCAGAAGATGGGGAGTGTGAAGCCAGCCAGACCGACTATTATGTTTATCATGCCCTCGCTAACAGTCCTGCCGGGGGTTACGAATTTTTCTCCTACCTGATAGTCTTCCCAGTATTTAGCCATGCCTTACCTCCCGAAATTGGTTAAAAAGCTTTACTTTTGGTAATCGTGGTGTTTTATGGCCGGGTATGCCTGCTACAGGGCTAAAGCATCTTCTCTACCCCAGTTCTCTGCCCAAGATCGCTACGGCACTTACTTGAGGTGGGCCACCGAAGGTATGTGACAAGCCCAGCTTCACATCTTTTAGTTGTCGCTCTGGCAGTTGTGCTTTGCCCTGTATTTGTTTGTAGACTTCATAGGTCATTCTGAGGCCGCTGGCCGCTATCGGATGTCCGAAGCACTTCAAGCCACCATCAGTGTTCACTGGAAGGTCGCCAGAGAGTTCAAAGGAACCGGCATCAATATCCTCTTTGGCTTTGCCTTGGGTACTGAAGCCGAAGTTCTCATAAATAATAAGCTCGGTGATGGTAAAGCAGTCGTGGACTTCGGCTATATCAAGCTCATCCCGGGGGTTCTTAATACCGGCTTGCTCATAGGCCTGACGTGAGGAGTCGCGCAAAGAGTCCCAGGTTAGCCAGTCAAATTGAGGGCGTGTATGTGGCAGCAGGGGATCGAATGATTGCCCTAGTCCTTTAATATACACCGGGTCAGCTCTGAAATTTTTGGCTTGCTTAGCTGGAACTAGAATGGCTGCTGCGGCACCATCGCTGTTGCCACAGCAGTCGAAGAGTCCCAATGGCCAGGCGATGATGGGGGCATTTAACACTTGTTCTAGAGTTATCTTATTGCGGAAGTGAGCCTTAGGCGTCATACTGCCGTTATAATGGTTTTTAACCGCGATTTTGCCGATGGTTGCCTTACCCTCTTCAGGACTCAGTCCATAGATATAAAAGTATCTGGTAGCGATGAGGGCAAAGGTGCCCGGTGAAGTACGGCGTGCTTCCAAGACCGGTCCCATGCCACGGCCGGTGCCAAGACCAGGAAAACCAGTATCCTTCAATTTTTCCACTCCGAGGGCAAGCACGATGTCATACATCCCGGAGGCGACACCAAAACATGCGTTCCTTAAGGTTTCATGGCCTGTAGCACACCAGTTTTCCACCCGGGTCATGGGGATGCGCAGTTTCAGTGGGTTGGCTGCGTGCGTAGCCCCTATGCCTATCATTGGGGCAGTTACCATACCGAACCAGCATGCCTGAATATCTTTGGGGTCAATACCGGCGTCTTCATAGGCTTCATAAGTGGCCTCTATAGCCAGGTCATCTATGCCTGAATCCCAGCGTTCGCCGAATCTGGTGCAGCCCATACCGATTATGGCGACCTTGTCTTTTATGCTTTCCATCCTTCGTCCCCCTCATCTTATCGGTCGGCATTTCCAGAAGTAGTTATACATACCCGCGCCCTCGTAAATTCTCCTGAATGTCATTTCTACAGGCATGCCAATTCTGATTTCCCTTGGGTCACAGTCGGTCATCATACAGTATATTCTGGCGTTGTCCAGTTCCGATTCCATCACTATTTGTGGGATTACAGGGTCGTCGCTTCTACCGGCTAAGTTGTCGAGGGAGAATGTGTAGACCTTACCCTTCTTATCTGATAGTCTTACCTCTTCGTATTTATCTTTAGCCTGGCACCTGTAGCAAACCCTTTGTATAGGATAGGTGACAAGGCCGCAATTCTTACATTTGCTGCCGTGGAAGCGAATGGACGAACTGCGTTCGCGCCAGCTAACACTGGCTGAAGGGAACAGACGGAAAGGTTCACCTGGCTGTGGCTCCAGTATTCCTCGATAACTTAGGTATCGTTCATAGCTAGGCAGAGGTCTTTTTGAAGCTAAGTAACCTTTTACTCCTCGTCTTGTATTTTGCCTCCTGTCTGGTTCCTTGGTAACCTCTAAGAGAAAAGCATCGCTGCCGTCACCATAGCTTGCCAGCAGGAGCGTATCTCCACCTGTCGCCTCTTCTAGTGCTGCTACCAGTATTATCAGTGCATGAGCGCAACCACATATACCTAAGTTACCTGTCAGCAAATCTTGTAGATGTGATTTCGGGTCAAGACCTAGCTGTCTGGCAAGTTGCTGTTGCGCTCTGGTGTTAGGCGCATACAATACTGCTTTGTTGATGTTCTGCGGTGAGACACTCTCCTTTTTCATTAACGCTGAGATCGCTTTGGCCGTGTTTTCAATATAGCCGTGCTCCGTAATAAAACGGTCTTCCCAGGATTGAACGAAAGTGTCCTTATCCAGCCGCCACACATCATACATCTCGTTGGATATGGAGTAACTCGATTTTATTTCGGCTATTGGCTTGCTGTTTTTGCTTATGAGCAGGGCTGCTGCCCCATCACCGAATGTCTGCTCGTAATCTGAGCGGGGATAAGCCAGGCGGCAGTCGGAGGCCGTGACGATTATGTTTTGTGCTGAGCCGCTATTAACCGCGTCTAGTGCTGCCCGTAGAGCGTTTGTCCCGGCTCGGAGGCTATTGCCAAAGTCGGCAGTCAGGATGTCTGATCCCAAATCGGCGGCGGCAGCTACCAGACTGGCACATTGCTTCTCGCGGAAGGGTGGTGTAGTAGAGGCGAAGTATAATCCATCGATACTTTGGCGGTCCACCCCAGCGAGACAATCGAGGACTGCCTCTACTGCCATTGTGACTGTATCCTCATCGTTATTGGCCACGCTTCGTTCGCCACCTAAAGATGGTCTGCCCCAGGCAGCAGCCATAGCATCCCGACTCAGGCGCCAAAGCGGTATGTAAGCCCCACAAGCTATAATCCCTGGCATAGACCCCCTGACCCGCGAATGAAAATTATAATTAAGAATGTGTTGTGGTCGTTATCTTTGTTGTTAGCAACCGCATGATTAACTATACCACTAAACGGCTATTCCTCTTCTTAGAAGCCCATAGAAAAGTTTTTTGATTAGCGTACTCAAGATTTAACCGTTGGCTCGGTCTTCTTATTAATATGTTCGGTTCAACGTGGAAAATGCAAGCGGTGACCACTAGCAGGGCTTGAAGTACTTTATATCTAGGATAGAGCCAGTTCGTTCTGCTTTAGGCTTAAATACTGCTTCCACTGGTATACCTATTTTTACTTTTTCTGGCTTAATCTCATCCAAAAAGTGAACTAGTCCGCCGTGTATACCATCAAATTGAACGAAAGCTAAAATGACTGGCTTGTCTAATTTTGCACCATCTAAATCTATGTAGCTGATAGTGTAAGTATGTACAGTGCCTTGGTTCTTTACCGCTAACCAGTCTTCCATCTGACTAAAGCAGCGTTCGCAGAATAGACTCGGTGGAAGATAAACGAGGTTGCATTTTGGGCACTTTGTTGCAAAGAGCTTTCCATTGTCCTTAATTTCACGGAAAAATCTTTCTCCGGCAATGCCCGCTGTGTATAAGTACCACAAAGGTAGTTCATTCCGTATCGGTTTAGTTTGGTCTATTTGGGAAACCTTCTCTAACGGCATCTTACCTTCCCTCCTTTAATGGTTTGAAGTATTTGATGTCAGTTATATCCCCTGTACGCTCTTTAGGTGGTTTCCACACTGCTTTTACTCTCATGCCAATTTTCACATCTTTCGGGTCAACTTCGCCCAACAAGTGCAAAATGCCCATCCCCATGGTCTCTATGCGGGTTGTACCATCAATTTCGATTACCGCAGGCAAGAAAGGCTCTTTGACTCTGTCTGCCTTCCAGTCAATGTAAGCTATGGAAAACGTGTTAACGGTTCCGGTATCTTTTAAGTATACCCAACCATCCATTGGTCTGAAACACCATTCGCAAGAGATGCGCGGTGGTACGACTATGCGGTGGCATTTTTTGCATTCTGACCCGATTAGTCTTCCCTTTTTCAGTTCTAGGAAGTACCGTCCGTATGCTATACCACTGTCCCAAGCGTATTTTAGGTTGGGGTGCCATGTAGTAGCGAGAACATTACCGTTCTTGATATCGACATCGTGTTTAATGGCGGTCGTTGTTTGGAATGCCATTGTTTTCTTGATCATTTTTCTCCTCCTTAAATTCCCAAAATTATTACTGTGCTTACTTGCATCCAGTCACCCCACGCTTGAGCCAGCCCTCGCCTCGGTTTACCCGGGACCTGTCTTTTTCCCGCTTCACCACGCAATTGCCAGAACAGCTCGCACACCTTCATGCCTGCTGCTGCAGCGATAGGATTACCTACTCCCAATAAGCCACCAGAAGGACAAGAGGGTAGATCCCCATCGCGGTTAAACACACCGTCAACAAGAAGCTTGGGGGCTTCACCTTTATCACAAATAAGCAGACCTTCGATGTGGTGAAGCTCTTTATAATCAAAGGGATCATAAGGCTCAATGATGTTTATTTCCTTTCGCGGCTCCTTAATTCCCGCCATGGCATAAGCCATTCGTGCGGAGGCCTCAACATACTTTGGATAGTAAAGGTCACGGTTAGGCATATGCATAGAGTCTTCGCTCCAGCCTACACCCTCGACCCAGACCGGCTTATCGGTAATTCTTTTGGCTACATTCTCTGAGGCCATAACCCATGCTGCCGCGCCATCACTTGTGGCACTAATATCCAGCCGTTTTACAGGCCAAGCCATTACCTCAGAATTCAGAACGTCTTCTACTGTCAGGTCTGCTGCCAGTTGAGCACAGGGATGGTCTAGTGCATTTCTCTTATTCTTAACTGCCACCAAGGCAATTTCCCGTTCGGTAATTCCGTGCATGTGCATGTAACGTGCCATCTCCATAGCGAATGTCCAGACCAGATTCACCTGAAGTGGTGTCTCCGTAAATCGGTCCCAGCACCAGGTAAAAGCTGCTTGAGGGTGCGGTTTGCAAGGGGACATCTTTTCTTCAGTCACCACCAAACATGTGTCAAATAAACCGGAGGCTATGTGATACCAACCTTGAATTGCAGTGAAAACTCCAGTTGCACCTCCTAAGAAGCACCTGAAAATGGGTTTTCGCCAGCCGCCAGCACCTGGAGATAAATACTCGCCTTTCTGATGAACACCATCAAAGGCATCAGGAGCACTACCTAAGGCTACACAGTCTATATCGTTCAAAGTTAGCCCACAGGAATCGAGGGCTGTCTTGGCTGCTTTCCAGGCAAGCTCTTGACTTGTCTCCTGAGCTTGATTAACAAACTTGGTCATTCCAGCTCCGACAATAGCTACTCTTCTCATACCCATTTTTATCTCCTTTAACTCCTTTTTAATCTTCGTTACTAAGAATTACTACAGCGCTGCTGGTGTGCGGAATGCCGCGCCATGCGTGAGCTAATCCCACATTCGCTTTAGCTAATTGTCTTTTGCCAGCTTCGCCCCGTAGCTGTATTACCACCTCAAGAGCCTTTTGCAGTCCTGTAGCCTCTACTAAACGACCGACTCCAAGGCTACCACCTGAAACATTTATAGGCAACTCGCCGTCTCTTTGAGTAACTCCTTCCACTGTTAATTTGCCAGCCTCGCCTGGAGAACAAAGGTTTAATGCTTCCATGTGCTGAAGTTCTTTATATGAAAAGCAGTCATCAATTTCTGCGAAATCTATCTGTTTTCTGGGACACGTTATGTTAGCCTGCTTATAGGCCATTTTTGCTGCTATTTGAGTCGAAACGGCGCTTCCCCAATCTCTTGTCTGTAGACTGTGGGTATCTGTTGCCCAGCCAACTCCTTTTATCCAGATCGGCTTTTTTGACAGTGCTTTAGCCCGTTCTTCAGAAGCGAGTACCATAACAATGCACCCATCAGCTGGTGAGCTTATATCCAGTTGGTTCAGAGGGTAGAATACCATCTCTGAATTTAGGACATCGTCGACTGTTATCCGATCTCCATAAACTGCTATAGGATTGTCAAGGCCATTTGCCTTGTTCTTTACGCTGACCATGGCACATTGCTCTCTAGTGGTGGCTGATTCGTACATGTAACGATTCATTTCCATCCCGGCGATAAAATAGGGGTTCTGTCTCAAGGGGCGGTTATATATCGGGTCCATAGCAAAAGCGGCTAGCCAATAGGGAGTAAGCATATTCGAGGTCTTACTGTAAGCTTCTACGGCGACAATATGGCGCTCGCCTGTTAGTATATGCATATAACCAATTATTAAGGCCAACAAACTGTCGCCGCATACTGTTTCACTTGGCTTTAGCACCGCTCCTAATTGGTCAGGAATTTGGATGTGAGAAATGGCTCTTCCTGCCTCGAAGTCCTCTTGTGCGTCCACAAAACAGTCGATGTCGTTTCTGGGGCAGACTCCAGCCTCCTCGTAAGCCTTCACTGCTGCTTCATACATGAGTTCTTTGTAGGATACGTCCGGTGAGATGCTTCTAAAGCTGGTATGCCCCACTCCAATGATGGCTACTTTTCGCATTTGTGCCTCCTTGTTTGATGATTAGTCGTGTAAGTCTGTGCGTTCTAAAAGTTTTGGGATGATCTGAGCCGCTTAATCCGGCATTCTTAAAAAACGCTTTGGATGTATAGTGAGGAATCAGCCCCACAGTAAAAACCAACTCCACAGGGGCAAAATTATAGCATCCCACTATTGCTTAGTCAATAGTGTGTAAGAGACTGTTTAGCAACTTTCTATTAGAAATATTCAGGTGAGCTGAAAGCTACTTTACTAGAGCAGAAAGCTGGGGGTTCAAATATGGCAAAGATAAGTTGTAAAGAGACTAACATGGACTCCTTGGCAATTTCCTGTGTCAGCAGAAGGTAGCCAAGAACCACTTCTTAAGAAAACTCGATGGGGGAATTGACCGGAATAGGTTTACCGGTAAGCTCCTTAGATACTACAGAG
>CAZJVJ010000006.1:0-100964 GCA_964549635.1 uncultured Dehalococcoidales bacterium
AAGTTCAGCACCGAGCCGGCTCAAACGCTCGGTGGCAGCTTCTTCATCGGCGTGGATTGCCTTGGCTTCATCGATGAGGGCTTGCTTTATTGTGGCAAAATCCGCTATTATCGCTGCCTTTTTCATACGGTCGATGGCACGGAATAGATTAACTGCGGTGGGTCTGGCAGTGGCAAAAGCCTCAGAAATTTCAGCCAACTTTTTGAGAAACCCAGCCTTATTTCGGGCTTTTATCTTCTGCGCGCCGAGGGCGATGCCATAGGCAGCAGCCACTCCGATGGCCGGCGCTCCACGCACCTTCAGCGTCTTGATGGCGACAACAACTTCTGTGTAGCTGCGAAGCTCGGTGAAGACTAGCTTGGCAGGCAGTTGTGTCTGGTCAATGATTTTAATTTTGTTGCCCAACCATTCGATTGGTTTCATCAGTCCTCTGCATCATGTCATTTTCAACCTGTACAGTAGGTCGAGGTCAGCGAGGCTAAAGTTTCGCTACTACATGCTCTTATCTCTTCCTGTAGTTCAATGCTTTATTCTGATCCTTTAGAAGCAGGTCAATGTCACCTGGCGATGTTTACCTTCAGCCCTCTATCCTTGCCGATTTCTACGGCTTTTTTACCCAGGAAGGTGGTAGCAAAGTTAATACCAAAGCCTACCCTCAGATGCTCAGGCACTTTCCAGACTATCAAAAGTGAATAGTAAAAAGAGATGATATACATATTAGCCCAAAATGCTACATAATGCTATATGGTGCAGGGCTAAAGCCTAGCAACCACAGATGCTGCCGACCTGAAGGACTTGCCTGATGTAGTATTGTGGATAGTGTAGATGCTTGTATAGTCGAAACACTAGGGAGCTGAGATGCCTTTCGCAAAAGGCGGTGATATCAACATCTATTATGAGAGCCAGGGCGATGGGGGCCACTGCCAATAACAGAGGCACGGGAGGAGCGGCGAGCCGAATATACCCTACACAATAAAGATGATAGCTGCTGATGGTTAGGGATTGCTCGATACCATCGGTGTTGATGCGGCACATGTATTTGGTGTTTCTATGGGCAACATGATTGCTCAGGAATTCGTTTTTAATTATTTGGACAAGTTGCTGAGCCTCATATTGGGGTGCACCCACTGCGGTGAAGCAAAGATGATTTTCCGCAGCGCAGAAGCGCTGGCATTCCTCTTCGACCCGGCACGGGCAGAATTGCCAGTCCATGAGCGAGCCAGGCAAACAGCGCCCTGGTTATGAACTCAAGCATTCATCAATAACAACCTGAAGCTGTCCAGCTGAATGTGGGGATATCACTCCGAAATATTGCACACCTATTCATGGATTTGCCTGTCAAGCACAGGCAATCACGGGCCATGATACCTACAAGCGGCTGCCTCAAATCAAGGTGCCGACTCTCGATATAGCTCGCGTTGCTGACAGGCTGATACCTTCCGACAACCCTAAGATTATAATTTCCAGGATACCAAATGCTGAACTGGTCGGTCTGAAAAACTAATGGCATGGCTTCTTCGGCGATGCCACGGCGGAAACCACAAGGATAATGCTCGACTTCCTGAGAAGGCATTCTAAGGGCAAGAAAAAATTTGACTTTATTTATGCAGGTGTTTAGTTGGTCGCCCGGTTTGCCTCATTCTTTTTTCTCAGCCGGGGTATAAACATAGGTACCCTTTTCTTGTATTCTAAGTATTCCTTGCCGAACTTTTTCTCCATCTCCCTTTCTTCGATAGCTTTAATGTAAAGGATATTAATCACTACGAAAAGTGGGGTGAAGATGAAGATGAGCGACAACGAGCCAAGCATGGCTCCAAGCCCGAGCATAAATATAAACAGACCAAGGAGCATAGGATTTCTGATATAGGCATAAGGCCCGTTAGTGATGAGCTTCGGTGGTGGATTGAAAGGAACAGGCGTGCCTTTGGCGCGAAAGAAGACTATGACCGGCCAGAACATGATGAACCAGCCGGTAACCATTATGACCCAAGCCAGCCCCGTGCTCAATAACGGAGGATCGAAATGGAGAAAGGCAAGCCGTTTGTCCAGCCACAATGCGGCAAAAACGAAAAGAACTACGATGCCAAAGAAGACAACCAGTGCTATCGGCATCAGAAACATTCTACGCTTAATGTCTCCGGTGGCCACCCTGTAGATATAATCGGCATATCTATCCCAGATAGTCATTTTTTTCACATCCCAGCGGGAATAATTTCATTACTAAGTGCCTGCGCCCTAACCCCATCAACAGATAAGTCACATGGCAATGTAATGTACCAGACTAGCGGCTTTTCCTGATTTTCTCCAGCGAGGCTTTGGCATGCGGTGCCATGGAGAAAAACTTCATCAGCTTTTCGCAGGCATAGTCAGGACAGTAGGCACAATTTATGACATCTTTACTCTGGGCACACTTCCTAATCTCGCAGATACTGCAATAGCCGATGTGTCTTTTCCCTTGAGGAAGGCAGCCATCGCAATCGATGTCTTCTGGCTTTATGGTCGTTTTGTATCGTTTAGACCAGGCTTCAGCTACTTTTTTTCTGGCGGCATCATCATTTTTCTGGGTTGCCTGGTAAGCCGGACATTCAGTGCAGACTATCCCACAGTAGGCAACTATCCTATCCGTGTCTCCTCCTTTCAGCTTGTGCCTGACAGATCAATGGAAACCGCTCCTGAATTTCGTCCTGCGCCATCGTATGAAATAGAGTACCACAACCAGAATGACAATCCAAACCGGGCTGAAGATTGCAAGCCAGATAGCCATGTCAGCCAGCACTCTGCCAAAGGTACAAAGGCCACGGATAGCTGATTTGAGGGTTTTTAGTGCGCTCCAGCCCGGCTGACCTAAAGGCTGCGACTTCTGTAGATTCACCTCAATAAGCGCCATATCCGAGGTACGCTCTAAATACTGGATGCGACCTTTAACCCTCTCGATTTCCCCGCGAACAATGGAAAGGTGCTGATACACCTTCAAAGCATCTTCTACCGTTTCGGCCTTTTTCAGCAGTTCCAAATATTGCGCTTCCGTCGCCTCCAGGTTGCGGAGCCGAGCTTTTAAGTCAGTATATTCTTCGGTTATATCCTGGCTCTGAGTGCTCTCTTTGGGAACGTTAATAGCCAGCTTGCGCAGCCTGTCAAAGGCCTCATCAAAACGCTCGGCCGGTACCCGGATGGAAATTCTGCCGAGGGTTTCATCCCCATATCCCTGCTTACTGGAGGAAACTACATAGCCAGTCATCTCTTTTGCCACCGCAGCCACCTGGCTCATAGCCGCGGCTATGTCAGCCACCTCGAGGGTTATGTAACCGGTCTTTATTACCCTGCGGTCTATACCCACAGCGCCGGATTCGACCCGAACTGCGACCGGTTCCATACCAGTTATGTAGTCCTTTGTCACAGCCGGCGGCGCGGGTGCTGTTGGTACTGCCACCTTTTTGCCAGCACATCCAGCAACCAGAACGAGCACCAGGATAAGAACAGTGAGCATGGCGATTTTGACAAGTTTGTTCAATTCTACCTCCCTTGAAGTTGTCCGCTGGGGCTGAAGCCCGCACTGAAGAATAGAACGTAATATCACTGCTAAAGTTTATATCGATGGCTTAAAAGGTATATTGAACGGCTGCAGGTATTCTGCTATCCTTTGTGTTATATTGCCAAATTTCACCGGGGACATAAATGGGCCGTACTATAGTTGAGGAACTGGAGCCATTATTCAACCCCAAATCTGTTGCCGTCATCGGCGCAACGAACAACTGGAACAAGTGGGGGTATTCTACCTTTACCAGCGCGCTGGACGGCTTCCGCGGGCCGGTCTATCCGGTGAACAACCGTGAAACAGAAGTGCTGGGGTATAAGGCATATAGGCGCGTAACCGATATACCGGGGCCAGTGGATCTGGCCATCTTTGTCATACCAGCACCCAGCGTTGCACCGGTAATGGAGGACTGTGTAGCCAAGGGAGTTAAGGCTGCCGTCATCATCTCCGCCGGCTTTGCTGAGACCGGACCAGAGGGCAAGAGGCTGCAAGACGAGGTCCTACGAATTGCCAGAAAGGGTGGCATCCGCTTTATCGGTCCTAACTGCATGGGTTTTTGGAGTGCTTCATCCGAATTAAGGGCGTTTATGTTTCCCCTGCCAGTTAAGGACGGGCCACTGGCCTTTGTATCACAAGGGGGCAACGTTGGTGGTGCCGTCGTCACATCGGGGTACATGCGAGGCATAGGTTTTCATCGCTATGTAAGCTGCGGCTGTGCTGCTGATATTCAGATCGAAGACTACATCGAGTACTTCGGTGAGGACCCTCAGGTAAAGGTGATTCTGGCATATATCGAGGGCCTGGTGGATGGTAGCCGCTTCATGGAGAAGGTAAAAAGGGTGACACCGAAGAAACCGGTCATTGTTTTGAAACCAGGTAAGACCGAGGCTGCGGCCAAAGCAATAACATCGCACTCCGGCGCACTGGCAGGCTCTGACGAGGCCTACGAGGCAGCTTTCAGAAGCATTGGCGTGACGCGGGTTGAGAGCCCGGAGGAACTGCTCGATGTCGCCATAGGATTCGTCACCCAACCACTCCCCAGAGGCAGGAATGTCGCCATTCTGACCCCTGGCGGCAGCTATGGCGTGCTCTGCGCTGAAGCCTGTGCCTCAGAAAATCTAAACGTTGTCAAATTGCCCGATAAAGTAATTGCTGCCCTTGACAAGGTCTTTCCACCTCGGTGGAGCCGGGGTAATCCGGTCGACCCTGCTGGCGACAGGAACTTCGTCACCTTTCTGACGGCTCCAGGAAAGTTGCTGAGGGTGAAGGAGGTTGATGCGCTCATTTTCATGGGGTTTGGTGGTTTTTCTATTTTCGCCTCGCTATTCCTTTCTACGGATACAGGGTCTACAGAAGGAGTCGCCTCATGGGTTCCTTCACGAGAACAGTTCCGTGAGCTTGCCTTAGCCTTCACCAAGGCAGTCAGCTCAAAAGATACTACAGAAATTGGCAAAGCTATACATCCCATTGTCGCCAGTGTAGCTTCGATTATGGGCGTCTACAATGAGGAAGAAGTCAATGAGCTGACCCAACTTGTTGCCTCTGCATTCGCCTCCGGTAGACTGAATGCCCCATCTCTTATCAGTGCCTTCCTACCACCTGATTCCCCTCTACTAAGTGAGATGGGGATTCGAAACCCGCCCACTCCTCAAGAAGCAATCGCCCGTTTTCTGGTGGCCCTAGCCGAGCAATGGGTAGAAAATTACAACAAGCCGGTGCTTACTACCACATTTTTTGCTGAAACCCAACCTCGTCTCCAGGGCTCACACTATGCCTACCCTTCAGGAAGAGCAGCAGCCAGGGTCCTGGTCAAGATGGTAGAATACAAGGAGTACCTGGAGAGGGTGGGCAAGCACAAGAACTAGAATCGGATAACCATCAAATGGGCAGAGGGAGGTAGACTGTAATGTTAAGAAACAAATCTGTTTACACAATTATTCTTATATTTCTGGCTGTGTTCCTGTCACTTATGACCGGTTGTGCGCCTGCCTCAGACGGTTGTAATACCCTGAAAACCGAGCTGGACAAAGCCAATGCCGAGATAGCCAAGCTTAAGACACAGTTAAACGAGGCTAAAACTGAGCTGGACAGAACAAGGTCCGAGATAGCCAAGGTGAGGTCCGCCTCACTGGAGGAATTGCTGCGCCAGCGTAGGTCGGTCAGGAACTATGCTGATGCACCTCTGACCAAGGACGAGGTCATGAAACTTCTTTGGGCGGGACAGGGGATAACTGCAGCATGGGGAGGCAGGACGGCACCTTCGGCCGGTGCACTCTATCCGCTCGAGCTATATGTGACTGTTGGGAATGTGGAAGATCTGGCACCAGGCGTCTATAAATACGACCCCAGACAGAATAAGCTGAACCTCATTAAAGAAGGGGATGTGCGGACTAGCCTAGCTCAGGCATCTCTGGGCCAGGGTTGCGTGAGAAACGGAGCTATAAACATCGTAATTGCCGCCGTTTACAAAAGGACAACTGCCAAGTATGGTGCCAGGGGTGAAAGATACGTACATATTGAGGTGGGGCATGCTGCGCAAAATATCTGTCTTCAGGCGACTGCCCTGGGCCTCGGTCTGGTGACAGTCGGCGCCTTTGACGATACAGCCGTAGCCAAAATAATCGGCATGTCCCCAGATGAAGCGGCGCTGTATGTGATGCCAGTGGGGAGGACAAAGTAGGATAAAGTCAGCCCCAGAACGGAAACCGCTTGTGCAATAAAGATAAGGAGCTTCAGGGCGACCTGGGCAAAATCACCCTGAAGCTTCTCCGACTGGGTAGTAATCCGAGCCTATTCTTTTTGTTTAAGGCTGGTTTCCTGCTTTAGGGTTTTTATGTGGCTTACCTTTTGCAGGCTTGTCCTGATTATCCACCTGAATTGACGGATGCTCCTGCGTTTGATTGTCTGCAGCCCAGTTTTTCTTTAGCCGTATTCTCTCAGTCACTGCTTTGGCCTCACCCTGCACGACTTGACCAGTGCCGGCCTGGTTCTTCACCTTCGACTGTATTTGAAGTTGCGCCTCTGCGCCTTGATTCTCCGCCCTCTCCCTTATCCGAAGCTCTTCTGGTGTCTCAGGCTTTTCCTTTTTGCCAGCATGTTCAGCAGCCTGAGAAATAGGGTTGAATGGCTTCTGCAGGCCAGGTGCCTTGTCAATGCCCTTGCCAGGCACGCCGCTGAGCTTAAGTATTAAGGCTTTCAACATGCCGACCCTGCTGGGCACAACAGAGACTGGCTGGCTTTTTGCCGAAATCTGCTCGCCATCCGGGCCAGTGGCTGTAATGGTAGCTATGTTGGTGATAGGCTTCAGCCTCCAAAAGTCACCAGGTTTAACCTCATACACTGTAGTGGTAGTAACGCTTTCTCCTGGAGCGAGGGTGACTCCACTCGTAAGCTGCCCTAACTTGTCGTCAGTCAGGGTAACATTATAGACGGTCACAGTGCCTATATTTGTGACAATGTAGGTGTAGGTGACATTTTCACCGGGAGCGGCTGAGTCCTTATCTGCCGATTTAATGACAGTCAGTTCTCCCTGGGCATTGGCTGTGCCCGCAGATGCCGGAATCAGCAGTGCCACAAGGGCTATCATCAAAAGCACGCTCCATTTTCTCATACCTTTAAACCTCCTTTTGCATCGTTTCGTCAAGACTGTATCCGGCTGCCGGAATTTTTGGTTTATCAACAGTAAAAACGAAGCAGCGAAAAAAAGGTTTATGCCTGATTAAGAGGAAACATTCCTCAGAATTCAGGACTTCGAATTAGGCTGGGTGAGAGATTATGGCTGGTAAAAGCTGCTTGTCCAGGCGGTTCTGGGCGGTGCCTGGCCTGACCTTAGCATCTGCTTCCACTGCTCGTCGGTGAGACGATTGTTGATGGGCTGCTTAAACTCGTAGTAGCTTAAAGTGGGTCCGGCTCCGATGACGATTCTACCGTCCGGGACTTTGTAAGCGACCAGTAGCAAATCAACATAACCTACCCCCTCTTGCAAAACCTCCTGTGGCTGATTTGTATCAGTATGCACATCAGCCACGAGGGTGGTCTCCTTACCTTCAGCTTCCACACCGCAGATTACTTCGTCAAGCCCCTTACCGAAGTTTCTGATAAAGCTATAATCGCCATCGGTGAGTTCCTCGCCTTCAAGTTCCTTGATGGCAATGCGCCGCGCCCTGTCAAGGATAGCTTCCAGGCTTCCCAGACGTCTATCCTCCTCCTGGCTCAAAACTCCTAGCCGGGACAGCCCCTCTCTGGTCATTATGGTAAGGTCAATCATCCTGGCATAGAACTCAGGAACAGGCTCAATGTAGCCGGGTAATAACTTTGGCGGCAGAGGCATCGCTGTCATGGTGGGAGTATAGCTTTGCTTGGCATAGAGTATGGTATCATGTCTGAGTTCAGCCCAGGAAGCCAAGGCGGTATTCAGCTCCTTATCCTGCCAGGCTTCGGTCTGCATAAATGTGGGATAGCCTTTGCCAAATTCACTGAGCAACGGCTTCAAGGCATATAGCCATGCCCAGTACAGATTGCGTTGCCAGTCCTCTCTGGTGAAGGTAGTGAATTCCTTTCTGAGCTGGTTGAGTTGTTGGTCATAGCTGGTATCTGTGCCCTGATATTCGGTGTCGCCTTCTCGCTTGAGTATCTGGTAGGCTCTATTCGAGCCCAGGACCGCCATGACATCCAGCCCTCTGGGAAAACACCTAGCCGGGCCAAGCTGGGTCATCTTCATGGTGAAGGGAACGCCATCCCCGGTATACGTACCAACCGCCGGTGAAACCAGGTTCTGGAACATGTAGGAGTCAGGGACGAACCTCTGCCCCATAAACCTCATCCCCTTGGTATCGGCCAGGCACTTATTTAGCTTTTCCTTGGTTACCGGGGGATATATCAGGCAGACCCCGGAGCCGCCGTAAATTTCAGGATTTCTCAAGCTGGCTAGCTCCGCTTTCAGCTCAAGCATCTTCTCCTCGTTAGTGAGCTCGCTGGGGTTAAGCTCCCCTCCAAAGACTTTCTTCAGGCACGACAAGTACTCGTAGGGTGTCAGGTCATCGGCAATGCCAACAAAAAATGAAGTCACTGAATAAATCCTGTTCCAGATATCGCCAGCCTTATTACCGTTAGCCACGACATTCGGTAGCTGAGCCGATATAAGAGAGGCCTGAATGGTAGCGATTTCAGCGTCCTTTTCAGTTATCAGGGCATCCGTTCCACCTTTAAGCAGAAAGGCCATCCTGCCATACCACATCATTGCCTTAAAGTAGCTCTTCAGGGTCTCGCTGCGGGTGTAATGTCCGCGCGGTACATACTGGGAGTAGTCCTCTTTGTAGGGGTTCCGTGAATCGGGCGAGTTGAAGATAGCACTGGGCATAAAGCCCTGATGGGCCTCGATATTCTTTATTTCCTGGTTCACTTCTTTACGCACATAGCTGGGAACAGTAAAATCTATCTTTCTGGAAGGCGTTTGGAGCAGGCTCAGAGCTACGGCAAAGTAGGCAACATTCCTCCTGGCAGCCTCTTTCAGCTTGGGCTCAGTGAAAATCAGGTAATCCTTCTCAGCCCTTTTCAGCATTGCCTGGCTCATGGCAATAAGCTGACTGTAAAACTCTTCTTCCTCAATCCGCTTTAGAATTTCGTTGAACTGAATGTGATAAAGATGAAGAAGAGTGTCTGTGGTAACGAAGACGGGAATTTCCCTATCTTTGAGTGTTTTGTACGGTGCCACAATATCGTCACCACCCCAGGGGATAACCACAAAGCCGTTATTTACAAGCAACGCCTCCTGTCCAGGGTTTAAGCCAAATTCGGCCTGTATCTGTTGCCAGTTAGCTACCTGATACAGGTCCAGCGGGAGAGAATACGCTGGGCTATTTGGTGCAAAGCTAAAAGAGGAGGTTTTGTAAACGGAAGCCATAGCCACTTTCGGGTCGGGCAGCGAACCGGCCAAGGAGATAACTGGCGGTTGTCCAGGTGGTGCAGACGGAATCGCACAACCGCTGGCAACTGCGACCACCATTATCATGACTGCAATAAAGGTTTTACTAACTTTCATTCCAATTTTCCTAGCCTTTCCCATGTGTTATGAGTCTTTTGTCCTATTATCCTGAGCTGGCAAAGTGACCTAAGCCTAGTCAGCCGATATGAATTTTTATTTGGAGACGCCAGTGTTTTCCTTAATTTGCGGGGTTTTGGGTACAGGCTGAGGTTTTTGAGGTAAAGGCGAAATAGCGTCAGGCCCGCGCTTGGTGCTGTTGTCAATTGTCGGGACAGGTAGTTCCGGCTCGGGCACGATTGTGGCGGGCACGGCACTCTCTCCACTTTGCCCCCTATTCTCGGAAGACTGGCTTTCACCAGGCTTGGTTGGCCGAGCCTTATCTTTTCCCCGGTCTTGATCTTCTTTTTGCTCTTTATCCCGGTCCTCCTCCTGCATGCCTGGCTCATGTTGAGGCCTCTTCGGGACCCTCTCTGATATTCTATCGATAGCCCGTTGCAGGGCAGGTTTGGCCTGTGGTGGTGCCTGCTCCAGGACATTCTGTAAGGTGGACAAGCTTCTTGAAGTGCTTTCCTGCAGTGATTCCCTGACCTGTTCGGTCTTTTCAGTCCTGGCGGCTTGCTTTGTTGTATCTGCTGGTATTGTTGGTTGAGGCACCTTTTCAGGGGCGAGCATTGAAGGTGCGGCTTCAGCTTTGACAGCCTCCACTTTTGCGATTACGTTGTTAGCCTGCTCAAGATGGTTCGCCAGCCGCTCAGCAGCAATAGTTACCTGTTCGGTTTTTCCCCGGTTAGCCATGACTTCAATTTCCCCAGCCCTAGTCTCAGCCAGCTGGGCATGAAGTTCAGCTTTGCTAGTATCAGAAAAGGTAAAGGCCAGCCTAACCTGCTCCGTGGCCAACTTCACAGGGTAAAGAGGGTGGTCAGGCATAGCGTCTGCAGAGGCGGCTACAGTGCTAGCGCCAGTAAGCAACACAACAAGTATTGCGGCCACACCCACTGCCCAGGCCCTTTGCCAGCTAAAGAAGCCCCGCTTATGCATTTGCTCCTTTTGTTCGGCACTAAGTTGTGCTCCCTGAAGCCGGGCCCGTAGCCAATGTTTGAACTCGGGGCGAGGCTGAAGAGTTGAAGCTCTCATGGTAAAGCCAAAAGCTGTCCTGAGCAATGGCTCGAGCTGCGCTGCGTATTCCGGATACCTGGCAAGACAGCTCTCGAAGCTCTCGCCCTGCAGTATACGCTCGTAACATTCGTTAAATATGTCTTCTAGCTCTCTAGCCATATCATTCCCCGGAAAGCGCTCTTCTCAGCGATGCCGTAGCATTAAACTGTAAAGCTTTTACTGTCCCCTCACTTTTGCCCAGCATCTTGGCAACCTCGGCAATGGACAACTGGGCAACGAAGCGGAGCGTAGCCACCTCTCTTTGGGCTTCTGGCAGCCGTTCCAGCGCTGCCCTCAAGTGCTGGACTTCGGCGTGCTGCTCTGCAATATGCACCGGGTCTTCTATGCCGACTACATGCACTTCATTTAAGTCAGCTCTTTTTTCTTTGGATACCTTCCTCAAATGGTCGACCACTCTGTTATGGGCGATTTTGAAAAGCCAGGCGGTAAAGGGCAAGCCTCGCCACTGATAGGAGCCTATTGCCTCCAGAGCCTTCATAAATACATCCTGTGTCAAATCCTCAGCTTCAGCCTGATTTCTGATTTTGACATATATATAACGATATATCCTGTCAAAATTCCTGTCATATAACTCAGTAAAGGCTGCTCGGTCACCATTTACTGCCTGCTGTACCAGATATTCTTCGCTTAACACCAGGCTAACCTCAGTTCACCTGGCGTCTATTATAGTAAAACGATGTTTAAAGGAAAACGTTTATCTTTTTAACCTACCTGTAGTTTAATCGTCGGACGATTGACCTGGGTGAAGGTTTGGCGCATAATACAGTGCCGGAGGGAGGGTACAGATATGCCCGGATTAAAGTTCGACAAAGCAAAATGTGCCGACTGTAAATCTGTGAGTTGCCTGGTCAGATGTCAGTACATGGATTTCAAAGATAAAAACAAGGCGAAGGCAGAGTGGCAGAAAGTGGTCAATGGAGAGGATTCTTTCGTGCTTGAAGCCTGCACCACATGCTACGCCTGCGAGGAGTATTGCCCCTTTGGCAACCACCCGTTTTATTTAATCGTCGAGCGCCAGGAGGAGAAGGGGATTTTGCCGGCACCCAGGCCTATAATCACAATGTGGATTAACCAGTGCCAGCCTGTGGGCAGGTTTATGGTGGGCAAAGTTGAAGAGAAGGCACTGTCCTACTGCTTCTTGCCCCAATTTAACGCTTTGGTCAAAGGCAAGCTTTTTGATGGCATCGCCTGGTCGGTGATTTTCGGCCAGGAGTTCTTTTGCAACGCCGTCTACCTGCACTATGCCAAGGCATCAGTGATAAAGGACAGGCTGCCTAAAGTGGTCGAAAACATTCAGAAGCAGGGGATCAAAGAGCTTATCTGCCTTCATGACGAGTGCTATGGCACCTTCACTTCCCTAACACCAGCCTATGGGATTGACATACCGTTCAAACCTGTCCATTACTTCCAATACATCTATAACAGACTGAAGGAACTCGAAGGTGAAATAAGGCCACTTAACATTAAAGCCGCTTACCAGCGGAATTGCTCCAACAGACTTGCCCCGGAGACCGACCATTTTGTTGATGATATATTTAAGCTTATCGGGGTGGAAAGGCTAGCACGGGAATATGACAGAGAAAATGGCCTGTGCTGTGCTGAGATTTTCCGTATGGCGAAAGGTCCAGTACTGGCTGATGACGTGCAGAAAAGGAACATAGATGATATGGTGAAGGCTGGCGCTGAATATTGCGTTTTTAACTGCCCTGCCTGCTGGGACTCTCTGGCTGAGAAAGTAGCCAAGACAGGCATTAAACCGATTCACATGATAGACCTGTGCAAGCTGGCGATAGGCGAAGAGCAATCACTCAAGTTACCGGAATTAGCAGTGGAGGTATAAGACCATGGTCACCACAAGCGCAATATACGAATCTTTAGCGAAAATAGTGGGCAGAGACTACGTTTCCAACCGTAAAGAAGAGCGCTACTTCTACGCCCGGGATGGCGGACTGATGCCGCCACACGAGCCGGACTTTGTGGTGTTGCCCAGGACCACCGAAGAGGTGCAGGAAATAGTCAAGCTGGCAAACAGAGAAAAGGTGCCGATAGTTCCCAAAGGGGCGGGACTGGCATTAACCGGCCTGGTTATACCACAGAAGGGTGGTATCCTGCTGGACATGAAAAGGATGGACAGGATACTGGAAGTGAACCAGAAAGCCAGATATGTGGTAGTTGAGGGTGGTACCACACACGGTGCTCTAAAAAGCTATTTACAAAAGCATTATCCTCATCTGAGACATAGCATACCAGATTCACCGCCGGTAGCCACAGTGGTGGCCAACGTGGTGATACATGGGCAGGGTCGACTATCCCAGCAGCACGGCTTCAATTCCGATATGGTCTCCGGCATAGAAGTGGTACTGCCAACGGGAGAGCTTTGCCGCATTGGTTCCTGCTCCGTATCTTCCTACTGGTTCTCAAAGGGACCCCCTTTGCCTGACTTAAGCGGGCTCTTCTTGGGATGGTTTGGCACTACCGGGATTATCACCAAGCTAGGCCTAAAGCTTTACCCATGCAAGAAAATGAGAGATGTTATGCTCTTCTTGACGGATAGAGCTGAACTGGTCCCAGATATCATGCTCAAGCTAAGCCATACTGAAATGGTCGAGGATGTCACCGTTTCAGCCCAGCCTCTACCTTTAAGATACAGAGGGACCTTCTGGATAATGACCTATATCACTGGAGATTCGGAAGAGGAGCTTGAGTTCAAACGGAAAATGGTCTGGAACGCACTTCAGGATTACTTTGAGAGCCGTGACTTAGGCCTTTTGAGCGTTTCACCGGATATGAAAGCGCCGCTAATGTCCATGCCATCAAAGGATATAACCAGGTTCGCTGACGTGGCGAAGGGCGGTGGATTTCAGTACGCTGGCCCAATCACCCCCATTGAAAAGTTTCCCCTTTTTATCAAGAAACTGGAGGAGGTGGCCACAAAGTATAACGTCTTCTATGCCTCCACCACCCGTCTCATCGGTGCCGGGCACTGCATGATGTTCTCCTTCTCATTCTCTTTTAATAGGGCTAATCCTGATGAAATGGCCCGTGCCAAGAAGGCTTTGGATGAGTGCAGCAGATTTGCCCTTGAGGAAGGGGGCGTCCTGTGGAAGGCAGACCTGGATGAACAGAAGATGCTGATGGAGAGGATGGACCCAAACACACTTAATTTGATGAAAAAGATAAAACAGCTCCTGGACCCCAATGGAATCATGAACCCCGGTAACTGGGAGGTGAAGTGATGCAACAGAAATATGCCAGCCAGATACACAGATGCTTTAGATGCGGCTACTGCAAATTCCCTACTGATTACTCATCATTCAACTGCCCTCCCTACAGAAGGTTCCGATTTGAGACCTATTCCACCGGCGGCCGGCTATGGCTAATTTACGCCTGGCTGAAGGGTGAGGTCGAATGGTCAGAGCATCTTGCCGAAATCTTATATACCTGCACAGCATGCAAAAACTGCGCCGAACAATGCCCGATGAAATTCGCTCCGGATATAGTCGACTGGATAGTCGGAGCCAGGAGCGACATGGTGGAAAAGGGCAGGATACCACAGCGAGTGGCCCGCTTCTTTGAAGCAGTCCACGGCTATGGCAACCCCCTGAAGCTATTGAGGGGCGACAGAGCTGCCTGGGCTGACGGTACCAAACTTTACTCGGCCGGCGATGAATACCTTCTGTACATAGGCTGTCTAGGCTCATACGATGAAAATGCCCAGAAAATGGCTAAGAGCCTTGCCTCTGTGCTCGAAACCGCAGGGGTTTCCTTTGGAATCCTGGGCAACGATGAGGAGTGCTGCGGCAACGAAATCTATATGCTGGGTGAAATGGGACTGTTTCAGAGTCTGGCTGAGAAAAATAGCCAGAAGTTAAAAGAGCTTGGCGTTAGGAAGGTAGTTACGCTTTGCCCTCATGGCTACAACATTATGAAAAACAACTATCCCTCCTTTGGAGCTGGCTTTGAAGTGTACCACTACACCCAACTGCTAAATGACCTCATCAAGAAAAACAGGCTGAAGCTTTCCCAAAACAAGGCAAAGGTAACCTACCAGGACCCTTGTTTTCTTGGTCGGTATAACCACATCTACGATGAACCGCGCCAGGTATTGCAAACCATACCCGGCATTGAGCTGGTCGAGATGGTGCGAAATAGGAAGGATGCCTTCTGCTGCGGTGGCGGCAGTGGCAACTTTGTTATGGACTTATTGGCCGGTAGCCAAGATAGTCCGGCCAGAGTCAGAATCAGAGAAGCTTTTGACACCGGGGCTGATACGCTGGCAGTTGCCTGCCCGAGCTGTCTTACCATGTTCACAGACGCTGTGAAATCGGAAGACCTTGAGGGTAAAATGGCGGTTAAGGACATCGCTCAGATAGTTAAGGAGTCCCTGTCCTCCGGATAGCTATAGTTCTGTTATAAGCCCTTTTTTAGAATGTAAACGACCAAATCAGCCAGGCGGCAGCTATAGCCCCATTCGTTATCGTACCAGGCAAGCACCTTAATCATGTTCCCGGCAATGACCATAGTGCTGAGGGCATCGAAAATGGCACTGGCCGGATTGCCCTTAAAGTCCATGCTTACCAGTGGCTCATCACAGTACTCCAGAATGCCCTTAAGCTTACCCTTGGAAGCCTCCTGGAAAGCTTTGTTAACCTGCTCAATGGTCACCTCTTTGTTAAGGTCAGCTACGAAATCGCACAGCGACACGGTGGGCACTGGCACCCTGAAAGCCACTCCATCAAGCCGGCCTTTAAGTTCGGGTATGACCAGGGTGACGGCTCTGGCAGCCCCTGTGGTTGTGGGCACTATATTCATAGCTGCAGCTCGTGCCCGGCGAAGGTCACTGTGGAACATGTCCTGGAGTCTCTGGTCATTGGTATAGGCATGAATTGTGGATAATAGCCCTTTGCTTACGCCGAAGTTATCGTGTAATACCTTGACTACCGGGGCTATGCAATTTGTGGTGCAGGAAGCATTGGAGATAATATGGTGCTTCTCAGGATTATACTTGTCCTCATTTACGCCTAACACAATAGTTATATCTTCGCCTTTAGCCGGCGCTGAAATAATAACCTTCTTGGCCCCGCCCTGAAAATGGGCCGCTGCCTTAACAGCATCGGTGAAAAGGCCGGTCGATTCTATTACTATGTCTACTCCATAGTCCTTCCATTTAATCTTGCCCGGGTCACGCTCGGTAATTACCTTTGTTTGCCTGCCATCAACCACTATGGCATCATCTTTCGCTTCCACTTTACCAGGATAAATGCCGTAGGTGCTGTCATACTTGAGCAAATGGGCATTGGTTCTGGCGTCGGTAAGGTCATTCACTACTGCCACCTCAAGCTTATCGCTGTAATGCTGGCTTATGGCCCTAAAAACCAGCCTGCCTATACGCCCGAACCCATTGATTCCGATTTTAGCTGTCATTTTACGCTAACCTCCTTCTGCGCTATTCTTTCGTTGGTCAGCTCGCACATTGTCGTCCGACCTTTTTAACAACTCCTCCGGTGCTGTGTACCGTCTCAAAAAGCTACAGTTCCCTATTATAGCCCACCTTAACCTTAGTGCCAATGCCACCTCGTATGTTCCACTCGGCTATTACTTCCATCCTCCTGGGCTTCACAGTTTCGACCAGGTCTTCCAGCACCTGATTGGTCGCCGTTTCGTAAAATATCTCCACCATACGATAGCTTGTAAGGTAGAATTTCAGCGACTTTAGCTCAATTATGTGCCTGTCCGGGACATATCGTATCGTGAGCGTAGCGTAATCAGGCTGTCCCGGGTTGAGCGGGCAAAGAGTGGTAAATTCGCCGGTAGTAATTTCCACCTCATACTCCCTATCGGGATAAGGATTGGGTATCGCTATCAAAAGCTCTTTTTGATGATGAGGTTTGTACTGAAGCTTGAGCTCTCTGACTCTCTTCTTTATTTCTTCCACCTGTCTCAACCTCCTGACCAATAGAGGTCGATATCCTGCTGGGTTATCCTCTCTGCCTTTCCCTCGACTACCAGCAGCCTGAGATGGGCTAATGTCTCCATCACTGCCAGCCTTTTGTCAAAAACTGACAGCTTCTCGAACTTGACGGCATCACCAGCAGGCATCCATGGTATCTCTGTGGCTATCTGATAGGCAGTCTTTGGGTCATCCCTGATAACCTTCATTATAGCCAACTGGCGTTGCTCGTGATGATGGAACAGTTCACCGACTCTTAGCTTGAAGCCACTGAAGACTGAGCCATGTCCCGGGAATATAAAGTTGACCTCCAAGTTCGCCATAGGTTCGAAAGAATTGAAAAAGTCGCCTAACGGATTCTCGCCGGACTGCGGATGCAGCCCAACATGAGGGAATATATCGGGTAGAATATGGTCCCCGGAAAACAGGAATTTCCGCTTGGGCTCATAAAGGCAGATATGACCGGGAGAATGGCCTGGAGTCAGAAATACTTTTAACTCCGAGGAGCCAGTGGAAATTTTGTCACCATTCTTTAGTTTTACATCAGGTGAGACCAGACCGACAAATTGTTTAACTGCCAGTGCCGCTTCGGTAAGCTCAGACAAATCGTCTTCAGGAACTCCATTCCGTTTGAACAGAAGCTGCACTTCTTCGAGAAGCTTGTCTGAATTAACATAACGTGACTCTAGAAATCTCTGCTCGATTTCACTGAAAGCCACTGTAGCCCCGGACATCTGTTTCAGTTTGTAAGCCTGCCCATAATGGTCGGGGTGAATATGGGTAACTACTATCTGGCTGATATCCTTGAACCCAAAACCGCTGTCTCTCAGCCCATCTCTCAAGGCTGCGAAAGCCTCAGGCGTATCAAAGCCGGTATCAATCAGCAGGTTTCCCTTGCTACCCTCTATCAAATAGGTATTGATATGGCTTAACGCTGCACCTGCAGGAAGAGGTAGCTTTATCTGGTGAACGCCTCGCACTATTTCCATAGGTCAGTCCTCCGAAATTGTCTGTAACGCTTTACCTGTAATTTGACCTTTTAAGGCCGCCCTGTATGCGGAACGAGAGCGGGTCTAAAACTTCGAACTTCACCCTACAAATGCAGAAATTGTTTACCAGCATAGCGAGCCTCGGTCCCCAGCTCCTCTTCTATTTTGAGCAGGCGATTATATTTGGCTACCCTTTCGCTGCGGCAGGGTGCGCCCGTCTTTATCAGACCCGACCCGACGGCAACTGCCAGATCAGCTATAGTGGTGTCTTCAGTCTCACCGGAACGATGGCTTATTATAGTCAACCAACCTACCTGCTGCGCTCTTCTTACAGTTGCCAGAGTTTCACTGAGAGTGCCTACCTGATTCGGCTTTATCAAGATGGCATTGGATGCTTTCTGGGCAATACCCCTCTCCAGCCGCTCCAGATTCGTGGTATACAGGTCGTCGCCAACCAGTTTAATCTTGCCGCCTAGCCTTGCGGTCATAGCCACCCATCCAGACCAATCATCCTCAGCCAGCCCGTCCTCGATGCTGATTATAGGATAGCTCGATATCCACCCTGCATAGTAATCTATCATCTCACTGCTGGAAAGGGTTGTCCCTTCTCTGTGCAGTATATATTTGCTTTCATCATAAAAGCTGCTTGCCGCAGGGTCCACAGCAATGAAGCAGTCATCGCCAGCCTTGTAGCCAGCAATGTCAATGGCTGCGAGTATCAGCTCCACCGCCTGTTTATTGGAAGTCAACGACGGCGCAAAACCACCCTCATCGCCGACATTGGTGTTCAGTCCTTGATCTTTGATAGCTTTCTTAAGAGCGTGGTAGATTTCAGTCGCCATCTGCAACGCACGACTGAATCGGTTAGTGCCCACTGGCACCACCATAAATTCCTGAAAATCGGCGGAATCAGCAGCATGTTTGCCACCATTCAGTATGTTCAGCATTGGTATCGGTAAAAGACAGGCAGAACCACCACCTAGATACCGATAAAGGGGTACACCTGCTGAATTAGCTGCAGCTTTGGCAACGGCCAGAGACACCCCCAGGATGGCATTAGCACCAAGGTTGGACTTATTTGGGGTACCGTCAAGATCAAGCAAAGTTTTATCGATCGTTTCCTGGTCGCAAGCTAGCATGCCTACCAGCGCCGGCACTATCTTGTCATTAACGTTGTTCACGGCTTTACAGACTCCCAACCCGCCATACCTGCTCATATCTCCATCACGCAGCTCTACAGCTTCATACTTGCCAGTACTGGCGCCTGAGGGGACTGCAGCCACACCGTTTGCGCCGTCAGATAGTTGGACCTCAACCTCAACGGTAGGATTGCCCCGGGAATCAAGTATCTCGCGAGCTTTTATCGCCTTAATTCTTGCCCGTTTTGACCTCATCGTCCGTTAGGGTATCTTTTGACCCCTGGCCAAGGAAATAGCCTTCTCCACGGCATCCACCGCATCCTCTGCCCTAATTATAGACCTGTCTTCCTCACCATTTCGGTACAATGACCAGGTATTCAGTCCGATAACCGGGATGCCGCTCTTTAAAGCGAAGCCGATCTCAGTAAGCGTGCCATAGTCGCCGTCAATAGCGATTACCGCCTGGGCTGATTTGACCACCGCTATATTTCTGGCATGACCTACCCCGGTCACTATAGGAAGCTGTACATATGGGTTACGATCTTCAGCGTCCTCGGTAGGCAAAATGCCCACAGTCAGCCCCGACTCAATGGCAGCTCCCCTGCAGGCTGCCTCCATAACACCGCTCAAGCCTCCGCAGACCAGAATAGCCCCACGTTTAGCCAGCTCCCTGCCCACGGTCTCAGCCAGCGCTGCTTCCTGTGCCGAGCATTTCCCGCCGCCAATAACGGCAATAACCAACTTTTTGTCCCAAATCGCTTTTGTCATGGACTGAAGGTCAAATCTAAAGACTAAATTTTAGCCATTATACCATCCGAGTCCAACTACCAGCAAAAGACTAAATTGTCTCCAACTTCTAACGAGCAGGCTTAAAAGATAAATTTCCACGACACTACAAATAGGCTAAACAGCAAAGCGCCAATCTAAAGAAGCATAATTGTCAGAGTTATTGCCAATTGGCTAGCGGAAATGTAAAATGCCATCAGCTGGCACAGGCAGAACCAGTTAAGGTAAGATTACGCTTAAGTTATTTGCGGGAGTTGACATGAAGATAGTAGCGATTGTGGGGAGCCCTAGACTTGCAGGTAACACTAGCTTCCTTGTAGATGAGGCGCTCGCAGAAGCAGCCGCCAGTGGCTTTGAGACTGAGAAGATAATGTTGACTCAGTACCGGGTCAACCCATGCCTGGGCCACGAAGACTGCGCTTCATTTTCAGCTTGCAAGCTGACTGACGACGCTCCTACGATTCTGGACAAATATATCAATGCAGACGGTGTAATCCTGGGCAGCCCAGTCTATTACTACAATATGACTGCTCAAATGAAGGCCTTTGTGGACAGAAACTATTTTCTTTACACCCATGACATATCCCCTAGGATGCTATGCGCTGGCTTGATAGTGATTGGTGCCGGGGCTGGCCTGGAGCACACCGTCAGAGCGCTCAGGCGGTTCTTAAAGCTATCAGCGGATATTCCAGACGATAGGATAATGGTGCTCAAAGGCTATGCCGATAGACCTGGCGAAATAAAGAACAAGAAGTCAATAGTGGACGAGGCGCGAAAGCTGGGCGGACGGCTGACAGAGATATTGACCTCAAGTCATAACGGGCAAGGCGAATTCAAAAAATAAGCACCAAAGTCGAGCGTTACAGGTTCGGGCAGACTACAATTTTAACGTGACTGCTATCTGGAGATAATAAGCTTTCAAAGCTTTCCTTCACCCGCTCAAGCGGCACTTGTGAAGTTATCAGTGGCCCTGCCCTCAAGCTGCCCCCGGCCATAAAATGTATCGCTTTTGCAAAATCACTGGCCCTGCTATAGTATGCTGTTTGGATATCGAGCTCGTTGCTTATGACGTTCAGAAAGTCCATTTCAACAGCCTGGTCGCAGATACCCAGTATGACCACCTGGCCACCGCGTCGAACCAGCCCAGGCGCCTGAGCCACAGTTTCTGGCAAGCCAACACACTCGAACGCTATATCCGGCATCATGCCGCTGGTTAAATCCGATAGCACACTAAAGGGATTGGTTTTTTGCGGATTTAAAACAAGGTCGGCTCCGAATTGTCTGGCAATATCGGCTCTGAAAGCATTTGGCTCTGTTACCCAGACTGCCCCGGCTCCGGCTAGTTTTAATACTTGCAGAAGGCAAAGGCCTATAGAGCCCGCACCAATAATTACTACCCTGTCGCCAGGCCTGAACTGTGACTGGTCAAGACCATGCAACGCGATGCTGAATGGCTCTGTCAGACAAGCCTCTTTCACAGGTAAGCTATCCGGAATATGGTACAGGCTTGCTTCAGGCACCTTCACCATTTCAGCCATAGCACCGTCCTCCGTCACACCCAGCCTGAAAGATTTCTCACACAAGTTCTCTTTGCCTGAACGGCAGAGGAAACACTGGCCGCAACCAAGACCAGAATTAGCAGTGACTTTATCCCCAGGCTTGAACCGCGTGACGCCTAGCCCAACCGCCTTAACCATACCTGAGAACTCGTGCCCGATTATAAGCCCCGGCGCGTACATGCCGGTTTTATAAGCATGCAGGTCTGAACCGCAAATACCACAAGCCTCTACTTCTACGAGGACCTCTCCCTCCCCCGGAACCGGGTCAGGGCACTGCTGCACGCCTATATCCTTCTGGCCCAGGAAAACAACTGCTCGGATCTCCAGCCCCCTCGATATGAAAATTTAAATCAGTCCCTGTTTGGATCAGAAAAACGCGGAACAAAAAAGAGAGTCCATCATCCGAAGCTACGGGCGGCAAAATCCCCTTCAAACTCTGTGGGGATCGTCCGCAACGTCTCTATCCATAGATTGGTGCCCTTAACATAACGGAGGATCTTAAACATCGGCCCCTTCAACTTTAAAATGCCCTTTGTTATCGCCCTGATGGCGTCAAGTTTGCCGGTCATAATGTCCACATAGACCGAGTAAGGGGCCACAAAAGTAAAAGTGACCGCGCGGTCGTCCATCCAATACTCGGTAGCCTGTGGTAATACAGTGCCTACGATTTTCCGCTCATTCACGCCCTTATTTGGCTCAGGCTCCACCACGAAGGCCAGAGTATCATCAAAGCCTTTGCTCGCCTTCTGGTATTCTGCATTTTCCCTTGTCCTCTTCATCGCCTCCTGCATGTATTCGTCGCTCAAAAACTTCAGCCTCACCATAGTGTACCCCCTTCATTATTTTGGATTGCCGGTGCCGAAAGGCATCCTTGAGACCTTAGATTGCTCAACTGTTACATCTCGCACCCCTGAAGCCACAAGTCCGCAACAGTGGCAAAATCTGGAGGATTGAGCGCCGCTCCCTTATCTACTAACACATCGAGCACCGCCGGCAGTCTTGAATCCAAGGCTCTTTGGAGAGCACTACGGATTTCCTCCGGTTCCTCCACACGCTCACCGTAGCAGCCCATAGATTGGGCCATTTTGTCAAGACGGGCGTCATAAAAATCGACGCCGATTACCCGAGCCCCACAGGCAACAATTTGTCCCTGCTTTATCATTCCATAGGCCTGGTCGTTGGCAATAATATCTATTACCTGGAGCCCATATCTGCGAGCTGTTTCCAGCTCCTGATTCATAAACATGAAGGAGCCATCGCCATGGATTATGAAGACCTTTTTTTCAGGGCAGGCTAGCTTAGCAGCTAAAGCATAGGGCAACCCGGCGCCTAAATGTCCCATATCACCTGCCCACAGGAAGGTGCGCGGTTCGAAGATATGCATCAGATAGGTTGCCCATACTGCAATATTCCCCCCATCAACGCAAACTATTGAGTCTCTTGGGAAGAAATCCCTTACCTCCTTAACCAAACGCAGCGGGTGAATAGGTTTGGCATTTGACCTGCCAAGCTCTTCGAACTCTGACAGCCAGCTATCCTGGGTGGCCCTGCATTCGGTTACCAGCTTGCTCATGCCCCGCGGAGGCGTGGCTTTTCTCACCAGTGCAAGCATCTGCTGCAACACGGTACGGGCGTCTCCGATAATCCCTATTTCGACAGGCACGTTTACGCCTATCATCTCTGGGGCACAGTCTATCTGAATAATCTTCTGGGTGCCTCTTTCGCCCCAGAAAGGTGGACTTCCCCAACCATCAAGCTCTCCAAACCTCGTACCGATGGCCAAAATTACATCAGCCGCACATTGCGCGCCCAGGGCTCCATAACCCGCCGCCTTAAACACCAGAGGATGGTCATCAGGTAAAACACCTCTGGAACCCACCGTTGGAGTAACTGGAATCCCTAAATATTCCGCCAATTCTCTGACTTCATTCCAGGCGCCTGAGCGCAACACACCACCACCAGCATGTATCACTGGATTTTCAGCCGAAAGCAGCAAAGCCACCGCCTCTTCCACTAAGGCTGGATTACCAGCAGCCCCCTCCACAGCACGATATTGATATGGTTCGAGAAATGCGCTCTCTTCGATTTCATCGGCATGAAAGAGGACGTCCGCTGGCAAGTCAAGGTGAACCGGTCCGGGTCTGCCGCTCAAAGCCACACGAAAGGCATGACGTACCAACTCAGGGATGCGGTCCCACCTGTTTACTACGGCATTCCACTTGGTTATAGCAGAAAAAAGACCCAATTGGTCACATTCCTGAGTAGAACCATGGCAAGGATAGGCCCTCCATGACTGAGTCTGGGCTGTTAGCACCAGTACAGGAATGCTTTCGACATAAGCCGCAGCTACGCCAGGCACAAGGTCGGTAGCTCCTGGACCGACTGTGCCTGCACATACCCCCGGTTGTCCGGTAACCCTTGCCCAAGCATCGGCCATGTGCGCTGATGCTTGCTCATGTCGGTTACAAATAAAGTCAATACCCTCATCCCTGTTTTTATATATGGCATCTGTAATGGGCAAGAGCTGGGCCCCCGGAACACCAAATACGTATTTCACCCCTTCCTTTAGAAGACATTTAACCAGAACCTCTCCACCAGTCATTCTTGGCATGGTAACTCCACCTCCGTTGCAGAAATAATCTGAGCAAGCGCCGCTCAGCTCTATACTATAGCGATTGGTAATACCTGTCAATCCTTTTGTACTCGTCGTTTCTTTTGGTGGGCCTAATTGAATTTGTTCATGGCGACAGTTATTCCTTCTTTGACGAGAGCGTAAATTGCTTCACCAACCCTGGTGATAACCCCTTTAATGACCTCCTCCTCCTCAGGGGTGAAGTCGCCGAGTACATAGCTGACTATGGTATCCTCATCTGTGACTGGTGTTCCATCCTCTCTGGTAGGGCGGCCAATACCCACCTTAACCCGGCAGAAGTCCTGGCTGCCCAGAGCCGAAATTATGGATTTCATCCCTTTGTGCCCGCCCGCACTGCCACCGGGACGCAGACGGAGTCTGCCAAATGGCAAATCAAGGTCATCATAGATGACAATCAGATCGTTTATCGGGATATTATGCTTGCGCAGCAGACAGGCTACTACTTCACCACTGGCATTAACGAAGGTTCTGGGTTTAGCCAGCAGCACCTTAACACCGCCTATTTCGCCATCTCCCACCTGAGCCCGGCACTGGTGCCGCCTCATGGAGATAGAATTAAGCTTTGCCAGATGGTTTATACAGCGAAAACCAATATTGTGCCGGTTGCGAGCGTAAGTTTTGCCAGGGTTGCCTAGGCCAACAATGAGTTTCAATTTTCTAGACCTTTAGGCCCTATCCCCTTAACGAGGAGAGGGCGGATATATTTTTGTATCTCAACCCTTTAGACTCAGGTTCGTAAGGCTCAAGCCCCAAACTAAGTTTTTGTGACTCAACCATTTGCCGCTGGAATAAATATTGCAGCCGTACCAATTTGTTACCCAGCTAGGGGAGCCTTCCTTCTGCCCCCTTTATTAATTCCAGGAATTCAGCCTCTGTGAGGGTTTTTATCCCCAGTGCCTGAGCTCGCACCAGCTTGGAGCCGGGGTCTTCACCAACAACCAGATAATTAGTTTTTCGGGTGACGTCAGAGCCAGCTTTACCTCCCAGTGCTTTAATTCTCGCCTCGGCCTCCTGTCGAGTGAAGGCCTGCAGTCTCCCCGTGATGACAAACTCAAGTCCAGCCAGGGGCAATTCTTTGGCCTCAACCTTCTCTGCCTCCAGTTTGACACCAGCCTCCCTCAGCTTCCGGATGATTCTCCTGTTCTCTTCCTGGCGGAAGAAAGCTAGTATGCTATCAGCAATCTTGGGACCGATGGATGGAATCTCGAGGAGCTTTTCCCGAGACGCCCTGGCTAGTTCGTCAATGCTGGTGAAATGTTCCGCGAGCAGTTCAGCGGTCTCCTCACCAATGTGAGTTATGCCCAGTGCGAATATGACCCGGGACAGGGGGCGGTTCTTACTCCTTTCAATAGAGTTGAGTATATTGGACACACTTTTGTCCGCCATCCTCTCCAGGCTGAGAAGCTGATCCCGGGTGAGGTAATAAATGTCGCCTACGTCTTTAACCAGCCCGGCCTCAAACAGTGCCTGGGACATCTTTTCTCCAATCCCCTCTATATCCATAGCACCTCGGCTTACGAAGTGCTTTATTCTCTCCAGTGCCTGCGCCGGGCAGGCAGCGTTGGTGCAGCGGTGCATGGCCTCGCCCTCAGGCTTTTCTACCTCAGCACCGCATACCGGGCATTGCCTGGGCATATAGAAAATTTTTTCCTCGCCAGTACGGCGGCTGACTATCGGTTCAACTACCTCCGGTATTACCTCCCCAGCACGTTGCACCACTACCCAGTCGCCAATACGGATATCCTTACGGTGGATATCCTCCTCGTTGTGCAGTGCCGCGTGCTTAATAGTTACCCCACCCACCTGAACCGGCTCCAGAATGGCATAAGGGTTAAGGCTTCCGGTCCGCCCAACGTTGATGCCTATGTCCAGCAGGCGCGTTACACCCTGAACAGCCGGAAACTTGTAGGCAATCGCCCATCTTGGCTCACGCCCGACGTATCCCAGCTCAGTCTGAAATGCAATAGGATTGATTTTCACCACCACACCATCGGACTCATAAGGTAACTCCTCGCGCTCATTAACCCATTTCCCGTAGTAAGCCTTTACCTCATCTATGTCCTGACATAAGGCGATATTAGGGTTTATCTTAAATCCCAGTGACTTAAGGTATTGCATTATCTCCCAGTGGGTGTCCGGGACTGTCTTACCTTCAGCCCAGCCCAAACCATAGATGAAGATATCCAGAGGTCGCTGAGCGGTAATTCTGGGGTCTAGCTGCCTCACCGAGCCAGCAGCCGCATTTCTGGGGTTAGCAAAAAGAGGCAGACCCTCTTTGGCCCGCTCCTCGTTTAACTTTTTGAAGCCTGCTTTGGACAGATAAACTTCGCCCCTGACCTCAAATCGGGGCGGAGCTTCCTTAGGCACAGAGAGGGGTATGCTCTTTATAGTCCTCAGGTTCTGGGTTATATTCTCGCCGCGGAAGCCATCGCCACGGGTAGCTCCCACCTCAAAGAGGCCGTTAACATACGTCAAAGCTACCGCCAGGCCATCGATTTTAAGTTCACATACAAAATCAGTATGACGCCCACCGAGCAGGTTAGAGACCCGCCGGTACCACGCATCTAGCTCCTCATCGGAAAAGGCGTTGGCGAGGCTGAGCAAAGGCTGAGGATGCTCCACAACACCAAAGGCTTCAACCGGGGCAGCACCGACTCGCTGAGTGGGTGAATCCGGGGTAACGAACTCAGGATATTCCTCCTCAAGCCGCTTGAGCTCTCGCATAAGCTCGTCATATTCGGCATCGCTGATCTCCGGGCTGTCCAACACGTAGTAGCGATAGTTATGGTAGTTGATCAGCTTCCTAAGCTCCTCTATCCTTTGTTTTACCACGGCTATGTCTGCCATATGTGACAAAAATTTCCAGCGAAAGTATTCACCTACAACGTATGCCTATTTAGCCTCGGCCTGCCAAGCTGGATTTGGAGTGTCAAACAGAATGCATTGTTATGCCCAACCTCAATTTATAGTATAACACTTCCCGAGAAGGGAGATTAAATAGTTTGGCTGCGGTGAAATTGCAGCTTTTAGCATTCAGCAAGTTAGTGATAATAATTGGCTGTTCTGGGTAAATGTCCGGTTACCCCAGCATTTGGACTCTACAATATGGGGAAAAATATGCTGAAGAGGTAAATCATGGTGGGGATTGAAATCACGGAAAAGATAAAGCTCCCCACGATGAATTGACTGGTTAAGGCTCGATTGCCTCCACATCGTTCAGCAAATATGGGTACGGCTGTTATAGGCGGTACCGCCGCCTGCAGCAGGATAATAAAGGCGATAATATCATCAGGCTGAAGCATTACCAACAAACCCAGAAAGATAAGAGGGAATATCAGGTTCTTCACAACCGTAAATGTAGCCACTTCCTGCACATAAAAACTTCTTTTTTTGTTTTCTCGAACCATGAGGTCGTTATAGATATTCCCACCAAGAATTAGCATCAGCAGCGGTATCGTCATTGCCCCCACCATCGTGAGGATATTGAGAATAAAACCAGGAACGTACCTATTGACACCCAGCAGGCCGATGCTTATACCTATGACCGTAGTCACCAGCACCGGGTTCAATATTCTGCGCCAGTTCAATACATCTGGTTGTATTTTCCCGGAAAAAAACAGTGTATAAGTGCTGAAAACGAGTGACGGATATAGTGCCATGAAGATGAAAAGTGTTGCCAGATACGGATTGCCTGGCCCGAAAAGCCCGTTGATGATGACCGCAGGGAAAAAGAGGCCGTTCTGGTAAAAAAGGCTCATCGTAAAGTCAGCGCGAACATCTTTTCTGACAATAAAGCCTGCCGTAAGTGATAGCAAGAATGAGGTAACGGTAAAGCCGAACCACCACAGCGGCATCTGCCACCAATTGGGAAATTCCCTCGTCGAAAAACCACTCAGTAGATTGCCCAGAACCAGAAAAGGTAAGGCTATATCAATCGCCAGAGATGAAAGAAAACCTAGAGTAGGCCCCGGCACTCTGCGCCGCCCGATGACCCAGAAACCGAGCACCCCTATGCCTAAGAGGACAAAAACGGCTTCAAAAGCAACCAGAAAGAGGCTCACCTTTGTGTATCACCTATTAAAAAAGTGGTAATCTTCTGATAGACCTCCATCCGCGGAAGAACCGCAGCAGATTTGCCACTAAATCAAATTCAGTAATGCAATTACCTCAACATGCCTGAGAAATTTAAAGCTCTTGCGCCAAAGGGCAACTACCAACAGTATTGTACATCACAGCGCTAACTTAAGAGATATTTGTGAAAACCTGCGAACCAGCTCTCATCACGGTCTTTATTATCCAATACTTGTTTTTGAACCCAGCTTTGAAACGGTCCATTTTGGGGAAAAAGACTCCAGTGGTCTCTGAATATGTTCTGTATACCTGGCCAAATCCCGTGACCAACATTTCCTACCCCGACTAACACGCAAAAGGATAATAGCGGTCAAGCCGGCAAGCCATGTTAGTCCAATAAACCAGTTGGCAGTGATTAAAACGACGGCCACAGGAAGAAGATAGAAAGCTGAATACATGGGATGTCTTACCCAGCGGTGAGGTCTACTGGTAATAAGATACTGCGATTTTCTTATTCTAACCCTGATAGAAAAGTTATCACCCAGAGCCTGGTGGACCCACACCAACAGTAGCACCGACAGGAAACCGAGGCAAACACCAAGGAGACGTACCCACAAAGGCAGCGCAAGAGTTGCCCAAGCCAGCACCTCAGGGAAAAGGATGTAGATGAAAAAAGTAAACAACACATAACACGTCAATACGCTTAGCCACACAGCGTACCGCATCCTCTCTTCGGTAAAGGTCTTATAGCCGGCCTTCCTGGCCCTGCGGTAATACTCAATACGAATAAGTGAAAAAAGCGAAAAGAGAGCGATGAGAGTGATTTTGCTTATTAGCTCAAGATCCACATCTTAATGGCCTAGACGGTATTTCGGTTAGTTTTAACCGTTAATCAGGGCCGACCTTTCTAGCCTCTTGGTGTCCAGAGTCCCCAGACTGATTACAGCACCTCTGTGTTCCAACCACCTTGAGCGTGTCATTGAAAAATAAAGCCTTCCATATCAGGACACGGGCAGAAACACACTTATAAGACTATCTGCTAGTCTAGGCATCTTATCTCCTTCCACCTGCACAATATACCCCGACTGTTTGTGATGCCTTGACAATGTCGCGACGTCGCAAACTAACTCTCTTTAATGGTACCAGCAGATTATCGGTCGTATCAAGCTGGGATTCCCGTCCGGGAGGAGTAGTCAATATACCCTTTATCATACCGCCAGCCAATCTGTTTCAGGCAATCGCGCGCTCTTTTCGGTCAACATCACCAACACGCAGTCATATCGGGGTGACTCAAGGCCATATCCAACGCAAAACCCTCCTACATTTTCTCCGACATTGTCATCTTGTTGTCCCTGTGCCATAATCTGTGCATTAAATCACTAGCCAGGAGGTGAGAGATATGGCGGTAATAATAGATTTGAGTATCCCCACAGAAGATAGTCCCAGTGAACCATTGCCGGTGAAGGTTAGCCATGAACCCCACCAGCAGAGCGTGGAAATAATGAAGATGTTCTTCGGCTGCAGCGAGCAAGACTTACCCGAAGGGCTGGGCTGGGCTAACGATAGCGTAACCTTGATCTCTCACGCCGGTACCCACGTGGATGCCCCGTGGCACTATTTCCCCACTTCGGAAGGTAAGAAAGCCAGAACCATCGATGAGATTCCCCTGGAATGGTTTTATCATGATGGCGTGGTGCTGGATATGAGGCATAAGCCACGAGGCTCAGGGGTAACGGTTGATGATCTCAAGGAGGCTTTGCAGAAAATTAACTACAAGATTAAGCCCTGGGACATTGTAATGATACAGACGGGGGCGGATAAACTGTGGGGAAAGCCGGAATACTTTGAGGCTGGATGTGGCATGACCAGAGAGTCAACTCTCTGGTTAATAGACCAGGGCGTCAGAGTCATGGGAATTGATGCCTGGGGATGGGACCGCCCGTTCTGGGCAATAAAGCAGGAGTTTGCCCGGACAGGTGACAGAAACTTGCTTTGGGGCGCCCACTTTGTTGGCCGAGAAAAGGAGTACTGCCACATAGAAAAGCTGGCGAATCTAGATACACTACCTAGACCCTTTGGCTTCAAGGTGGCCTGTTTCCCGGTGAAGTTAACCCGGGGCAGCGCTGGTTGGTGCCGGGTCGTCGCCATTTTAGAGGACTGAAAGCTGTCTTGAGATTCGGGCCTTAACCAGCTAAAATTCTGGCTGTGGCATCGGGAAGCCGCAAAGTGGCAGGCGCTGAATCTTAGCAAGAATTGGTGAACGATATTTTGAAAACATTTTTATGCCCTAACTGCGGGGAGGAAAATCTGATGACTTATCGGTTCTGCGGTAACTGCGGGACCAAGCTTGCCGCAGGCACACAGCTTTCGGCAAAGGAATGCTCAAAGTGCGGAGAGGAAAACCCGCCACAGTATAAATTCTGCGGAAGATGTGGTATGAAGCTGGACACACTGTGCCCCAATTGCGGTGCTGCTGTCCCAGCCGACTCAAGATACTGTCCCAGCTGTGCCTACCTGTGTGGTGAGGGGCGGTATAAGGTGGATTGACAGAGGCCATTATTTTCAGTTCGACTTTCAAAAGAAACAGCCTTGAAAAACTCACACAAAGTCGCTATTGAAACGAAAACCCGCCCACCACTCTGGTATACAGTGCAAGCTGTTCTGGGGGCCTTTGCGGAACAGGTTGCTCTGGTAGCTGTAGTGCTCTGGCTGTTGCCTCGTTTCAACATAAATATTCCTTTGTGGGGTCTGGCTATTCTAATGGTAGCCTTAGCAGTTCATTCCTATTTTATGTACAGGATAGGTAGACCGACCTTTTTGATAAAACCAAAGGTAGCGCTTGAAAATATAGTTGGCTACGAGGGCACGGTAGTAAAGCCACTGGTCCCTCAAGGCTATGTCAAGGTCCAGGGTGTACTATGGAAGGCAATGTGCGCCGAAACACATCTTCAGAAAGGCGACGAGGTCGTGGTCGTGGGCATCGAAGGGCTAAGACTTACCGTCCGCCCGAAAAAGCCAAAGCAAAAAAGCAATACGTACTTGACAAAATAACCTTGTGTCCGTAAAATAATAACTATTATCAGTACATTGAGAAAGAAGACTAAACAAAAAGAGGCGGTCCTTAAGGTTTTAAGGGGCACTGATTCGCACCCATCTGCTGATTGGATTTATAATGAGGTGAGGAAAGAGATACCAAACATAAGCCTTGGGACAGTTTACCGCAATCTCAGGCTACTGGCTCAGAGTGGAGAGATACTGGAGCTGGACCTTTGCGGCACTTTGAGTCGGTTTGACGCTCGTACTGACAACCACTACCATTTCAGGTGTGAAAGATGCGGACGAATGTTCGATTTGGATGAGCCGGTGGATGAAGAAATTAATATGAGAGTCGCCCGCAAAACGGGCTTTCAGGTTAAATGCCATCGGCTTGAGTTCCGTGGTTTGTGTTCAGATTGCGCCAGCAAACAGTGACTGGTGAAGCCGGTGGTGAAGGAGGTGCGCTATGCCAAAGACAGCCATAACCTTGGATGAGCAGCAAGTAGTTAGGCTAGAGCAGATAATTATTGACCGTGATGAGAAGGGGGCTTTTGAGCTACTGGCTGAGATAAGAGCAAAAGTCAAGGCAACTCAGAGTACCCGCTGTGGTATAGATAAGCTGCGGAAGGGTGTGAAATAAGGAGCTATTTCTGCTTCAAATAATACTGAGGAGGGAAAAATGGCGAAGCAGGTTAAAGTCTACTCTACCCCCACTTGACCATGGTGCATTAAAGTCAAGCAGTTGCTGGATGAGAACAAGGTCCCATACCAGAGCCTCGATGTTGCCAGCGATAAGGCAGCCCGTGATGAAATGATTAGCAAGACAGGGCGACTGGCTGTCCCTGTAGTGGACATCGATGGAGAGGTGGTAGTGGGCTATGACGAGAGGTGGCTGAAGCAGAAACTGAACCTCTAGGCAAAGGAGATGTATATGTACGACCTGGTCATAGTCGGCGGTGGCCCCGCTGGAATGACGGCAGCCGTTTATGCAGCGAGGAAAAAGTTGAATGCATTATTGCTCACTAAAGATGTAGGCGGGCAGGTGAACTGGACATTGGGCATAGAGAACTACATGGGTTACCAGTTCATCGAGGGACCGGAATTGATCAAAAAATTTGAAGAGCAGGTGAAGCAGTTTCCGTTGGATATAAGAACAGGGCAGGCTGTCAGCAGTCTGGCACTGGTGAGTCAGGGCTTCGAAATCAAGACCGACAGCGGTGAAACCTATCAGACCAGGGCTGCAATAATCGCCACAGGCAAGCGTCCCCGTCCGTTGAACGTCCCCGGTGAAGACAAGTTCCGAGGCAGAGGTGTCACCTACTGCGCAACCTGCGATGGACCTTTGTTTGCAGGTATGAAGGTTGCGGTCATCGGAGGTGGTAACTCAGCCCTGGAGGCAGTTGATGACATGATTAAAATCGCTGAACACGTCTATATGGTGTCGCTTACCCCGCTTACCGGTGACCAGATACTGATTGACAGAGTTAAGGGTGCCAGCAACCTGACCATATTTGTGGAACACGAAGTCCTGGAGATAACCGGTGAAAATATGGTTAACGGGATAAGGGTGAGGGACTTGAAGAGTGGAGAGGAAAGGAAGCTAGACGTAAGCGGTGTTTTTGTTGAAATCGGGCTTATTCCCAACTCGGAGCTGGTGAAAGGTGTCGTCGCCTTAAACCGCCTCGGGGAAATAGAGGTCAATTGTAACAACGAGACCAGTGCGCCCGGGCTTTTCGCCGCTGGAGACGTCACCAATGTCCCTGAAAAACAGATAGTGGTTGCTGCTGGTGAAGGGGCCAAAGCAGCTCTTCAAGCCCATCGCTATTTGCAGAGGCTGGGAGCATAGGTATGCAATTTCAAGGAAGCAAAACCGAGGACAACTTACGTAAAGCTTTTGTCAATGAGTTAAATGCTCGAGCTAGCTATATCTATTTCGCCGAAGAGGCTAGAAAAGCTGGTCTGGAGCAGGTAGCTGACATGTTTCTAGCCACAGCCCACAATGAGGCAGAACATGCCGCTCATGAATTCAAATTTCTTGGCGGCGCTGGTGACACCGTGTCAAATCTAAAACTGGCCATCGAGCGCGAACACGCAGAGGCAACAAGGCTATATCCCGAGGCAGCAAGTGTGGCTGAGGAGGAGGGTTTTAAGGAAATCGCTGACTTCTTTCGCAGGATGGCTAAGGTCGAGGCAAAACACGAAGAGAACTTCAGAGAGCTGCTGGAGGCAGTGGACGGCGGTGGCACCACTCAGGGAAGGACAGTAGGACACTCAGCCATTGAAATGGCACAACTGATGCTACCACATCAGACCAACCCTGCCGGTTTTGTTCATGGAGGGGAATTGATGAAATTGATGGACAATGCTGCCGGTGTGGTAGCTGCCAGGCATAGTCGGGCAAATCCAGTTACGGCTATGGTAGAAGACATCAACTTTCACAATCCAGTGCGTGTCGGTGACCTGGTCCTGGTGCACGGCAAAATCACCTTTGCCAGCCGCTCGTCCATGGAAATAAGAATAGATGTTGAAGCAGAAAACCTCCTAACCGGGAAGCGAGTTCCGGCGCTAACTGCTTATTACGTCATGGTGGCAGTGAACTTTGAAGGGAAACCGGTGGCGGTGCCCCCTCTTATAGTCACCACTGAGGAGGAGGAAAGGCTGTTCAACGAGGGGCTGGCAAGGTATCAAGCCAGAAAGGCAAAGAGGGAGAATAATCTGTAATATGTGGCTAACAAACCCCGAAAGAAAAGTATACCTGGACCACATTGCTACCACTCCAGTTGTACCAGAGGTACTGGAGACGATGCTGCCTTACTTCCGTGATATCTATGGCAACCCGCAATCTCTACATGCCTGGGGGGATGCAGCCAGAGAGGCGATGGAGAGGGCTCGTGAACAGGTCGCCGCGCTCATCGGTGGTAGCGCTGAGGAAGTTATTTTCACCGCCAGCGGTAGCGAAGCTAACAATCTGGCAATAAAGGGGCTGGCCCAGGGACAGTCAGGAAAGGGCAGACATATAGTCGTTTCCGCCATCGAACATTTTTCGGTGCTCCACGCCGCTCGCACTCTGGAAAAAGCTGGCTTTGAGCTTACTATAGTCCCAGTTGACAGATATGGACTTGTCGACCCCGATGAAGTAGCCAGGAGCATCAGAAAGGACACAATATTGGTCTCGATTATGCATGCTAATGGAGAAGTGGGCACCATCGAACCGATCGCCGAGATAGGTAAGAAGGTGAAGGAAGCCGGAGTGCTTTTCCATACCGATGCTGTCGCCAGTACAGGCAATATACCAGTGAACGTGAATGACCTGGGCGTAGATGCTTTAAGCCTTGCGGGGAATCAGTTTTACGCTCCCAAAGGTGCAGCTGCGCTGTGGCTACGCAAGAGGCTGCGGCTTATTCCGCTGATGGATGGAGGTGTGCAGGAAGGTGGGCGAAGGCCAGGTACAGAAAATGTACCAGCTATTGTTGGACTGGGTAAAGCTGCTGAGCTGGCGATGACAAACATGTCCTCACGTATGGAAAAGCTGTCCAGACTCAGAGACAAGCTGATTAATGGTATATCAGAGAGGGTTGACCATGCTTTTCTTACCGGCCATCCCTCGCAACGTCTCCCCCACCACGCCAGCTTCTGTATCGAGTTCATCGAAGGTGAAGCTATGCTGCTCTTACTCAACAGCGCAGGCATTGCTGTGTCCAGCGGCTCAGCCTGCACCTCCCGAGCGCTGAAAGCTTCCCACGTGCTTATTGCCATGGGCATACCGCACGAGGTCGCTCAAGGCTCTTTACTTTTCAGCCTTGGACTGGACAACAGCGAGGCCGACATAGATTATGTGATAGAGAAATTACCACCCATTGTCGACAGATTGAGGCAAATGTCCCCGTTATATGCTAAATTCGTAAAAGGACAGAGGGGGTGAAGTGATATGCCGATGTACAGTGAGAAGGTGATGGATCATTTTATGAATCCCCGCAATGTCGGCGAAATTAAAGATGCTGATGGTATCGGTGAAGAGGGCAACCCGGTATGTGGGGATATGATGACTTTTTACATTAAGGTGAAAGACAACCGTCTTGAAGACGTCAAATTCCAGACCTTCGGCTGCGGCGCTGCCGTCGCCGTTTCCAGCATAGTTAGTGAGATGGCGAAAGGCAAAACCCTTGAGGAGGCACTGGCTATAACTCCCAGCCTGGTGGCTCAGGAGCTACAAGGCCTACCCAAAAATAAATACCACTGCTCTAATCTGGGAGCCCAAGCCTTACGAAAGGCAATCCATGACTATGCCCAGAAGAAGGGGATCACAATCAAAGGTCTGGAGGAGAAAGGAGAGGAGCATGAAGAAGGCGAAGAAAGCTAAAGAGGGAAAATGCCTCTGCCCGTACTGCGAAATAGAGCTAATTGAGGCACAATTTCCCTTCTGTCAGGCTTGCGGTGCAACCGTTCACTATTGCCTTAAGTGCCACCTAACAGTGCTGAATAAAGGAGCCAAAAACTGTCCTAAATGCGGCGAACCATTAGGTTAAGGAGAGGGGGCTAACATCCGTGAAAGCAGATGAAACACTTGATTGTGTCGGACTGTATTGTCCTATGCCGATTGCCCAGACTGCCAAAAAAATGAAGGAGCTAAAACCAGGGCAAATACTGGAAGTCTTGGCTGATGACAAGGGCATAAAGGAAGACATGCCTAACTGGTGTAAAACGACAGGCAATGAATTTCTGGGCATAGAGGAAGATAAGGGGATATTTAGGGTCTTTGTAAGGAAATCTGGGAGGTGAGCGTAAAGAAATGGCAGACGAGCAAGATAAGACTTTAGCTGCACTACAATTAGCCATTCAGATGGAAATTGACGGCAAAGAATATTACAGTAGGGCCAGCCGGGAAAGCAGCAACAACGCTGGCAGGGAACTTTTTGAATGGCTGGCCGGTGAGGAAGACAGGCATCGGCAAAGATTTGAGCAGATATATGAGTCTATCAAGAGAAAGAAGGCCTGGCCAGATATTGACATTCAGCCTCCCCACCCTGAAAGGCAGGGCACAGTGTTCCTCCAGCCAGTTAAAAGCAACGACGTAAATGTGTCGGCAAATGCTAACGAACTCGATTCAATAGCCAGAGCCATGGATATGGAAAATAAGACGGAAGAACTCTATAAAAAACGGGCGGTCAAGGCCGAATATGATGCCGAACGGAGGTTTTATGTCGCTTTAGCGGCTGAGGAGCGGGGTCATTACCTGGCTCTGGTTGACTACCGAGAGTATCTGATCGACCCAGCAGGCTGGTTCCGCAAAATGGAACACCACTCGCTTGACGGAGGTTGATAAGTTTCGAGGCCCTAGTAAGGGGTAGCTATTTTAAAGAACAGAGGAGGGTGATAAATGGAGGCTGAGAGCCTACTGGAGATTAAGCAATTAACTGTGGCGGTGGGCGACAAAGAGATTCTGCACGGGATAAATCTAAACATCAGATCCGGTGAGACACATGTCCTTTTTGGCCCTAATGGTAGTGGCAAGACGACACTTCTCATGGCCATAATGGGCTCACCTAAGTATCAAGTCACTGGCGGTAACATCATTTACAAAGGTAAAGACATAGTGGGACTGCCGCCGGATGAGAGAGCCCGCATGGGGATAGGCATGTCCCTACAAAGGCCGCCGGTGGTCCGCGGTGTGAAAACCCGTGACATGGTGATGGCTTGCGCCAGAGGACGGGCAAGCGCTGAAGATATAGTTAGGTTAGCAGAAAAAGCTGACATGGCTGAATTTCTGGACAGGGAAATCAATTACGGGTTCTCCGGTGGCGAGATAAAACGCTCCGAGCTTTTGCAGCTACTAGCCCAAGACCCTGATTTGGCATTGCTGGACGAGCCAGAGTCCGGCGTTGACCTGGAAAATATCGCCCTTATCGGCAAGTTAATAAATGAACTGCTACACAAAGGACACCCAATGCGTGACCGCAGGCATGCTGGGCTAATTATCACACATACGGGCCACATTCTGGACTATGTGAATGCACGCACTGGATACGTCATTCTTGATGGTAAGATTATCTGCGAGGGTGACCCTCGTGAAATACTGGAGACAATAAAAAGCAAGGGTTACAGGGAGTGCTGGAAATGCGCCGAATAGAGAAGACTGCCAGAGAACACAGAGAGAAAGCCGAATCAGCATTATTAAAACCTGCAGCCTATGGTGAGGACATAGACATAAACCAGTACGACCATTCTGCCGATGAATTACCCTATCAGGGCGATTTGTCACAGCTGCCATCTCAAACCACGGAGCAAATGGCACAGGTAGGCATTGTGCCCGATGACAGCCAGCGTTCTGGCACCATCATCCAGGTAGACCATTCCCCGATACATAGCGTGTCGAAACAGGAGGGCATTGAGGTTATGACGATCAGCCAAGCCCTAGAGACATATGACTGGCTGGCTGATTATTTCTGGAAAGCTGTGGCCGTGGACACCGACAAATATACCGCACATGTCGAGCTTGGCCAGAGCGGCGGCTATTTCATTAGAGCCCTGCCCGGCAGCAGGACATTGTACCCTGTTCAAGCCTGTCTTTATATAGCTAGAAGAAATCTGGCCCAGAAAGTCCATAATATCGTCATTGCTGAAGAGGGTTCAGAACTGCACATAATCACTGGCTGCACCACAGCCCTAAAGAGAGAACCTGCATTGCACATCGGAATTTCTGAGTTTTATGTTAAGCGAGGGGCAAAGGTCACCTTCACTATGATACACAGCTGGTCGCCTGAGATAGCCGTCCGTCCCCGCACAGGGATAATCATCGAAGAAGGCGGCATATTCATGAGCAATTACGTTATTATGAAGCCGGTTCGCTCCCTTCAGACAAGCCCGTTAGCCCGATGTGTTGGCGATAACTCTGTACTAAGGTTCAATAGCATTTTGGTGGCCCTTGCTGGTTCTAACATGGACATCGGTTCCCGGGTCATTCTAGAGGCAAGAGGGGCCAGGGCGGAGATAATATCCCGGGCCATCACCAAGGGTGGCAACATTACAGCACGGGGGTATATAGAGGGCAATGCACCCGATGTTAAAGGGCATCTGGAATGCCGCGGGCTGATTTTACAGGACGGTGGCATGATATACGCCGTGCCTGAACTCAAAGGGCTGTGGGCAGGTGTAGACCTGTCACATGAGGCAGCGGTGGGCAAGATAGCCGAGGAGGAGATAGAGTATCTGATGATGCGCGGACTGACCCGTGATGAAGCCACTGCCACCATAGTCAGAGGATTCTTGAGGGTTGACATAGAGGGACTACCACCCGAGCTCAATTTGGAACTGCAGCGGGCCATCGAAGCCAGCGAACGGGAACTTATGTGATAAGGGAGGAAAATTATGGATGCAAAGGCACTCCACAAACTGGGCTATGGGCTGTATGTTATATGCTCCAAGAAAGGGGACAGGTTTAATGGCCAGATCGCTAACACGGTATTTCAGGTCTGCTCAGAGCCACCCACCATCGCTGTGGCTATAAACAAGCAAAACCTGACTAATAGCTTTATTGCTGAAAGCAAGGTTTTTACCGTTTCTATACTCGCCCAGGACACACCCTTGAACTTCATCGGCAGTTTCGGCTTCAGGTCAGGCAGGGATGTGGATAAACTTCAGGGTATCAACTATAAACTGGGTGAGACCGGGGCGCCTGTAGTGCTGGACAACACCCTGGCTTATCTAGAGGCTAAGGTGGTCAATCAGCTAGAAGTCGGCACTCACACCCTTTTCATCGGGGAAATTGTGGCAGCTGAAGTCATCAAAGAGGGCGAGCCGATGACGTACGCTTACTATCATCTGGTGAAACGGGGCAGCACACCCAAGACAGCACCGAGCTATATTGAAAAGGAGACAGCACTGAAAATGGCAAAGTATAAGTGCACCGTATGTGGCTATGTTTATGATCCTGAATTGGGCGATCCCGAGGCAGGGATTAAACCGGGCACATCTTTTGAGAAGCTGCCTGATGATTGGGTCTGCCCTGTCTGCGGTGCCAGTAAGGACCAATTTGAAAAAGTAGAATAGACGAGTACAACGGGAGGAGTTAGAACCGTGGCACAAGACAGGAAGGAAACCTTAAAAAGATTGCTAAAAAGATTACATGAAGGTGCTGACCCGGAGAAGATAAAAGAGGAGTTCCAGAGAACACTGGGGCATGTCCCACCGACCGAAATAGCCCGGGCAGAGGAGGAACTGGCAAGAGAGGGCTTGCCCAGGGAAGAAATACAGAGGTTATGCGATATACACCTGGCTGTTCTCAAAGAATCGCTGGAAAAGAAAGAAACACTGGCACCTCCAGGTCATCCCGTACATATACTTATGGAAGAACATAAGCTTTTACTTGATTTTGCTGACAAGCTCAAGAGCCTTGCCAGACATATGAAAGGGGCAAAGGACGTTAGCTCAGCCGGTGAAGAGATGAAGCAGTTAGACCACATTGTCCAGCATCTTAAGGACTCGGAAAGCCATTATGTGCGGGAGGAGAACGTCCTTTTTCCTTCGCTTGAGAAGCACGGGATTAAAGAGCCGCCTGCGGTCATGTGGATGGAACACGACAAGATAAGAGAGATAAAGAAAAATATTTACCGGCTGGTTGACGGGCACAGGAACATGGCCTTCACTGATTTCGCCAGAGGGCTTGAGGAGGTGTCAGTCTCACTGGCTGACATGCTCTCCAGCCATTTTTTCAAGGAGAACAACATACTGTTCCCGACTGCCATGCAGGTTATTGACAGAGATGAGTGGCCCGATATAAGAGGCCAATTTGACGACCTCGGCTACTGCTGTTTCACCCCCGAGCCGGCCAGGATAGCCTTTGGGAAAGCTGCACCGGTTTCCAAAGTGTTGGCAGAGGGTACCATAGCCTTCGAGACCGGCAACCTCTCAGCAGAGGAGATAGAAGCCATTTTCAATACCCTGCCGGTGGATGTCACCTTTGTGGACAGAGCTGATACGGTGCGGTATTTCAGCCAGACCAAGGACAGGATTTTTCCCAGAACGAGGGCAGTCATAGGGCGCAAGGTCCAGCAGTGCCATCCTCAGAAGAGCGTGCATGTGGTCAACCAAATACTGGACGACTTCAGAGCTGGTCGCCGAGACTCAGCCCAGTTCTGGATCAACCTGAGGGGCAGGCTTATCTACATCCGTTACTTTGCCGTACGCGACAAAAGGGGCGAATACCTAGGCTGCCTCGAGGTCACTCAGGACATAACCGAGATAAAGAAAATCGAAGGAGAAAAGAGGTTACTAGACTGAGGGTAACGATATGAAACCGAGAGAGATAAGACCTGGAATATACTCTGTAGGGGCGGTGGACTGGGACAGGAGGCTTTTCGATTCGCTGATACCGCTTCCTGACGGTACCAGTTACAACTCGTATCTGATTAAGGGCAGCGAAAAGACAGCCCTTATCGATACAGTAGACCCCACCATGGAGTCAGTGCTGGTAGACCATCTGGATGAGCTTGGCATCAGAAAAATAGACTACGTGATCGCCAACCATGCCGAGCAGGACCATTCAGGCAGTATACCCTGCATGCTTGCCAAATACCCTGGGGCAATGGTGATATGCACGCCCAGATGCAAGGGTATGCTTATTGACCTGCTTCTAGTACCGGAAGACAAATTTATAACAGTCGAGGATAAGGAGACCATTTCGCTGGGCAACCGGACCCTGGAGTTCATCCATGCACCCTGGGTGCATTGGCCTGAGACAATGCTCACCTATCTGAGGGAAGAGAAAATACTTTTCCCCTGTGATTTCTTTGGCTCCCATCTGGCAACCACTGATATGTATGTGACCGATGAAGGTCAGGTGTATGAGGCAGCCAAGCGCTATTACGCCGAAATCATGATGCCTTTCCGAACCACCATTCAGAAAAACCTAGAGAAGGTGAAGGGTTATACAATTGAGATCATCGCTCCCAGTCATGGGCCTATGTACGATAAACCAGAGTTTATCATGAACGCATATTATGAATGGGCGTTCTGCGTGCCAAAGAACATCGTGGTCCTGCCCTATATTTCTATGCACGGCAGCACCCGCAGGATGGTAACGTATTTCGTCGAAGCCCTGGCGCAAAGGGGTGTCACGGTAAAGCAGTTCGACCTCACAGTGACGGACATCGGCAAGCTGGCGATGGCACTGGTGGATGCGGCAACGGTGGTACTCGGAACACCTACTGTTTTGGCAGGCCCTCACCCCAACGTTGTCTATGCCGCCTTTCTAGCAAATGCCTTGAGGCCTAACCTCAAATTCGCCACAATCATCGGTTCCTACGGCTGGGGAGGCAAGACGGTGGAGCAACTGACGGCACTGCTACCTAATTTGAAGGTGGAAATACTGGAGCCGGTGCTCATCAAAGGCTATCCCAGAGAAACCGACTTCAAGGCTCTAGACAACCTCGCAGAGGTAATCGCCAGGAAACACAAGGACATGGGTTACGATTAGCGCCAGTTTAGCATAGCTGAATGGGTATGGTGGTAAATTAAAATGAGGCCCAAGGCAATAAGAACATATGAAAATGACAGGATTAAGGTTATCTGGAAGCCTGAAAAGTGCGTGTATTCTGGCAACTGTGTTAAGGGTTTACCAAAGGTCTTTGATGCTCGAAGACGTCCGTGGGTCGATGTTACTGCAGCGGATGCAGCGGAGATAATGCGCGTCATCGATACATGCCCGTCGGGAGCTCTAAGCTACGAACAGCCTAACCGAGGTGGTTCTGTGAAGAGCAGGAGAGGAAAGAACCGACAACTAATGGCTGGCACAAAAACAGCTCGGGAAAAAGAGGACTAAAACCATGTTGAAGCCATTTTTGACGTTGAGCCTGGCGGCTACACTCATAGTCCTGACAGCATGTACTCTAACGCCTGCGCCAGCGCATGTGACTGAACCTCCAACTGCACCCCCGGCAATACAGCCTGCTCCCAAACCGACGCCTGCGGAGCTGGTGCCCCGCATAACAGTTGAAGAGCTACTGGAAAAAATAGAGGGTGGAGCCGGCATAGTCATTGTCGATACCAGACCGAAAGCAGAATACGATGCAGGTCACATCAAAGGGGCTATATCAGCTCCGCTATCAATTATATTAGAAGGCAAATGGCTGCCGCCTGCTACCAAAGACATCGTCTTTTACTGAACCTGACCAAACGAGAGGACGAGTGCCCGGGCGGCACTGGAAATGATTAAGCATGGCTTTTCTGAGGTTAAGGTCTTAAAAGGAGGGTATGAAGCCTGGAAAAAGGCAGGCTATCCTGTAGAAGTCACGGGGGACTGAACGGAGGTTATGAATGAAGGAGAGCTACAAAGCAACACTTAAGGTGAACGGAATATCAATTGATATGAATCCTTTCGTGGAGGAGTTTCTATCCCGGACGGTGGTCGGTGCCGTCACTTCTCTGAAAGGCGTGGAGGATATTAAGAAGCTGGAAGTCCGTCAGAAAAAGGGCAATGTTCAAATCACCGTCAACGGGAAGGATATCCCCTTGACTCCGTTCCCTAACGACATAATCGCCAGAACCCTCGCCGGCATGGTCTGCTCGCTAAAGGGTGTATCTGACATAGACACAATAGACATAAGCGTCGAAGTAACCTAGCAAGTCTCTGGTTAGTGCAACCCACCAGGGTCGCCAGCTAGATCGCGGGCGAGGTCGAAGTCTGAAACGTTTTCAGTAACCGGCGAAGAGCATCAGGGTTTTTACAAAGTGGAGAAACCGAACAACGGTAAATTAAGAAGGGCAAAAATCCACATAACCGGCATGACCTGCACCACCTGCGCCGCTACTATTGAGAGGGGTCTAGCTCACACCCCTGGCGTAGAAAAGGCTGAGGTCAGCTTTGCCTCGGAGAAGGCATCTGTGGAATATGACCCCTCCAAAATTGACCTCGCCACAATTAGCCAGACCGTCTCACAACTTGGCTATAAGGTAGCCACTCGGAAGGCCATATTTCCGGTAAGCGGCATGACTTGCGCTTCCTGCGTAGCTCGTGTGGAACAGGCTCTGTCAGGGGTGCCCGGCGTTATCTCAGCGAGCGTAAACTTGGCTTCGGAGAAAGCTACAGTTGAATATGTTGAGGGTACTGACATAGCTGAGATGCAAAGGGCGGTAGCAGAAGCCGGTTACGCACTCGGCACGGAAACAAAAAGCCTGGAGGATGTAACCACAGCAGCTCGACGAGAGGTACGGGCACTTAGAAACAGCTTTATCTTCGCTTTTATCCTCGCCATCGTGATAATGGGCTTAAGCATGGGCCCAGATTTTCCAGCAAGACCCTATCTACTCTGGGCTTTAGCTACACCGGTGCAGTTCTGGACAGGCTGGCGGTTCTACAGGGGAATGTGGACAGCATTAAAGCATAAGACCGCCGACATGAACACTCTCATCGCCGTAGGCACTTCAGCAGCCTATTTTTACAGCCTGGTCGCAGTAGCAGCTCCAGCCCTGTTTGCTGCTGCAGACATAGAACTGGGGCTCTATTTTGATACCTCATCCATGATCATAGCCCTTATCTTGATGGGCAAATTCCTCGAGGCAAGGGCTAAAGGTCAGACATCGGAGGCGATAAAGAAACTGATTGGACTAAAGCCCAAGACCGCAACCGTTATCCGGAATGGTGATGAGTTAGAAATCCCGGTTGAAAATGTTCAGGTCGGCGACTTTATACTGGTGCGCCCGGGAGAACAGATACCGGTAGATGGCATCGTACGCCAGGGCTATTCCAGCGTGGATGAATCTATGATAACCGGTGAAAGCATACCGGTGGAGAAGAAAGCGGGCGATACGGTCATCGGTGGCACCATTAATAAGATGGGTAGTTTTCAATTCGAAGCAACCAGGGTAGGAAAGGATACCACGCTGGCCCGAATTATCCGACTGGTAGAAGAAGCCCAGGGAAGCAAGGCGCCAATCCAACGGCTTGCCGATGTCGTCTCCGGCTATTTTGTGCCGGCGGTGATATGTATCGCCATTGTCACCTTCATAATATGGTCCTTCGTGGGCCCACAACCGCCTTTGACATATGCTTTGCTCAACTTTGTGGCTGTACTTATCATCGCCTGTCCCTGTGCCCTGGGCCTGGCGACGCCAACAGCCATAATAGTAGGCACCGGCAAAGGAGCCGAGAACGGTATTCTAATCAGAAGCGGTGAGGCACTGGAAAGGGCACATAAGATAAACGTTGTACTCTTGGACAAGACCGGCACCTTGACCCTTGGCGAACCCATGGTGACTGACATAATTGCAGCATCACCCTTTACTGAGGCTGAAATTTTGCAACTGGCAGCCTCTGCTGAACGCAGCTCTGAACATCCATTGGCAGAAGCCGTCACCAAGGCAGCTTCGGAGAGGGGGCTGGAACTATTTGAGCCTTCGCACTTTCAGGCTATTCCAGGGCGTGGTGTGGAGGCTAGAGTAAACAACCAGAGGCTGCTGGTTGGCAATGCGGTTTTTATGAAGGAGAATAGTCTTGCCCTGGACAGTCTGAGAGGAGAAGCTGAACGACTCTGGGGACAGGGCAAGACGGTGATGTTCCTGGGGGTGGACGGCCACATAGCCGGCATCATTGCGCTGGCAGATACTCTTAAACCAAACGCCAGGCAGGTGGTGGACGCCTTGCACGGGTTAAATCTCGAAGTCGTTATGATTACCGGTGACAACCGCCGCACTGCTGAAGCTATCGCCCGTCAAGCCGGAATTGACCGAGTCCTTGCTGAGGTATTACCGGAGAACAAGGCTCTAGAGGTCAGGAGATTACAGGAGCAGGGTAAGGTGGTGGCAATGGTAGGCGATGGAATTAACGATGCCCCGGCGCTGGCCCAGGCGGATGTGGGCATTGCCATCGGCACCGGAACCGACATCGCTGTGGAAACTGGCGACATAACCCTTATCAGTGGTGACTTAAGCGGTATTGTCACTGCCGTATCTCTGAGCAAGCGTACTATGACAACCATAAAGCAAAACCTGTTCTGGGCCTTTGCCTATAATACAGCTCTTATACCAGTGGCGGCCGGTGCACTGTACCCGGTTTTCAGTCACAGTGGTGTCCCCGCAGGGCTGCACTTCATCTTCGGCAGCTATGGCTTTCTGAACCCGATGCTGGCAGCTCTGGCTATGGCTCTCAGCTCTGTTACAGTGGTGTCAAATTCATTACGGCTTAGGGCGTTTAAGCCGTTCAGATCTGAAAAAAAGGAAGGAGGTGAAAAGATGGCAATAGACCCGGTGTGCAAGATGGAAGTGGACGAGAAAAAGGCAGCGGCCACCTCTGACTACAAGGGCAAGAAATACTACTTCTGCGCCAAGAGTTGCAAAAAGGCTTTTGACCAGAACCCGGAGAAATATCTTGCCCCGGAGAGGCCATTACGCAGGTGAGGTATATAGGGGGTATTTACCCGGATAGCCGTGAGCTACCATCAAACATAATATAGTGCGGCCAGTAAGGGTCGCCCGAAAAGACTGTAGCCCGAGACTAGTAAACTACCAAATTAGGTGAATTCTGGAGGTATAGATATGAAGAAAGAAGATATTATCGCTCTACTTAATCAAGACCTGGAGGGCGAACATGGTGCCATCATTCAGTACCTGACCCATGCCTATGCTATGGGTGAGGGCGAGATGGCCTGCGAAATTGAAGCTATTGCCCGCGAAGAGATGCGCCACTTCGACTGGCTGGCTGAGACCATAGTGGCACTGGGTGGAAAACCTAGTATAAAAAGGGGCAAGATGCGTATGGAAGGCAAGTCTGTGCCTGAATGGATGAAAAACGATGTGCTTCTTGAGGAAGACGCCATAAACATGTACAGAGAGCACATTAAGGCTATAGACGACCCTAAGATAAAGCGTCTGCTAACACGCATCCTGTCTGACGAGGAGTCACATCATGGCGACTTTGCCCATTTTGTAGATAAAGCTGATAAGGAAGGTGCAAAAGATTTGAGAGGTGACCGCAAAGACAGGGTGGCTGAGGTTCTTAATTGGGGCATTGAACATGAGTACACCGTCATCCTTCAGTACCTGCTGCATTCCTACCTGGCGACCAACGAGGAGATGAAAGAGGAGATGCAAGATCAGGCGATAAATGAGATGCAGCACATGGGATGGCTGGCTGAAAAGCTGGTCGATGCCGAAGGGAACCCGAGGATGGAGCACACGCAGGTTGATACATCAACCCGGATGGGTGACATGTTGCGCGCTGACATCAAGATTGAAAAGGAGGTAGCTGCCGAATACGACCGCGCCGCCAAGGAAATCAAGGACGAGTACCTGAAGAAATTGCTCATTCGAATAAGAGACCATGAAATCTACCACGTTGACGTATTCAGCGACTTGCTCAAGGAGGTTGAGAAATAGGACCTGAAATAGAAACAGGAAAATTAGTAATCACACAGAAATCTTATGGTAAAGAAAGGGGTTTTAGATGCCAAAGGTAACGGCAGTAGGACAGGTTTTTAGATGTGAAATTTGCGGTAACGTGGTTGAGGTGAAAAAGGTAGGCGGTGGTGAGCTAGTTTGCTGCGGTCAGCCGATGACGCTGCAAAGTTAAAACCAAAATAATCAATAGCAGGAGGCAGGAATGGCTTACGAAGCGAAAGACTACAGCAAGTTGATGGGTATGGAGGGTTTCAGCGAGACACTGTTAAAAAACCACTTCACACTCTATCAAGGCTACGTCACCAATACAAATAAACTGATGGACACGCTGGCTTCAATGCTTAAGGAGAACAAGGTGGCTACGCCGGAATACGCTGAACTTAAGCGCCGGCTGGGCTGGGAGTTCAACGGCATGAGGCTCCACGAGTATTACTTCGACAACCTAGGCGGCAAGGCATCGCTGGATAAATCGGGTAAGCTGGCAAAAAAGCTGGCTGAGGACTTCGGCAGCTACGAGAGCTGGGAAAGGGACTTTAAAGCCAGCGGGACTATGCGGGGCATCGGATGGGTCATCCTGTACCAAGACAACATCAACGGCAAACTTTTTAACCAGTGGATAAACGAGCATGATGTTGGTCATCCGGCCGGCTGTACCCCCATCTTGGTGCTTGATGTCTTCGAGCACGCTTTTATGGTCGACTACGGGCTCAAGCGTGCCGATTACATAGAGGCCTTCTTCAAAAACGTAAACTGGGCAGTGGTGGAAGGTCGGTTGAAATAGAACTGAATTCGTAACGGGAGGTGCAATATGGGGAAGTTTGTTGAGGTGAGTAAAAAAGATGACCTCAGGAATGGCACTATGAAGGAGGTCTCGGTTGAAGGGCGTAATATCCTTCTGGCCAGAGTCGCTGACAGGTACTATGCCATAGATAGCCGCTGTCCTCACCTGGGCGGTAATCTGTCTCGCGGGCGTCTTGAAGGCACCGTGGTCACCTGCCCCCTGCACGGGTCCCAGTTCGATGTTACTGACGGCCGGATAGTCCGCTGGCTAAGAGTCTCTGGACCACTTCAGACAGTTGGTAAGCTATTCCGAGGGCCCAAACCAGTCGCCACTTACAACGTAAGGGTCGAGGATGATAGTGTCCTTGTTGAGATGTAGCAGGGACATGGACAATTCAGTTACCAGAATAAGTCAATCCCAGCATGCGATAACTTGATACGTGAAGGTTTGAAGCCGCAGGTAAAGAAGTAAAGGGATGGATATAGACATCAATTTTATGATTGCGGGCGAAGCCGGGCAAGGAGTACAGTCGGCAGGCTTCTTGCTGGCAAAAGTTTTTGCCCGTATGGGCTATCACGTTTTCGCCGACCAGGACTATGAGTCCAGGATTAGGGGAGGTCATAACTTCTTCCGAATTAGAGTCAAAACTTCTCAGGTGAGGGCCATTGCCGAACCGATCGATATATTAATTACTTTAAACAAGGAAGGCCTATACCTGCATCAAAACGAACTTGCGGACAATGGTGTCATAATCTTCGACGGCGAAAAAGGGAGTATCAAGGACAATGGTGGCAGATATCTCGCCATTCCTTTAGAAAAAATGGCGCTTGAAATTACCGGAAATAAATTAATGCTTAATACGGTTGCCCTTGGGGCTGCGTTGGGGATGGTGGGATGCGACTTTGAGACCTTTGAAGAGCCTCTAAAGGGACGCTTCGCCGGTGAAACAGGAATGCTCAATATGAAGGCAGCCAGGGCGGGCTATGATTATGTCAAAAACAGTTACAAAGGTGACTTTGGCTATTGCCTTATGCCTGTGGCCGGACCTGAAAGAATGTTGCTCAACGGAAACGAGGCAATAGCTCTGGGAGCAATGGCTGCCGGCTGCAAGTTCGTCGCCGCTTATCCGATGACACCAGCAACCCCCATTATGGAATATATCGCATCCAAAGCTAAAGATTTCGGTCTGGTGGTTATTCAGCCTGAAGATGAAATAGCCGCCATAAATATGGTTATAGGCGCCAGTTATGCTGGCGTCAGGGCAATGACAGCTACTTCAGGAGGCGGCTTTAGCCTCATGGTAGAAGGCTTAAGCCTGGCAGGCATGACCGAAACACCAGCGGTGGTGGTACTGGGACAGCGTCCTGGGCCTGCTATTGGCTTACCTACACGAACTGAGCAGGGTGAACTTGAGTTCGCCATCCATGCCGGCCACGGTGAGTTTCCCCGCGCCGTTCTCGCCCCTGCTACCATCGAAGATGCTTTCTGGTTGACAACCAAAGCCTTCAACCTGGCCGAAAGATATCAGACACCTGTTATCTTGCTAACCGACCACCACTTGGCAACTTCATACGCCACGACTGAAAAGTTCGACACATCAAAGGTGACCATCGACAGAGGCGTTCTTTTTTCAGAAACACATCCTTCAGCCTACCGAAGACACGCCATAACTGATTCCGGTATTTCGCCGCGGGCATTCCCTCTGCAACAGGAAGGCATTCTGGTGGTGACTGACGCTGACGAACACAACGAGGAGGGCCACCTTATTGAGGATGCTGAAACCAGAACTAAGATGGTGGAAAAGCGGATGCGTAAATTGCAGGGACTTAAAAGCTCGATTGAGCCACCTCAGATTTATGGACCTGACAGAGCAGACTTGACCCTAATCGGCTGGGGTAGCACTTATGGCGCCCTATGCGAGGCTGTAAATATCCTGTTGGAAAATGGGGCCAGCGTCAACCTGTTACATCTGAAAGAGATCTGGCCATTCCCGGATGATAAGGTCTCCACCCTGCTCGGCGACGCTAGCAACTGCTGTGTAGTAGAGAACAATGCCACAGGACAACTCGCACATCTGCTGCGTGCCGAAACGGGCATAGCCTGCAACCACAGGATTCTCAAATATGACGGGCGTCCCTTTACACCTGCATACCTGGTTCGAGAAATTAAAAAGGTGCTCAGATGACGGTAACGCTGGATGATTACGCCGGAGGAACTACAGCCTGGTGCCCGGGATGTGGCAACTTCGGCATTTTAAACGCACTTAAGAAGGCTCTAGTAGAGCTGGGGCTGGAACCATTCCGCGTACTGATGGTCTCCGGAATAGGGCAGGCGGGCAAGCTACCTCATTACACCAGAAGTAACGTTCTCAATGTCCTTCACGGCAGGACTCTTCCCGCCGCAGTGGCAGCCAAGATAGCTAACCCGGAGCTGGTAATAATCGCTCTGGGGGGTGATGGTGACGGCTATGCTGAAGGCGGGAACCACTTCATCCACACAATGCGACGCAACCACGATATCACATACCTGGTACACAATAACCAGATTTACGGCCTTACCAAAGGTCAGGCTTCGCCTACCACAGATATGGGCTACGTCACCAAGACCACACCTGACGGTGCCTGGTTGCCTGAGAATCCTATAGCCGTAGCTATAGCTGCCGGGGCTACCTTTGTCGCCAGGGGGTTTGCCGGTGACCCTGAACACCTCGCTGGTCTGATTAAGATGGCTATCCAGCACCGCGGCTTTGCTTTTGTTGATATTCTGCAACCGTGTGTCTCCTTCAACCGCCTGAACACCTACGCTTGGTACCGCCAAAGGGTATATAAACTACGAGACGACCTTTATGACCGGGCAGATAAGTTGAAAGCCTTTGAAACAGCTCAAGAATGGGAACAGCGAATACCGATTGGTGTTTTCTATAAAAAGGAATCACCCACTTTCGAAGAACAACTGCCAGCGTTGAAAAACGGACCGCTGCTCAAACAAAAAATTGAGCCGAAGGAGGTAGAAAAACTGCTGGACGAATTTATGTAAATCCTTTACGGAGGTATAAAATGTCGTTAGAGGGAAAGCGCATTGCCATATTGGTTGAACAGGACTTTGAGGACTCTGAACTGGTTGAGCCGCTGAAGGCGATGAATGAGGCTGGTGCACAGGTGGTAGTCGTTGGCAGCGGTTCTCAAACTAGCTACAAAGGCAAAAGAGGCAGGGCAACTATAAAGGTTGATACCAACGCCGATAAAGTTAAAGCCGAAGAATTCGATGCCATTATCATACCCGGCGGCTATGCCCCGGACAAGATGCGATTACACCAGCCAATGATAGACCTGGTAAAACAGGCATACGAGCAGGGAAAGGTGATAGCTGCCATCTGCCATGGCCCTCAATTACTTATCTCGGCTGACATCGTGAAGGAGCGCCGGGTCACATCCTGGCCTTCAATAACCGTGGACCTTAAGAATGCCGGTGCCATCTGGGTAGACCAGCCAGTGGTGCGAGATTGTAACCTCATCACCTCGCGGAAACCGGCTGATCTGCCAGAATTTAATAAAACCATAATTGAGACCATAAAGGGGGTAGCCACCATGGTGGAAAAAGAAATACTGAACAAGTATCGCACCGTAGCCGTAGTCGGCGCCTCGAGCAGTCCAGAACGTCCCAGCCACAGGGTGCTGAGCTACCTTGCTGACCATGGCTATAAAGTAATCCCAATCAACCCTAATGAGAAGGAAGTAGCAGGAAAACCATGCTACCCCAACCTCAGCTCAATACCGGAAAGGGTGGAGGTGGTAGACATATTCCGCAGACCAGAAGAGGTTATGCCCATAGTCGATGAGGCGATAAAAATCGGCGCCAAGGCGGTATGGATGCAGGAAGGGGTGATTAACGAGGAAGCCGCAGCTAAAGCCAAAAATGCCGGCCTTCTTGTGGTTATGGACAAATGCATGCGCAAAGAGCATATGTGCCTCATCCAGGGTAAATTCGCGAAGTCTTGACCGATTAGAAAATTTTGCTGTATTGCTGTATTAAGGAGGATAGTATGCCAGAACCTATAAAAACGGGGAGCCCAGCAAAAGACTTTACCTTAAAAGATCACAATAATAGTGAGTTAAAACTGTCTGACTTGAAGGGCAAGAAGGTGCTTTTGTCCTTTCATCCGCTTGCCTGGACCAAGGTCTGCGCTGACCAGATGAAATCGCTTGAGGAAAACCTGCCCAGGCTGGAAAAGTTGAACACCGTTGCCCTAGGAATAAGCGTTGACCCGGTGCCTTCTAAAAACGCCTGGGCGAAGGAGCTTGGCATAAAGAATACCAGGCTACTGTCCGATTTCTGGCCCCACGGCGGCGTGGCACAGACCTATGGCATATTCAGAGAAAAGGACGGGTTTTCTGAAAGAGCTAACATAATAATAGACGAAAATCAGCGGGTGATCTTCGTAAAGATCTACCCTATTCCCAAAGTCCCAGACATAGAAGAAATAATAAGCCAGCTGTAAATCGGTAAAATCAGCAGGGCTTTCACCGGAGGAGATAATCAAATGGTCTCGAAGAAAAATAGCACGACCACATCGTTGGTGGTAACGGGCGTCATTTTCCTGCTGTTTACGCTCCTGCTCCCAGCTAGTAGCATGTCCTGTAAACCGACTACTTCCCCATCGCCGTCCCCACCTGAGCCCCCAACACCACCCACCACACCACCTCCACTTCCATCAGCGCAGCAGCCAGCTAAGTGGACGGCTGATGGCATCATTAGCGCCGGGGAATACACCAGAGCGAAGTCGTACAAAAATTTCGAAATAAGCTGGTCCAGTGATGATAACCATGTCTACATTGGAATAAAGGCCAAGACCACAGGCTGGCTGGCATTAGGCATACAGCCAGGCTCCATGATGAAAGATGCCGATATGGTGCTCGGCTTTGTCAAAGATGGGCAGGTAACGGTTATAGACGAATTCAGCACCGGCGCCTACGGGCCACACCGCCCGGACACAGAACTTGGCGGGAGGAACGATATAACTGAATACGGCGGTAGAGAAGAAGTTGGCTATACCGTAATCGAATTTAAGCGGGCACTAAATACCGGTGACAGATATGATCACCAGCTTTTCAAGGGAATTAACAAAATTATATGGGCAATAGGGGCCTTAGATGAATTTACACTGAAGCATACTGACAGGGGCTACGGAGAGATAGAACTAGAGACCGGGGGAGAAAAACCTGCCTCTGTTCCCGGCTCTCAGCCACCTGATATTAACATTTACTAAACTGGTATATACCAGGGTAAGAAATACTCTTTGTGATTAATTGACCTATGTGCAAGGAGTGAAAATGGATATATTTCCATTATTTATGAGCGCTATTCCTAAACTGATATTTGTCCTGGGCATCGTTAATCTGATAACAGGTTTTATGATACTAATCACCTGTCGCTGCATTGCCGGAGCAAAAATAGTCGGTAAGCTGATGGCATATCCCGCCTACCAGCGCTTCTTCAGCTACCACTGTTACATTTGGTGGGCCTTCTGGATATCAGTAATCGTCCATGCCATTCTGGCAATCACGCTCTCCGGCATACCTTTCTGAAAGGGCGTTATGTCACCATAAATGCCAAGAACCTGACCGCAAAAAATAGACTTCAGAAAATCAGAAATACTCAACAGGAGGGAAAAATGGAGAGATTCGCTGGTAAAGCACATCTGCCCGGTGCTGACAAAGAGTGGGACATAGAGATTGAAATAGACTGGGCCGAAAAGGAAATCTATGTCCATATAACCGGTGCTCCCGGTGGAGTGAAGACCTGGATAGGGCTAGTTCCTCAGACTTTTGGCAATTACGAAATCGCCTTCAGGACCAGGGGCATACCCCCGTTGCTTACACACTGGTGGCACCTTGTCACTAGAAATGGCGGAGACCTATGGGGCATGGTTATCGGGCTTCCCAATGTCACGGGAGAATGGTCAACCTGCGTCATATGGCTCAAGAAAGTCAACTAGTCCCAGCACGCTGGACAGACAAGAACACGGAGTAAAATTTCAGCACAATGAGGGGTGGTGCTATGAAAAACCGTCTGGCACAGGAAACAAGCCCATATCTTTTACAGCACGCTAACAACCCGGTGGACTGGTACCCCTGGGGGGAAGAAGCCTTCAACCGCGCCCGGGCTGAGGACAAGCCTGTACTGTTGAGCATCGGCTACTCTGCCTGTCACTGGTGCCATGTTATGGCCCATGAGTCCTTTGAGAATGAAGAAATAGCCAGACTGATGAATGAAAATTTCATCAACATTAAGGTAGACAGGGAGGAACATCCTGATGTTGACAGCATCTATATGCAAGCGGTACAGACCTTGACCGGAACCGGTGGCTGGCCACTCACCATCTTTCTCACACCGGAAGGCAAGCCTTTCTTCGGAGGAACCTACTTCCCACCGCAGGACAAATACGGTCTTCCCGCTTTTTCGAAGGTACTGAAGGCTGTGGCTCATGCCTACCGCAATAGCCGCGTTGCCGTAGAGGAAACAGCTGCACAGCTAACAGCCATAATATCCAGAACAGCCCTCAGCACCGTTGTTGAACCGCTGTCAGCCGATATTCTCAGGGAGGCTTACCTGGCTTTAAGGCAGGAGTTCGATAGCGTAAATGGAGGCTTCGGCACAGCACCAAAATTCCCCCAGCCGATGGCACTAGAATTCCTCCTAAAATATTTCCGTCGCTACAGGGATGTAACCGCCCTCGGGATGGTGGAACTAACACTGGAGAAAATGGCCAGGGGTGGTATTCATGACCAGCTCGGCGGTGGCTTTCACCGCTACGCCACGGATAGCCTTTGGCGTGTACCACATTTCGAGAAAATGCTTTACGATAACGCGCTTCTCAGCCAGTTATATACACATGCCTATTTAGTCACCGGCAAACAGCTATACAGTACCACAGCCCAACAGACACTGGACTATGTGCTCAGAGAGATGACCGACCCAACAGGTGGCTTCTACAGTTCGCAGGACGCAGATAGCGAAGGCGTTGAGGGCAAGTATTATCTGTGGACGCAGCAGGAAATCGCTGAGGTGGTGGGCGAAGAGCACAGCCGAATAATCAACGATTATTTCGGCGTCACGGCGCAAGGAAACTTCAATGGCTTGAATATTCTGCATATTGCCAGTGATTACATACCAGAATCACCAGCCATAATAGAGCAGGCTAGGAAAGCACTTATGAACAGGCGAGGCCATAGAGTCAAGCCTGGTCGTGATGAAAAGATACTGGCATCATGGAACGGGCTTATGCTTGCCAGCCTGGCTGAAGCTGCCGGCATCTTCGACAGGCAGGACTATTTGAACGCTGCGGTGGCAAACGGCTTTTTCCTGCTGGAACGCATGCTCAATGATGGCCATCTCAAACGCACATATAAAGATGGCGTTGCAAGGATAAACGGCTTTCTGGAAGACTACGCTCTGGTTATCACCGGGCTTCTGGGTCTACACCAGGCCACCTTTGGCGGCATCTGGCTCAGACAGGCTATAAAGCTGGCTGAGGTTATGGTTGGGCAGTTTTGGGAGGAGACTTCAAAGACTTTCTACGATGCCGGCGACAGGCACGACCAACTGGTTGTCCGCCCCAGAAACATATTTGATACATCAGTACCATCAGGCTCATCAGCAGCCACATCGGTACTGTTCAGACTGGCGCGGCTGACCGGCAATGAGCACTTTTACCAGATAGCCCTGGAGTCACTCAGGTCCAAGGCAGGCTTTCTCCGGCGAAATCCGATCGGCTTCGCCAACTGGCTCTGCGCCCTTGACTTCCACCTCTCAACCCCGGAAGAAATCGTCATCATTGGCCCTAGAAAAAGCCCAGCAACATCGGCTTTACTCCGTGTGCTGAATGCCAGGTGGCTGCCCAATAAAGTCATGGTTGCTTATGACCCTGATGACACCATGCCGGTAACAGGACTAGGTCTGCTGGGCGATAAAAAAATGGTCAATGACCGGCCCACAGTTTATCTATGCAAGGGTTATAGCTGCAGGGCACCCGTGACTGACCCTGACTCACTTGCCAGATTACTGCAGGAAATCTAGTGTCATCCGGCAGTCCTGTCATCGATAGCTTTCAGGAGAAGGGATGGGCTCTCGTTCAGAGAGGCCAGCACCCATTGGCTGACCTTCATAACAGGAACCTAAGCAAGTACACATTAGTGGTTATGGTAAATGGGAAGAGCATGATTGGTGCCAGCTATTTCAAAATCTATTTGCGAAATGCTGCTGGTAAAGTCAGCCACCAACCGGTCATTTTCGGCCTGCACAATCGGGGAGAATACCCCGCCTACAACTGGATAGAAATCATCCGAATTGCAACTGAAGTCAGGTTCGGGGCGGACACGCAGGTCGTCGAAAAGCTGAGCGATGATGACCTTCAGCACCTGTTTAACCATCTGGCTGAACTCATCCCCCCCGGCGGGCACATCATGGTTGAATACGATAGCCCGGAGCAGCAGGAGACAGCCAAAATGTTAGCACTGGGCGTTCCCCCGGTGACCACCCCTCTGGGCTACAAACTCTTCGTGGCGGGCTGTGGGGTTAGCTTCAAGGACTGGTATTTCGCCGAAGGGGGAAGTGAAGGCCCCCGCAAACTACAGGGCTATAAAGCGCTCGATGAACAGCATGCTCGCCTGAGAGCCGCTGATATGGCGCGCCAGCTCAACGCCTTTATTTCCCGGACTCAACAGAAGCAGATTTCAGAGCTGGAGAAGGTTGCCATAGACAGAGCTTTGGCTGTGCTGAACAAACTAAAACAGGTCAACAGAAATCAGCACAATTGATCTTCCGAGGCATGTCTTTTGTAGACCTAAGCCTCCCACCTCAGACCGTGCCAACTTGAGCTTCTGGCATTTCGCACCACATTTAACCCGGAAAGCTGCACTGGCCAACTTCCCATGAACAATTCCCTTTTCAATAAAGACGACTTTCCTAAAGCCCTCGCGGCTATGGAAGTTGTATTTAGAGCCGGGTTGTGCGTGAGCGAGTTAGTAGCGACAGCACCTGAAGGTCAGAAGCTCGGCGAAGTGGTCATCACAAAAGGCAAAATAGGTCTCGCCACCGTCTGCAGCGCGGTAAAAAACGGTGTGCTCCTAAAACACGGGGTACCAATGCGATCTAAGTTGGAAGGGGTGCTTGAACTCAGGGATTCCAGACCAAGTCGCTTCGTTGCCATAATTAACTATGGGGGCACATCGCTTGACCCATTCGGAGCAATATAACAGTGCTAGAATGACCACTGTCAATGAAGCTGCTAAAACCGGTATCGGCAGGATATTAGCCAATTTCCCAGAGATACCGGCATTAGCAAGGTCAATCGTCGAAGAAACCATTGATAGACTTAAAGCGGCTGGCATCAACGGTGTCTTTACCCCGGGCAACGTGAGCGAGCCAGTCTGCCGAATCGCTGTTGGCATGAATCGGGTAGGCATGGTCTCATCGGGTGGGGGCTGAATCCAGTAGCTGCAGCGGTCGAGGTTGGTATCGAATTTGAAACCGTTTCTGAAAGCGGTATGATCGACTTTCAGCAGCGCACCAGTTTTTGGTAACACCGGGTTTAACTGCCTAACAAAGCAAAATCGCCACTCTCTGTTCGTTCGTTCAGACGCCTACACCTTTTGTTGATGTCCGGTTTTCACACAGAATCGAGACCTAAGACAAACCAGTTTGCACCCAGGCTTTTTGTGGTAAGATTATTGTGTTCTAAACTGGCGTGAAGTATGATGAAGACCAATGATTTCTCGTCAGTGTGTCCCTGTAGACTTCGAAACAGGTTGCTGCGTGTATCCATTATTGCAGGCATAGTAATACCGGTCATAGCCATATCAGGGTTAGCCACGCTTGGTTGTGAACAGCCCAAGGTTAAACACGCCCAAAAAGTGCTGGAGCCTTTCTATACACCACCAGTAAACTTTAAGATGACGCCGGGAGATATTTTGCGGCTTGAGCCTATGCCCATAGATATAGCTAATGCTCAGGCATGGCGCAATCTGTATTTGCCAGAACTTCCCGATGGAAAGTATACAGCTACCCCAGGAATGATAAAAGCCCCTAAGGGCACACCGCCTCCGGAATAAAAGGCCCCAACTCATTAACCGACACGGAAGGGCAATGAAAATAAGAGCGATAAACCCCACCGACGGCCAGACACTAAAAGAATATGACGAGATGTCACCACATGAGGTGAAAGAGGCTATCCGTAAGACCTATCAGGCCTTTCTGAGCTGGAGGAGGACCAGCTTCAGCGAGCGGGCGAAACTTTTGAGAGAGGCAGCCAGAGTCCTACGCTCAAGGGCTGAAGGCTGTGCCCGGCTGATGGCACTGGAGATGGGCAAGCCAGTAAGGGATGGGAGGGCAGAAATCGAGAAGTGCGCCTGGGCGTGTGACTACTTTGCTGACTACGGAGAGGCGTTCTTGCAACCGGAATTGGTGGCAACGGACGCCAGGAAAAGCTACGTGACCTTTGCACCACTGGGTGTGATACTGGCAATTATGCCCTGGAACTACCCCTTCTGGCAGGTCTTCCGCTGCGCCGTGCCAGCACTCATGGCCGGTAATACGGTGCTACTGAAGCATGCCTCCAATGTGCCAGGATGTGCCCTGGCAATAGAAGAAATCTTCGCCGAGGCTGGCTTCTCTTCCCACGTCTTCACCACCTTGCTGATAAGCAGCAACCGGGTAGATGCTATAATTGAAGACCCGTTGGTGAGAGGAATCAGCCTTACGGGCAGTACGGTAGCAGGCAGGGCAGTGGCACAGAAGGCCGGCCAAATGCTAAAGAAGACGGTCCTGGAGCTGGGCGGCAGCGACCCGTATTTGGTGCTGGGAGATGCTCACCTAGAGTCTGCGGTCAGCATCTGTGCCGCTGCAAGGCTGACAAACTGCGGTCAAAGCTGTATCGCCGCCAAAAGGTTCATTGTGGTCGAGCCAGTGAGGGCTAAGTTCGAGGAGATGCTGGTGCAACGGATGAGCGCCATCAGGATGGGCGACCCACTTAAGGAAGACACCGAATTAGGTCCGCTAGCCAGGCATGATTTGCGGGACTATCTCCACCGACAGGTGATTAGAAGCACTGAAATGGGTGCTAGATGCCTGCTCGGCGGCAGGATACCCGAAGGCAACGGGGCGTTTTACCCGCCCACGGTATTGACCGACGTCGCCAGAGGAATGCCCGTGTATGATGAGGAGTCATTCGGACCCGTGGCAGCGATTATACCGGCCAGAGACGAGGCTGAGGCTATCAGGGTAGCTAACGATAGCGATTTCGGCCTGGGGGCAGCGGTCTTCACCAGGGACATCGCCCGAGGGGAACAGATAGCAGCGCAGGAACTGGAGGCCGGGCTGTGCTTCGTCAATGCCCAGGTGAGGTCTGACCCGCGGTTACCCTTCGGCGGCATTAAGGACAGCGGTTACGGGCGAGAGCTATCACACTTTGGCATCAAAGAGTTCACCAATATCAAGACTGTGGTTATAGCTGAAGCTTAAAGCTTTGTGCTTGAAAAAACCAAAAGGCTTACAGAATCACTGCACTCCCGTGAGCGATAAGCAGACTAAAGGCAACTGGGCCCGGACATTGTTGATTATCGCCGGGACATTTTTTACCGGGCTCGGTATTTTCGGTGCATTTGTACCCGTGCTGCCCACCACACCCTTTTTTTTGCTTGCCGCTGCCTGCTATGCCAGAAGTTCACAAAGGTTCTACAGGTGGCTGCTGGACAACAGGTGGTTTGGAAACTACATCAGGGCCTATGTAGAAAAAAGAGGAGTGCCAGTGAGGGTGAAGGCAGTAACCATCGCACTATTGTGGATAACAATCGGCGCTTCAGCGCTATTTGCCACCAAAAGCCTCGCCATCAGAGCGGTACTGGTCTTAATCGCCATCGGTGTCACCGTACATATCCTACGCATCCGGACTGCAAAGTAATGACATCGCAGCCAGACTCAGCTCTGCGGCGAACAGTTCTTTTGCAGCCACAGCTTGACCATATACACAGGTCGCATACCCACATGCTTTTTGGATTACTGGTAAGCTGGTGGGCGGGGGAAGGGTTGGCGCTGGCCAGCAGCGTACTGGCGGAGCTTCTCCACCATTTCGGGGGCTGACAGGCTGCCTTGGTGTATCTTCGCCTCCAGTCTGATTCCCTCCGACAACGACAAGGATAAGCCTTCATAGGTGGCCCGCCGGTCATTGTACAGGGAAATCTGCGGGTATTTCGACATAATCTCAGCCAGCTCCAAAGCCCGTGATAGCGCCTTCCCCTCCGGAACAACCTCCTGCACCAACCCCATGCTTAGTGCCTGGTCGGCGCTCACCACAATGCCAGTCTCTATGAGATAAAGTGCGTTGCCCAGCCCAACGATTCTGGGTAGGCGCTGCGTGCCACCATCTATAAGAGGGATGCCCCAGCGGCGTCCCGGGTGGCCGAAACTGGCATTGCGCGCCGCAATGCGGAAATCACACCAGCAGGCTAATTCCAGCCCACCGGCAAGGCAGTAACCGTTAATAGCAGCTATGGTAGGCTTCTCCACATCAGTTATGCGGCTGATGCCCATAGGACCCGACTCATCAGCTCCGGGACGCGAGATGAGGCTTTCTGTGTTCTTCAAATCAGCGCCGGAGCAAAAGGAGACATCGCCAGCGCCGGTCAGTATAAGCACATCCAGTCCCTTATCCTTGCGGAATGCTTCTACAGCTTCAAAGAGCAATTGCGCCGTCTCACCATCAACGCAGTTGCGCACCTCCGGACGGTTTATAATTACCACAAAAGAGCGACCTCTGCGTTCGGTCTCCACCTTAGCCATAAAATGCCTCCTGTTTTTATTTTATTGTCAAGCTACTTTAGTTTCCCCATCAAAAGGCACAGACAATTGTGTCAAATGAGCCCTGGACTAAATGCTTTTCCTGGCAGTCAAATCAATACCGCGTTTTTTCTTCAAATACCGGCTTCTCAAGTTAAAGTAGATGACCCCTATAGCCATCCAAGCGACAAACAGACCAAGCCCCAGCGGGCTTTCCATTCCCAGTGCAGCTATAAAAAAGATTCCGAAGGTTATAGCCAAAGACGGTAGCAGCCATACCCAGAACCCCTTCAACTTGAAAGGGGCTCTGTGATAGACATCGGGCAGGCGACGGGGCAGAAGGAGCGCAGCTATAAGTACCGGGATAAGAAGGGTGATGGAACCGATAGAGGCAGCTATGCCGAAGACCTTAAGCGAGGCTGTCCCGAAGGGAAGCGCAGCCATGGCGACAAGGTACATAAAGAGTAGTCCCCAGTGAGGGGTGCCAAACCTTCGGCTAACGCCGGCTAAAGCTCTGGGCATTATTTCATCACCGGCAAAAACCAAAATAAACCTGGCACCGAACATAAAGGTTGTATTCAAGGTGGTGGCTATGGCCAGCAACCCCCCACCAACTGTGAAAAAGGTGGCCAGAAGGCCGCTAAGGAATTTACTTGCTGATACAGACAGGGGCTGATTGGCACTCACTTCGCAAGGGGCCACGCCAACAGCCACCAGTCCGATAAGCGTATACAAAATAACAACGAACGGAATGGATATGGCAAAGGACAAAGGTATGTTCCTACCAGCGTTCTTTATCTCAGCACCCAAATCTATTATGTAGTTAGCCCCCATATAGGCGAAAAAGAGCAAGGCTGAGGCGATAACAACACTGACAACCTCCTGTTGTAACATGGGGGTCAGGTTTGAAAGTTCAATGTTGGGTATGCCACCCGACACGTAGGTGAGCAATGCCACCATCAACACGGCGAACATGCCAATTTGTACGCTGCTGGCTGTCCTTATACCTGAGAGATTTACCAAGAAAAAAAAGGTTAAGGCAGCCACGGCTATGCCAGCCCTGGGCAAGGAGGGAAAAAGTACGAGCAGATAATCGGCGAAGGTATAGGCATACAGTGGCAATCCGCCTAACAGTATCCCCATCATTATCCCCCATACACCCATAAACCCACCAAATGGTGAAAATATACGGCTAGGATATCTGAAACTGCCGCCGACTGTAGGCAACGCCGACCCCAGCATGCCAATTGGCAGAAGGGCAAACACCATGGGCAAAGCGGCTATAACAAAGGCTATGGGTACTGCAGCACCGCATATACCTATAGCCATTCCCGTTAAGGCAAATATGCCAGCGCCGATTATGGTGCCTATTTCTATGGCCACCACATCCAGCAAGCCCAGCGCCCTCCTCAGCCCCAGCTCTGATGCCTCTTTAGCTTCCATACCCTTCTCCTTCCATCGTTACTTTAAAAATACCCGTTTACACCATTCCAATAACTCCAGTAAAATCCGGTCCGGGCAAGGTGAAGCCCTACTTTATGTATGGGATTAGGTTTGTCTCAAAAAATTTGTGGCAGGCTACAGGTAATTTCCTGTAATCATGATATTCGGTCACAATCCAGGTCAAATCCACAGCGTTGTAAGTGTGCCAGTAAAGGACAGGGGCGCCATCAAGCTCCCTGCTGGTCTTCACAAAATCGAGCAACGCAGCAAAGGTCTTAGCCGTATAGGTCAAATCTAGCTTTATATTCTCGGTCTCTTCTAGCAGTTTCAGTGCCGCCCTGCCTTCAAGGGTAGGATAGCCATACCCCTCCCCGCAGAAACCGTGCATCAGTTTTATGTCACTCTCCTTGAAACTAATAGCCGGCACCGTCCTATCGTACTTTCTCATGAGGCTGATTGCACAGTTCGCCAGCTTTGCGGTCGCCTTCTCATTCGCCAGCCATCGATAGGCAACACGCACTCCCACAATCTTTGAATTAAGCCCGGCCAGCCTGCTCCCCGCTACAAGTCCAGCCATCGTCCCTTTGGAACCCACTGCTACGAATATGTATTTCGGTTCTGGAAGCTCCCCGGCATCAACCTGTTTTTTCAACTCCAAGGCTGCGGCAACAAAGCCCAGTGTCCCAAGCGGGGACGACCCACCTGCAGGTAGATAATAGATACCGGGCCTAGTCAAAAAATAGCGAATCGAGTTTAGCGTAGCGCCAACCCTGTTTTTGGCATAACAGACTTCCGCCCCAAAGTGCTGGAACAGAAGAAGGTTTTCCTGGACATGGTCGGTAACCGGCTGGTCAACGAGCACCAGGATGGTTTTGAGCCCAAGGCGCTTACCGAATATGGTGGTGGCCAGACCGTGGTTGGTGCCTATACCCCCGTATGTCATAATGGTATTCTTTTTCCGGCGCACGGCATCAGCGAGAATGAATTCCAGCTTCCGTACCTTGTTCCCGCCGTAGTGCTGAGATGATTTGCCATCGTCTTTCATCCAGATGTTCGGGTAACCCACCACTTGCCCCAGCTTCTTTAGCTTTCTCACAGGCGTGGGGAAATCCCCCAGAGGCTCCCAGGCTATGCCTTTTTTAAAGTCCGGGTACTTCTCAAACAAAATGCATTCCATTTTATTGACTTTATTCTGCATGTAGAATTACCACTCCGGCTCTATTTTAAGGACTTTAAACCGCCTCCCGGAGATGACCTTGGGCGATTGATGCCGGAGCATGCCCGCAAGGAACAGCCTGCCCCTGTGGTCCTGCCGCCTCGCCGGCTTTTCGCCGATAGCCATTTGAAGTATCTCCAGAATATGGTAGACAGGCATCCGGATCGGATATAGTATCTTCCCCGTAGACAGCATCTGGAGACAGCCAGCACAGTACACTACGATGGCATCAGCCCCGGTTGCCCGTGCTTCCCTCAAGCTCCGCATGGTTTCCGAAGCGATTCTGAACGGGCTGAAGCCAGATTCAACGCTGAAGCCCCCGGCAATGCCGCAGCATAAGGAGCTCTGGCAGGAATACCTCATCTCCACCACCTCAACCCCCACTCTGTTCAGCATTTTCCTAACAAGCCCCAGTATGTCCTCAGCGAAGACCTTACCATAGCACGAGTCCTGGACTGTCACCTTCATCGCCAGCCTGTTCATCAGCTTCACCCTTCCGTCCTCTACCCGCCCCCACAGCCAGTCAAGCAGGTGCTGAATTTGGAAATCGGGTTTGAAGCCAAACCTGGGCAGAATGTTGTTGAACATGTTATAGCCAGCAGTGCAGGGGATGAGCATCTTCTTCAGGCCCAGTCTGCCAAAATACCTTTCCAGCCTTTTAGCCACCTGCTCTATTTCTTCAAACAGGCCCATACGGTAATACATCTCGCCGCAACAGGTATCCAGCGACCCTCGAATTTCAAGCCCATTCAACAGGCTGGTCCTGGTAAGATACGGGCTGGTGACAAAATTGCAGCCGGGATAAAACATCTCCCGGCATGGTGAAAGGCTGTCCCAGGCTTTGAGCATCGCCTTTTCATCGTCTGGCAGTCTGTCTAACACATAGGTCCTGAAATTAGGTTTGTAGTGTGGAATGAACCATTCCGCCCTCAAGGGCAAGCCCTCTCGCATGTACCTTTCATGCCATCTCTGCAGTATCAACTGGGTGGGGTTGCATTGCTCAGGGCAGATGAAGTTGCACACAAAACAACTGGTGCACCTCTTCAGCACATGCCTGGTCTCCTCCCCACCGATAAGTCTCTTAATCTCATTGACCGCCTCGCTGTTAGGCAGGTGCATCACAGGGCAACGGCTGAAACAGTCCCCGCAGAGCGTACACTTTTCCCGATTAAAGGGGGCATAAAGGTCAAACCTGTTCCTGGTTAACATATTTTCATAGCTCCTTTTTTCTAGTATCTGAGGTGCTTCTTGCCGTCATCGGAAATGACCCGAAAATTAGCCGGTTTGAAGCTCCACGGTAAACAGGCTGGCACGACTCTAAACACCGGCAAATAACTCCCTTTGTTTCTTGAACAAAAATCTCCGGTACCCGTCAATCAGGGTTTTTACACCCACACCGAGCAATTTCCTTATTGGCTGGTTCTGTACTAGGCTGCTGCGGTATATCTTGGCGAAAAACCTAAGACGATTGGCATCAGCCGGGCTGAGGGGCGGGATTGGTTCCATTCTTATCGGCCTGGGCGAGAAACGCCTTCGTTCTTTCGGGTAGAAAAGCCAGCGGAGAAGAAGATTTGAGACAATAGCCATCATGTCCCAGGCACGCCGCTCATTTCTGCGCACCGGCGTTTCACCGGCAGCCATCTGCACCAGCTCCAGGGAAAGATAGATGTCCACCTTGCTGCCGGTCAACACCCTTATAAGTGACAGGAATAAATAGCAGGCGTGGCAGTTGACTACCATAACCTCTGCTCCGGTTGCCTCGGCCTCCTGCAACCTGAGATGCAGGCTATGTAATAAATAGAGCAGCGTGTGTAAGGGACTGCCGCCAAATTCACCGTGCAAGGCGGGAATAGTAGCTGCCCAGCCGCAGCACAGCGCTGATTGCCGGTTATGCGCCATCTCCACCATTTCACAGCCTATGTAGTCCATGGTTTGCCGGACGGTGTCCTGCAGCCTGCCGCCCTTATATTTGGACAGGCAGTTATCGTGCACGGCCACCTTTCTATTAAGCTTCTGTTTGACTTTTATATTACCGGTTCTAAGCCTGTCCAGTATCCAGCAATCAAGCGGCTCAGGGTCGCAAAAACTAAAATCTATACCGAACCGGCTGGGCATGACATCACCCAGCATCATAGCCTCAGCGCCCATGAGGCAATACAGCTTCTGCACACCCATATCCGAGAGCTGCTTATGCAGTATTTTGCCTATCATCTCTGCCTCATCGAGCATTCCCAGCTTATAAGCATCGCCACCACAACCCCAGAAACCCTCAAAGCCAGCGATCGCCGGCCTTAACTCATCAATGAGAGAGGTCATGGCGATGAACGGGACCAAATTGGTGTAAAAGCCAGTGAGCAGCATCACCTTTTTGGGATGGTGTACATTTTCCTGCCAGGACCGCAGTAGTGAAAGCTCATCCTCGGGCATAAGTGCTCTGACGGAGGCCCACATATTAGATGGCTCATTGGGGAAAACAAGCCTGGCGAGGGCCGGCATCCCTTTTAACTGGTGTTCCTCACCCCAGCGCTCCAAAATAAGCTCGTAGGGATGCGCCTGTACCGGGCAAATGAGGTCACAGGTATAGCAGGTTGTACACCGCTGGTAAGCCAGCGAAGCGCCAGTTTTGCCGTTGATTAGGGCTTCTATATCCTTCTTGGCTTCCGCTGATGCCAATTCTAAAACTGGGCAGCGCTCAAAGCAAAGTCCGCAGCGGTCACATAAGTCTTCTCTAAAAAAACGAAACTTCAAAATTTTCCCCTAATGCCAGTAATGCCGGTCTTTCTAAAAACCACCGCTCAAACTATTCAGGAGAATCGAGCTTACCCTACCATGTATTGCCACCCGTTCTTCAAACGTCAAAGACGTGGGGGTTTCCACAGTATAAACTTTGCGACTATTATTCAGACGACAGTAATTAGCCATGCTGAGCTGCTTGGTAAGCTTCATATACCACAGGCCCCATAGTGGCGCGTTAATTAAGCCGTCTTTCGTCCTCAGAATCACCATTTTTACATCCTGCTCGATGGGATAACCAAGGCCCCTGACAACCTCTATGACCCTTCTGCTGAGCAATGTATCTGGGTTACCGTATTGGTATATATAAAAGCCACTGGCATTAGGGTCTTCATGGTGGTCAACTATCAGATCATATCGCTTACCTTTTAGGAATCCCCGTACAATCTTTGCCTCCTGGGACTTGAAAGAGGCGAAGTCACGGTTCACATCTATACCATCACGGTTAAATCGTACATCGTGGCTCCAGCCCCAGGGATTAATTAAAGGGATAATATCAAAATATATGCTCTCATACCTCAGTATATTTGTGGCCATCGATTCGATTGTCCGCACCAGAATTTCCACACCCGCAGGTTCGTTACCGTGAATCCCACCGCACATAAAGACCCTGTACTTCGGTTCTGGTCGAGTGGCGAAGGAAATAGCCCACACAGGCGCTTTATACACTCCGTAATCCACCTCACCTATAACCGTCATGGTGAACCTGACATCATGAGCCACAGTTTTCTTTAGACGGCTTTCAACTAAAGATAGGTCTCTAATTATGGGTTGTGTCTCCGGGAATGGCTCTCTATGCCCGCTGGCGCAGGCCAGGCAGAAAATCATGGGGAACAATAAGAACGCTAAAATCCATTTACCCTTCACTTGTCACCTCCAGAGATAATAAGCTGAAGCTGGCAGCTCAGTCCGATGGATTGTAACAAGCTCAAGCTGCAACGGTCAATTTTACAACATAGAGGGTATGATTTAGAATAGACAAATCTGCGGCGGTTCGCAGCCTGATATGTGCCCGTCTGGCGTGGTTAGAAGATGCGAGCAAAGATAGAATTCAATTGCATAGCAACGATGATAGGCAGCATGCCACAGGTTGACCCGCAGGAAGCCTGTTCCATTGTGGCCAAGTATCTGCCTGAGCTGCCTGCCTGGCCCCAGCTGCCGAAGCGTTCCCATCTGGAGAATATGTATGTCCAGTTCAGTGAGGGCTTCCCGGGACTGATTCTGGAAGGGGATAAAATTTACGTGGAACGTACAGCCGAATTTGACAGCCAGCTAGAGCAGCTCTACATTGCTAGCGGTGATAACAACCCGGCTGACTATGGTATAAGCGTTAAACATGCCGCTGGACTTTATGCCTTCCTGGCCCTGCAACAAAAGCACCCTAGTATGGTCAAGGGCCAGATAACTGGCCCGATCACCTGGGGGCTCTGCGTTACCGATAGAGAAAGGAGAGGTATACTCTATGACGACCTCTTGGCCGAGGCGGTAGCCAAATTTCTACGGCTGAAAGTTATGTGGCAGGAACGGTTCCTGCGCCAGATTGCATCTGACACACTTATTTTTGTTGACGAGCCTTACCTGACCTCTTTGGGCACGGCATTTGTCTCCATCCCCAGTGAGCGCGTTACTGTGCTGCTTGAAGAAGTCTTTAAGGGTATGGAGGGGTTTAAAGGGGTGCACTGCTGCGGCAGCACCGACTGGGCGCTTCTTTTGCAAAGCTCCACTGATGTCCTAAGCTTCGACGCCTATAACTATGCCGACTCCCTAAGCTGTTACCCTGCCGAGGTGAAGACCTTTCTAAAAGAGGGCGGTAACATCGCCTGGGGCATTGTGCCCAACAATGAAGAGGCCCTTCTCGAAGAGTCGACGGCCAGCCTGCACGACCGGCTTGGCGAAACTATGGCATTCTTAACACGCGATGGCATACCTTTCAGGCAGCTAATCGCCCAAAGCCTACTTACCCCATCCTGCACACTGGCATCATTGTCCCCCGAAGGTGCTATTCACGCCCTAGAGTTGCTGGCCGAGCTCTCAGCTAAAATTAGAACCAGATACTCAGCCTAGCGCCTCCAACTTCCCGACACAAATGCGATTTGAAATTCAAACCTAATTGGGCGATAATACCATGCATATTCTGGTGTATAATATATAGGGTGGTAAAAAGATGAACAAAAGAAAAAGAATGGCAATGCTGAAGCATCGTAAACGACGTAGGAAGCTGGAAGAGCGGAGAAAGGCTATGGCCCTGCTGGCTGGCGTCACTGGTGTGGCAACCAGACCAGCGCCAGCAGCAGCCGTGGTTGAAGCACCACCGACACCGAAAAAGGCGGTAAGAAAGAAAAAGACAGAGATAGCTGCAGTTGAACCTGTAGCTCCGAGCCCTAGGGCAAAGGCGGCTAAGGCAAAGGTGGAGAAAGAGGCCGAGGCAAAGGCGATAAAGACCAAAGCGGTTAAAGAGCCGAAAGTTAAAGCGGCTGAACCCAAGCCTGAGGCGCCACCTAAAAAGCCCGGTAGAAAAAAGAAGACTGAAACCGCCTCGTAATAATGTTAAACGTCTACCTCCTCACCGGCAGGCCTGGTACAGGGAAGACTACCTTAATTAAACAGGCTATAGCCCGTACCAAGACCGATGCCGGCGGCTTTTACACCGAGGAGCTGAGGAGCAGAGGCATACGCCAAGGTTTCAGAATTGTCACGCTCGACGGGCAGAACGTTATACTGGCTCATGTTAATTTCTCCGGGCCCTACCGCGTAAGTAAGTATGGCGTGGATATCTTCAGCCTGGACAACATAGGGGTTAGCGCCATTCACCGCGCAATACGGGAGAGCGACTTAATAGTCATTGACGAAATCGGCAAGATGGAGCTTTTCTCACCGCGGTTCAAAGAAGCCGTGTCTATGGCTATAAACAGCGGTAAAAAGGTACTAGGCACAATCATGCTCAATCCACATCCCTTCGCTGATGAAATTAAACGTCATCCCAAGGTACGCGTGGTTGAGGTTACCTTGACCAATCATGAACAGGTGCTGAAAGAGATAACGGACTGGTTAAAGCATACCTGCTACAGTGAAGATAACTCTCAAGCCAAGCGGCGATATCAATAACCGGATTACAGAAGAACTCAAACGCCGGCTGAACCGGTTTTTCGGTTGTCCTGCAATGATAGTTCCCGAGGCTTATGATTTGGCACAGGCCTACGAACCAAGACGACAACAGTACCTGGCCTCCAAACTGCTCACCATGCTGAAACAATCAGGGGTGTCCCGGGATGAAAAGGTTTTGGGTATGGTAGATGTCGACCTTTACGCCCCGGGGCTGAACTTCGTTTTCGGACAGGCTGATGTGATGGCTGGGGTAGCTATAATATCCCTATGTCGTCTTCGCCAGGAGTTTTACGGGTTACCTGCAGACGAGGCGCTTTTTCTAAATAGGGCCATCAAAGAGGCAGTCCACGAGCTGGGACACACCTTTGGCTTGGGGCATTGCCCGGACGCAAAGTGCGTAATGCACTTCTCCAATAGCCTGGCTGACACCGACTGGAAGGAGTCAGCATTCTGTAGTAAATGCCGTCCAAAGTTGATAAAATAAGCTGTTTGCGTAGGTGCCATTTCGGGAACTGCCCAAAAATGTGCCGTCCCTGGGTTGCAACGTGAAGCTACATGTTTTCAATGGGCATAGAGTTTCAAAGGCGAATAAAGATAAATAAGGAGGTGTTGAAGCATGAGAAAAGTAGCGGTAATCGGCGTCGGGATGACAAAGTTCAGCGGCAAGCAGGATAAGACAGCTATAGAACTCTTCGCTGAAGCCGCTATGGACGCCATAAATGAATCAAACTTAAAGCCGAAGGATGTACAGGCCTTGTTTATGGGCAACGCCTTGGGAGATTTCGCCGAAGGTCAGGCCCAACCGCAGGCATTTGTTGCTGACTATATAGGTGCCAGCCATATTCCAGCCAATAGATATGAAAATGCCTGCGCCTCGTCCAGTGCTGCCTTCCGTGACGCCTTCATGTGGGTCGCTTCAGGGTACTATGATATAGTTTTGGCTGGGGGTGCCGAAACGGCTGCCAAAATGGGCACACCTCTAGCCACCCGGACTTTCGCCATGGCTAGCGACAGCCGCTACGAGTATCCCTGCGGCATTACCTTCCCCGGCGTCTTCGCCCTCATAACCCATCTCTACGCCAGAAAATACAATGTACCTCTGGAAAGGCTCAAATATCAAATGGCGCTTGTTTCGGTCAACTCGCACTACTACGGTGCCCGCAATCCCAAAGCCCAATTCCAGAAAGAGATAACCGTGGACGACGTGCTCAAGAGTTTCATGGTCTGCCAGCCACTCCAGCTTTATGATTGTTGCCCATTCTCCGATGGAGGTTCGGCAGTTATCTTGGCCTCAGAAGAAAAGGCAAAAAAACTGACAGACAAACCTGTTTACGTTGTCGGCGTTGGCCAGGCTTCAGCCGGCAACCTGATGAGCCAGAAAGATTACCTGCCACGGCTCAGGTCCAGGGAACTGGCTGCTGAACAGGCCTACAAAATGGCCGGCCTCACTCCGAAAGACATAGATGTCATAGAACTCCACGATTGTTTCAGTATAGCCACAATCGTTGCCCTGGAGAGCCTTGGCTTCTTCGAATACGGCAAGGCTGGTGAAGCCATAGAAAAAGGCGAGACTAAAATCGGTGGCAAAATACCGGTCAACCCCTCTGGTGGTCTCAAAGCTAAAGGCCACCCCATCGGCGCCACCGGCACTGCACAGGTATACGAGATAGTCAAGCAATTAAGGGGCGAATGCGGCGAACGCCAGGTCGAGGGGGCGAAAATAGGCATGACGGACACCCTCGGCGGTGATGGTGGTACTTTGTGCAACATTATTTTGCAGAGAGGCTGGTAGCACAGGTGCAGTCAATTTCCGGGAGGCTAAAAATGGAACATAAAATCAGTTTCAAAGAATATAATGAGGCACTAAAGCAGAACAAACTGCTTGGCTTGAAATGCAGAAGGTGCAGTGCAATTACCGTGCCCCCACGAATAGCCTGCAGTGAGTGCACCAGCACCGAACTGGACGTCACCGAATTGAGCGGCAGGGGCACAATCCAGACCTTTACCACTGTATTTGTGCCACCAGAAGGGCGCGAGTCCGAGTGCCCATACGTCATAGTAATAGTCGAACTGGATGAGGGCCCCTGGTTAATGGGCAATCTTACTGGCGTTGACCCGAAAGCGGTGACCATGGACATAATGGGCAAAAGGGTAAAGATGGGGAGTGCCGTATTTCCCGGAGATAAGTACTCCGCCGGCGAGATAGCCAGACCCCTTTTCAGCCTGGAAGGTTAAAATTTTATTCCGCCATAAATGCCAGAGCATTAAGGCACAAATGTGCTGTAAAACTTCTAGAGTTGCCAGGAGGGGCAGAAGTTGTGTCAAAAACATCAGCCTTAGTTGAGGCCCTGCTCCAGCCCGAAACTTACCCGCACCGTCCCCGGCAGGTAGCGCTGGTGCAGACTCAGATGTCCTTCCTTTTCCTAACCGGCGAATACGCCTATAAGGTCAAAAAACCGGTGAATTTGGGTTATCTGGACTACACCACGCTTGAAAAAAGGTACCACTTCTGCCAGCAGGAGGTGGAACTGAACCGCCGCCTTTGCCCCGATGTCTACATCGGGGTGGTGCCCATAACCCTAAGCCGGGGAAGATTCCAGCTCGGCGGTGCCGGTGAGCCGGTGGAATATGCTGTCAAGATGAGACAGCTACCCCACGAACTGATGATGGACAGGCTTTTGCTTCGGGACTCGGTAACCGAGGATATGGTAAGGCGGCTGGCCGAAAAGCTGGCAGCATTCCACGCTGAAGCCAGGACGGGGCCAGAAATAAGCGTCTATGGGAAACCGGAAGCTATCATGGTAAACACCGAAGAGAACTTCACCCAGACGCAAAGGTACATCGGCACCACCATCAGCCGCCACGCCTACGATTTCATCAGGGACTACACCAACAAGTTTCTGGCTAATAACAAAAGTATCTTTGAAAAGCGGGTGGCTGAGGGTAGGATAAAGGATTGCCACGGGGACCTGCACGCTGCCCATGTTTGCTTCACCGATGGCATCTGCATCTACGACTGCATCGAGTTCAACGACCGCTTCCGTTACGGCGATGTTGCCTCAGAGGTCGCCTTTCTGGCTATGGACTTAGACCGCTACGGCAGGGCTGACCTTTCAAGGATATTCGTCAATGCCTATGTCCGCCTCAGTCAGGACAAAGAACTCGCACAGTTACTGAACTTCTACAAGTGTTATCGGGCCTACGTTCGGGGCAAGGTAGCCAGCTTCCTGCTGAATGACCCCTACATCTCAGACAAACAAGCAGCAGTTGCTACAGCACAGGGCTATTTCGAACTTGCGCATCGCTACACGAGAGAAAAGACCTGGCTCCTCATCATGTCTGGTCTTGTAGGTACCGGCAAGACCACGGTAGCCCAGGCCTTGAGCCGCAGCCTGGGGCTTACCGTCATCTCCTCAGATGTGGTGCGCAAAGAGCTAGCCGGCATCTTACCGACCGAACGCCGCTTCGAGCAATTCGGCGGTGGCATTTATTCTGAAGAGTTCACGCGAAAGACCTATGGTACGATGTTTTCTCAGGCCAGAGAGCTCCTGTCCCAGGGACAATCGGTAATACTGGACGCGTCCTTCAAGAAGAAGCAGGACAGGCTGCTGGCCAGAAGACTGGCTGAGGAGACGGATGCTGATTTTGCCATAATAGAGTGCGTTTTGAACGAAAAAGCTGTGAAGCGCCGTCTGGAACAAAGGCTGAAGGAGGGCACTGTCTCTGACGGTCGCTGGGAAATCTATGTGCAGCAAAAACAGGACTTCGATAGAATCACCGAATTCCCACCCCGAGAGCATATAATACTTGACACTTCTCAGCCAATAAGTGATATTGTAAAGCTGGTCTCAGAAAGGATGTTTCAGCACCCTCAGAATGACCCCCCTGCAGTCAAAGGGAGAGGGAAAGAAATTCTCCACCATGGAGGGAGAAGGGGCTAGATAAGTGAACTATGACATCAAAGACAGGGGACTAGCTGATAAGGGCAGGTTGCGCATCGAGTGGGCCAGCCGCGAGATGCCGGTGCTGGAGCTAATCAGACAGAGGTTTGCAAGCGAGAAACCCTTAAACGGCGTCCGCATTTCAGCTTGCCTCCATATCACCACCGAGACCGCCAATCTGGCCCTAATCCTAAAAGAGGGCGGCGCTAGCCTTGTCCTGTGCGCTTCAAACCCGTTGAGCACCCAGGACGATGTGGCAGCAGCCCTTGTTGAGTATGGTTTGCCCACCTTCGCCATCAAGGGTGAAGATAACCAGACCTATTACCGCCACATCAAGGCGGCATTGGAACATGAACCGCAGCTCACCGTAGATGATGGCGCCGACCTGGTCAGCACAGCACACAAGGAGCGGACTGACCTTCTGCCCAATATAATCGGCGGCACCGAAGAGACGACTACCGGTGTGATTAGACTGAGGAACATGGCTCAGGAGGGCCAACTGCGGTATCCTATAATTGCCGTCAATGATGCCCGCACCAAGCATTTCTTTGACAACCGCTACGGTACCGGACAGAGCACCATCGATGGCATCACCCGCGCCACCAATATTTTGTGGGCTGGGAAAAAGGTGGTGGTCTGCGGCTATGGCTGGTGCGGCAGGGGTATCGCCCGGCGGGCACAGGGTATGGGAGCTTTGGTTATCATCACTGAAGTCAACCCAATTCCAGCGCTCGAAGCAGCCATGGACGGCTATCAGGTCATGCCTCTCATTGAGGCAGCTAAGATAGGCGACATCTTCATCACCGTCACCGGCGATATAAACGTCCTTGACGAAGCCCACTTCCGGCAGATGAAGGATGGGGCTATTCTGGCCAACAGCGGTCATTTCAACGTGGAGATAAACATACCCGCTCTGGAAAAGCTGACAAGGGCGAAGAGACGGGTGCGCCCCTTCGTTGAGGAATACACACTGGCTGACGGTCGCCGCCTTTATTTGCTCGGCGAGGGCAGGCTGATAAACCTGGCGGCAGCTGAGGGGCATCCGGCCAGCGTCATGGACATGAGCTTCGCCAACCAGGCGCTGTGTTTGGAATACCTAGTTAAGAACAAGGGGAGGCTTCAGCCGAGGGTCTACCCCGTACCCGAAGAAATAGACAACGAAGTTGGCCGACTGAAGCTCAAAGCCATGAACATAAACATAGATTCCCTATCCGAGGAGCAGAAGAAATACTTAGAAAGCTGGGAAGAGGGGACATAGTAAAATAGGGGTCAATTTTATGAGATACATCGGGCGGGACAGTAAAGAAAGGATTATCGAGCGGTTTGCCCAGCATGTGTCTTCGGGCAAGGCGGAGATTTTCAAGATGTTCGGCCTGGACTTCGTCTTCGGGCGCCGGGAGGGGGCCTACGTCTGGGATGCCACCAGCGGCAAAAGGCTGATTAACTGCCACTGCAACGGGGGTGTTTTCAATCTAGGACACCGCAACCCAAAAATCATCGCCGCCTTGACCAGAGCCCTCAAAGAGCTGGACATCGGCAACCACCATTTTATCAGTGAGCAGCGGGCGATACTGGCGGAAAAGCTGGCGGAGCTGATGCCGGGCGATATCACTTATACAGTTTTCGGCGTCAGCGGCGGCGAGGCCATCGATCTGGCAATCAAACTGGCCAGAGGTTATACCAAAAAACTTAAGATAATCTCAGCTACAGGCGGCTACCATGGCCATACCGGGCTGGCAATGGCAACAGGAGATGAGCAGTACCGCCAGCCTTTTGGACCCAACCCGCCCGGCTTCACGCAGGTACCCTTCGGCGACATCGCAGCCTTGAACCAGGTTATAGACGATAATACAGCCGCAGTGATATTTGAGACCATACCGGCCACATCCGGAATGCCCATACCACCTCCAGACTTCTTCCCGCAGGTAAGGAAGCTGTGCCATGAAAAGGGCGCCCTTATGATCATCGATGAGGTACAGACCGGCCTGGGACGCACCGGAAAGCTCTGGGGCATCGAACACTACGATGTAGTGCCCGACATTATCGTCATCGGCAAAGGTCTGTCGGGTGGCATCTACCCTATGAGCGCCACATGTTTTAGAAAGGAACTGGAATCTTTCTTCCACCAGCACCCCTTTATCCACATATCAACCTTTGGCGGTGCCGAAGTGGGCTGCCCTGTTGCTATGGCAGTGCTGGAGGAGTCATCAAAACCTGAATTCCTGCAGCACGTGAGCGAGCTGGCTGAAATCTTCGCCTACGGTTTTGCAGACCTTAAAGCAAAGCATCCCACCATACTGGTGGGCTTAAGGCAGCTCGGGCTGATGATGGGCATTGAGATGGTAGATGAGCAATGCGGGCCAGTCATGACCAGGACCTGCTACGACAACGGAATCCTCTCCATATACGCCAACAACAACAGGCGGGTAAGCCAGCTCCTACCACCGCTAAACATAGAAAAAAAACTGGCCTTTGAGATTCTGGAGCGTCTGGACGGCGCCCTGGAAGATGCTAAAAAATTTCTGGGGCTGTAACCTCTCAGAAGATGACGGGCATAGAGATAGACGTAGACCTGTTAAAGGAGTTCGAGCGGGGGCTCGACCCGTGCCACCCTGAGAAAAGCAAAATTCCCGCCAGAGTGCTGGGGTATGGGGAGATAAGCACTGTCTTTGAAATTGAGGGCCTTCCACACATTGCCTGCAAGCGTATGCCCATATTCAGACACCAGAAGGAATTGGACCATTATCGGACTATCTACCAGGAGTATAACCGCATCCTCAGTGACGAGGTTGGAATAGATGTACCCCCCTACGGTTTCGCTTCCTTCCCCTGCGAAGGTTATATAGTCTGCTTCGATATCCAAGGACGGCTGCCCCCGGAGTCATTTGGTCACAGGCTGTTGCACACCCTCGAAGACGATGACATAATAGCCCTGTTTAAACTGGTCCTGAGACAGCTTAAAAAGGTGTGGGACTTCAACAAAAAAGGCACTGACATCGAAATCGGCATTGATGGACAGATATCCAACTGGGCAATCAAAAACTTCGACCCAAAGAGCCCGCATGTAGATAAAATTACGCAGCTCTATTACATTGACACGAGCACTCCATTCATCAAGAAGAACGGAGTGGAGCAGCTTGACCCTGAACTGTTTTTGCGCAGCGCACCTTCCTTCCTTCTCTGGCTGATACGCTGGCTGTTTCTCGAGGATGTCATGACCCGCTATTACAGCTCGCGCCTGGTGGTAATAGACCTTATAGCCAATTTCTACAAGGAACAGCGCCCCGAGCTTATTCCACAGCTTATCCAGGCTGCCAATGACTTTTTCGCCCAGGAAGCGAAAGACCTGGGGGTAAAGCCAGTTAGCGCTGAGGAGGTGCGTTCATATTACAAAAAGGACGCTTTAATCTGGAGTCTTTTCCTGGCCCTGAGACGGCTAGATAGGTTCATCCACACGCGGATTCTAGGCAGGCCTTACATCTACATACTGCCTGGAAAAATTAGGAGATGAAGGTTGTGCATCTCGACCTATTGGCATCGCCCGGTACTGTTGTGCCGGGCTTTAACCTTTACTAAGTAGACAGTATTGATTCTGAAACGGTCAGACAATATAATAAAAAACCCTTCAGAAGGAGAAAGAAATGGCAACTAGCTTCGAAAATGACCCTTCCTACTTCTTTGCCTCTGAGTCCGTAACCGAGGGACATCCCGATAAGCTGTGCGATCAGATATCAGATGCCGTCCTCGATGCCATCCTGGCTGATGACCCGTATGCCAGGGTAGCCTGTGAGGTTGCCGTTACTATAGGACTGGTGATCGTCCTGGGTGAAATTACCACAAAGTGCTATGTTGAAATACCCGAAATTGTCCGTCAGGTGGTTAAGGACGCCGGTTACACCAGACCCGAATACGGATTCGATTATGAGGCCTGCGGGACTTTGGTATCCATAAAACAGCAGTCGCCGGACATCGCCGCTGGAGTCAATGAGGCACTGGAAATCAGGGAGAAGGCTGCAGAGATAGACGAACTGGACAAAACCGGTGCCGGTGACCAAGGTATGATGTTCGGCTTCGCCTGTACCGAGACACCCGAGCTTATGCCATTACCCATCACACTGGCACACAAACTGTGTCGACGCCTAGCCCAGGTGAGGAAGGAAAGGATTCTGACCTATCTCCGGCCAGATGGTAAATCACAGGTGACAGTGGAGTACGACCACGGCAAACCCAAAAGAATAGACTCTGTGGTCATCGGCGCTCAGCATGACCCTGATGTCAGTCCGGATACCATCCGGCGGGACATAATAGAGCAGGTTATAAAGGCCGTTATTCCAGGTGATTTGCTGGACGACAGGACTAGATATTATGTCAACAGCGCCGGCCGTTTTGTTATCGGCGGGCCAGTTTCAGATACCGGTTTCACCGGCCGCAAGATACTGGTTGACACTTATGGTGGCGCCTGCCGTCACGGTGGCGGTTGCTTTTCTGGTAAAGACCCGACGAAGGTCGACCGTTCAGCCAGCTACATGGCCCGATATGCCGCTAAAAATGTGGTCGCTGCTGGCCTGGCTGACCGCATAGAAGTCCAAGTGGCCTACACCATCGGCGTCGCCCACCCATTATCTATCTCCTGCGAGACATTTGGCACGGGCACAGTGCCAGACAAAACTATCCTAGACCTGATCAAAAAGCATTTTGATTTCCGCCCTGAGGCTATTATCCGGCACTTCAACTTGCGCCGCCCCATTTACCGACAAACCGCCACCTACGGCCACTTCGGCAGAGACGACCTTGATTTGCCCTGGGAAAAGACAGACAAGGCCCCAATCCTCAGGGCTGAGGCACTTGGTAAAATGTAAAGTGGCGGGGATAATCTTGGATATGAGAATCAAATTCGGAACTGATGGCTGGCGGGGTGTAATCGCCGAGGACTTTACCTTCCCAAATGTCCGTGCCTGCGCCCAGGGAGTGGCCAACTATCTAAAGCAGGCCGGAATGGCAGAAAAGGGCATTGTTATTGGCTATGATACCCGCTTCGCCTCTGAGGACTTCGCCGCTGCCGCCGCTGAAATCATCGCCGGAAACGGCATCAAGGTACTCCTCTGTTCGAAAGCAGCGCCAACACCGGTAATAAGCTATTCCGTCACCGCCAGCAACTCGGCCGGCGGCATAATCATCACCGCCAGCCATAATCCAGCACGCTGGAATGGCTTCAAATACAAGAACGCTATGGGCATGAGTGCGCCCACAAATATCGCCGCCGAGATAGAGAGGCTGGCAAACGAGGTTCTATCCACAGGCAAAATCAAACGCCTGCCACTGGCTGAAGGACTGGCCAAGGGCCTAATAGCCTACTTAGACCCAGACCCCGCCTATTTCCAGCAGCTGGAAAGACTCATACACTACAAGAGCCTCTCGCAGAACAGGTTGAAAATAATCGTTGACTCTATGTATGGCGCCGGCAGCGGCTACTTCAAGTCAATCCTGCAGGGCGGGAAGATGGAGGTCATCGAGCTCAACGGCGAGCGTAACCCTTCATTTCCCGGTATCAACCCCGAGCCCATAGCCAGAAACCTGACTAAACTGTGCCAAACGGTCAGGCAAGAGAAGGCAGATGTGGGACTGGCTACTGACGGCGATGCTGACCGCATCGGCATCGTTGACGAAAACGGCAATTTTCTAAACCAGCTTCAGGTCTTCGCCCTGCTCGTCCTCTACTTTCTGGAAGTTTGCAGGGAGCGAGGCGCCATAGTCAAGACCCTGAGTGATACCGTAATGGTTGACAAGTTGGCAAAGCTGTTCGATGTGCCCGTCTATGACACGCCGGTAGGCTTCAAATACGTGGCGCCACTGATTATTGAGAAAAACGCTATAGTTGGAGGTGAGGAGAGCGGCGGCTACGGCTTTCGCGGGCATGTGCCTGAACGTGACAGCATAGTTGCCGGCCTGTACTTCCTGGACTTTATGATAAAGACAGGCAAGACACCATCCCAGCTTCTGGAATATCTCTTTAGCAAGGTCGGGCCGCACTATTATGACCGCCTCGATATACACATTTTTCCAGACCAGCGTGAGAAAGTCGTACAGAGGCTAGCTCAAAGCCCCGTAGAATCTATTGCTGGAATGAAAGTAGCCAGACTGGACACCACAGACGGTTATAAATACTTTCTGACGGATGGTTCCTGGCTGCTTATCCGCCTGTCCGGCACTGAACCACTCGTCCGCATATATGCTGAGAGCCACAGCCCGGAACAGGTACAAAAGTTACTGGCAAGCGGCAAGAGATTGCTAGGTGTCTAGGCTATGGCTGATTTAGATGACCCGGCAGTATATAAACAGCTAGACCCGGCAAATATGCTGGAACAGCTTCACCGCTTCCCCCAGCAATGCCGTTCCGCCTGGCACAAGGCTAACGGGTTCAAACTGCCTCCAGATTACACCAAGATAGACAAGGTGGTCATTTTGGGAATGGGCGGCTCGGCCATAGCTGGGGACCTGTTCCGGAGCCTGGTTTCAGGAATAGGCAAGCCTATTATTTTTGTCCACCGTGATTATGATTTACCGGCCTATGTTGACCACCGCACGCTGGTCATAGCATCGAGCTATTCAGGGAACACCGAAGAAACGCTTTCCGCCTTCTCACAGGCGCTGAAAGTAAAATGCAAAAAGTTGGCTATGACCACTGGCGGCAAATTGGAGGCACTGGCCAAAGAGGCAATGGCTCCCGTATTCCATATAGACATCGTAGCACCGCCCCGGGCGGCACTGGGCTACTGCTTTATGCCACTGCTGGCTTTTCTGCAAAAACTAAACCTCATACAGGACATGACGGCTGAGGTTGAAATGATGATTCAACGTCTCGAAGCCCTGAGGGAGGAACTAAAGGAGACCGCCCCGGCCAGCTCGAACCGGGCAAAGCAACTGGCTACCAGACTCGGTAGCAAGATAGCCGTTATTTACGGTGCCGGAATATTAGCCGCTGTTGCCCGCCGCTGGAAGACACAGTTCAACGAAAACAGCAAAGCTTGGGCATTCTATGAAGTATTCCCCGAGCTTAACCATAATGCCGTCGTCGGCTACCAGTTCCCCAAAGAGCTGGCCTCAAGGCTGTATGTATTGCTGCTCCGCTGTCCTTCCCTCCACCCCCGCACTTTAACCCGTTACCAGCTGACCAGCGAACTGCTCAAGCAAAACGGTATCGGCTATGAGGTTGTAGACAGCCAGGGCAAAAACCAGCTGGATTACATGATGGGACTGGTTTACTTTGGCGACTGGGTCAGCTACTACCTGGCAATTCTCAATGGGATTGACCCCACACCGGTTACGGCAATTGACTATCTAAAGGAGCGCCTCAGCGAGTCAAGCAACAAAACGTAACGCTGACCCTTTGAATCCCTATGGTCAAAGCATTTCAACTTACGGTTAAAGAACGTAAGACTGCACAGCACGGTGGCTCGTCTGCTATACTTATTGCTCGAATACGGTTTATCACCGAAGGCGGCAAATGGACTTGACGGTAATCGAAGCCCATACCATTGGAGATGCCTGGTTCCAGTGTCTGCAAAAGGCACTGATGGAGGGCAGAACGTACCGTATACAGCAGGGTAGCTTTGAGGGGACTCACAGAAAAGAGATACCACTGGTCGCCATCATAATCCGCACTCCAGGCGTCAGGCCGTTAAGACCCGATGTTCCAATGGGAGTGCCAGCACCCACCACCGATGAGAACATTGAAGACTACCTTTCATACCTTATGACTTCGCTAAAGCAGGAGAACGAAGAATACACCTACGGAGAAGATTTGGCTGACCAAATTGACGAGGTTATTAGACGTTATAAGCGAGGGTTTGATACCAACCAGCTTTGTATGACAATTGGCAATCGGGAGAGCATATACTTGAAAGACCCGCCATGTCTCAGGGTGGTGGATACCCGAATTCAGGAAGGTCGTTTACACTTTATTGTCTATTTCAGGAGCTGGGACCTGTGGGGCGGCTTCCCCACAAACCTTGGTGGCTTGCAACTGCTAAAAGAGCATATGGCGAAGGAGATCGGCGTCAAAGACGGCAGCCTGATAGCTTTCAGCAAAGGGCTCCACTTATACGAACACTGCTGGGACTTAGCCAGGATGGTGCTCCGTCTGCCCACACAGTGACCAAATTGACGCAGGCCAATGGCTTTCAAATTCCCGAACATTTTATCCAAACCTGTAATTTTATAATACAAACGGGGCAGGATATTATAGTAAATAAAACATAACAAAGGGGGTTGCGTTATGCCTGAAGAATTCAAACCGGGCTGTCAGAGGCCACCAATTAAGAAACCGAGTCTTGAAGTCACTTCGACCGCTGCAGAAATTGTAAAAGAGGAGAGAAAATCAATGGTAAAGGTAGGGAAACCGGCACCTGAGTTTACAGCATCGGCCTTCTACAAAGGCAAGTTTATGAATATCAGTCTTTCCGAATACAAAGGGAAATGGGTTCTGCTTTGTTTTTATCCGGGCGATTTTACCTTTGTCTGAGCAACCGAGATTTCAGCAGTTGCTGAAAAACACGCAGAACTGCAGCGCCTTGGCGTAGAGGTACTATCCTGTAGTGTTGATAGTATCTACGTGCATAAGATGTGGAATGACTATGAGCTTTCCAAAATGATTAACAAGGACATCCCCTTTCCCATGTTGTCCGATCAGGATGGTAGTATTGGAAAAATGTATGGCATATACGATGAGGATAGTGGCGTCGAAACAAGAGGCAGATTTATCATTGACCCAGATGGCAATATACAGGGGTTCGAAGTTTTAACACCACCCGTCGGCCGTAATGTAAGCGAAACTATAAGGCAAATCCAAGCATTTCAACTGGTGAGGAACTCCAACGGTACGGAGGCCACTCCCTCCGGCTGGAAACCCGGAAAACCGACTCTAAAACCTTCACCGGAGCTGGTGGGCAATGTATGGAAAGTATGGAAGGTAAGCCAGGCTTTTGACGATTAGATATTTTCCCTAAGTATAGTTCTCAAGTAAAAAGTGCCCCTGCAGGCTTCAGCAGGTGAACTGGAGCAGAAACTGCCTGGCCAATTGGAATGGGGATAGCTGGCGCCAGCGGCCCACCTAGCGCAGGAACATTTTGCTCACATCGGTGTCGAAATCCTCACCACAAGCTGGGCAGCGAAATACAGCCCTGGTTATTGCCACACCTGACCGCTCAATACGGTGGACCGGTGAGTCAAGACCGCATTTGCGACAGTGTGCGTATATTGAATGGCGAAAACCTGTGCTTAAGTCAGTGATGCTAAGCTGGCCCCTGCGGAGCATCTCCTCTATCCGCTGCGTATCATCCTTTGTTGCCACTTCTCTCCTCCTTACAATCCAGTGTATGCCTAGAGCTCGGTCACACAACCGTCTATTTAATATTATACACTGCACTACTCTAGAATCAACGCCGGCTCAAGTCACTCCATTGCAACTATCAAGATGTTATAATCTTAGCGCTTAATGAATTTCTAAAAAGCTGGCATAATTCGTATGTCGTGGCTATGGAGCTGACTCGGTTTACCTGAATGACCACGATATTGATGTCGTATTAGACCACATCCGCTTTCGGCTTGGGCCTGAAGGCGTTTCTCAAATCTGACCTGATTGAAGCGGATGGAACGGCGATTCCCATCTCTATAGCGATGATTTGAAACAACAGCTTGGAAATTCTTGGGCGAGTCGAAGGCAATCGACCGGCGGGTATAATAAAAATAGAGTGGCGATAAACGCGCCCGTATACAATAACGTGTCTTTCGATAGGCTTCCGGTGCAGAGTTAATATGCTATTCATCATTGAAGCCCGGGCTTCGGTCTATACGTGAAGTCAGCAGTCAGCGGGTTGCTTCAAATGTCAGCCAACCCGCAGAAAGCCCCGGCCTGGCATTTCCCGGGTGGCACAGACTGAATGTCAAGGTTCCATCCGCAGTCGAGTCTTGCAACAGACTTTAGGCGAGAGGCTCTAAAATTCTAAAGAAACCGCAACAAGTGACGCGTGGCTTGACATAAAACATGGTATACACACCGTCAGGATTGATACTTCAGGTTACGGAGGAACATCTCGCCAGGATGTTGCCCGCCTTGGCATAATATTGGGGCACGGCCAAGTTATCAGGACCCCCTATAAGCTTCAGGACAAAGGATGTTGGCCAGTGACACAAAGGACAAGAGGAACTAGATAGCGTTCCATCTTGAGACATTTTGATATTCTACGTCCTGCTTAACTCGAAAATAATCACCACATTAGAACGCAACGGATTTCCATGAAGATTCAAGCTCGGATGTTGCTCCAGTTACACGCGGCATCCCAGTTCGCGTCTGATAACTTCACTCACGGAGAATGGTGACTCGCTGCGGTCAAACCTGTCAGTAAGGGCATAGGCCTGTCTTTCTAAAATAACGCTGTGATACTGATAATCACCGTCACGCAGGCTATCAGCATAAAGCTCAATATGCCCTCTTACGCCTAGTATGTCGAACTGAACGACATGAACCATCTCGTGAAACAGGGTAGACATAAATGCAAGAGTGCCCGGCCTTAGCTCTTTCCGCATAAGGATACAATCGATAAGTGTAAGACCGACAGCGGTGCTGAAGTCGAGCGGTACAGGCACTCCCGACTTTCTCAAGACTTTATAAAACTCAGGGTTTTGAATCCTGTCAACGCTGGCTATCCTGACTGAATTAAGGAGCCTGTCCTCAAAATATCCGGCTAGCTGTGACTTCTCCTCACTGGACAACGGCCGAGCCTCAGCCCGGTAAAAATCCCGTTGCTGACAAACCCACTCGCGGAACTTGGCCAGAAGATATGGCCGCAGCCGATTCAGTTCTGCTGCCCAAGCCTTATCCATTCAAAAGCTTTACCGCTTAGTGTACTGAGGTGCTTTACGGGCGCGCTTGAGTCCGTATTTCTTCCGCTCTTTAACCCGAGCATCACGGGTTAACAGCCCTTCCTGGCGCAGTAAGGGCTTAAACTGCTCGTTGGCCTGCACCAGAGCTCGGGCAATGCCATGTTTGATAGCCCCCACCCAGCCGCCTATACCACCACCTTGCACCTTAACCTCTACATCGAACTTTCCGACTGTATCGGTAGCTACGAAAGGGTGCTCAATCATGCGGCGGTGCTCGAGACGGGGAAAAACTTCCTGGTATGGCTTACCATTTACCATAATCTGCCCGCTGCCCCCAAGGAACAGCTTTACCTGAGCCACGGCGCACTTGCGCCTCCCTGTGCCACGGACATAGGTCTGAGTTATCACGAGCTTTCACTCCCTTTTGCAATAATTTTAGCGCTGGCAAGTTGCGCCTGATGCGGATGCTTATCACCAGCATAAACCTTGAGCTTCTTGAACATAGCTCTGCCAAGATTGTTATGAGGCAACATGCCCTTAACCGCATGCTCTATCACCCTGGTAGGATGAGCAGCCAGCATTTGCTCCAAAGTCATAGCCTTTAAGCCGCCGGGATATCCAGAATGCCGATAGTACATTTTCTGCCTGGCCTTTTTCCCAGTTACCTTAACCTTGGCAGCATTAATTACGATTACATAGTCGCCCGTATCAAGATACTTCGCATATATTGGCTTATGCTTGCCCATAAGCAATCTAGCTATCTGTGAGGCAAGCCTGCCCAGAGTTTGCCCAGCGGCATCTATGACATGCCACTGGCGTTCCACGTCTTCAGCTTTAGTTGCATAAGTTTTCATGCTTCCAATTCCAAATCGTAAGGGTAATTGACCTTAGTAAGATACAGACCACAGGGTGGAGCCGCTGGACCAGCTAGGCCTGGTATTTTCGCCTCCATAATCTTTTGAAATTCATCGAGACCTACTCTACCTGAGCCCACTCTTACCAGCAAGCCTACCGTATTGCGAACCTGGTGAGGCAAAAAGGAATTTGCCATCATATCAAAAATCACCACATTATCTACCCTTGTCACCCACGCTTTGTACACAGTCCGTACTGTGCTTCTCATCCTGCCTAAAGAGGTAGCAAAGGAAGCGAAATCGTGTTCACCTTCGATAGATTTGCACGCCTTATTCATCATATCAATATCCAACTCGTGTGGCACAGTACAGGCAAAGCCCTCATACAGGGCTGACCTGGTGGCACTATTCAAAATGTAGTACTTATATTCTCTGCTCACAGCATCACGCCTAACATCGAAGCTTGCCTTCACTCTACAAGCACCCTTGACCGCAATATCACGCGGCAGATGATAATTCAGCGCTCTAACAAAGGTCCTGGGGGCTAAGGCAGAGTCAGTCCAAAAGCTAACCACTTGACCTTTGGCATGCACGCCGGCATCGGTTCGGCTAGCTGCCACCACACGCCGCCTCTCCCCTGTCAGTTTCCATATAGCCTGCTCCAGTTCAGCCTGAACTGTAGGCAACTGGGCTTGCCACTGAAAACCACAGTACCTTCTGCCATTATATTCAATAACCAGAACGATCTTATTAGAACTGTTAAAGAACTTCACCTACAGCTACCCCCTAAAAACTCTACTCTCTAGGGGGTTTCCCAAATCGATATCTTACTCCACCATCTCTACTTGCGCCAGCGGTGCGCCATCACCTACCCGGCGCCCCAATTTGATTAGCCGCGTATAACCACCGGGGCGCTGTGCGTACCTGGGCGCAAACTCGTTGAATATCTTGTCCACGACCTTCTTGTCAGTAATAAAAGCCAGGGCACGACGCCGAGATGCCAGGCTACCATCCTTACCCAAAGTAATCATCTTCTCAGCCAGACCACGAATTTCCTTCGCCTTGGCCTCAGTGGTAACAATTTTGTTATATTTGAACAAATCAGTGACCAGGTTCCGGTATAATGCCCAGCGCTGCGAAGTAGGTCTGCTTAGTCTTCGTCCTGCTATCTGATGTCTCAATTTTAACGCTTCCTCTTACTTAAATTACCTAAATTGCTCTCAGCTTTTTAAGATGTTGAAGACGACCTTCGCTTCCTTTCCTTTTTCTCCTTAGGTTTCGGAACGACAGGCAGGCCTAACCTTTGAAGTGCAGCCTCAACCTCTTCTCTGGACTTCACCCCAAAACCAGCCAGTGCACATAAGCCGTCCATGCCTCTCTCTAAAATCTGACCCAATGTAGTTATGCCCCCTCTTCTTAGACTGTTGTAGGTGTGTGTGGAAAGGTTCAATTGGTCTAAAGGCATCGAATACTGCTCTGGAAGCAACAGCCGCTGCCATGATATCTCGCCCTCCTCCAAGGCGGCGGATTCAGTCAGCCCACGGAAGCAGCCGAGCTGTTCAATCAGGATGGTTGCCCCCTGAGTAACCGCCTCTACTGGAGTTAAAGCACCATCCGTCCAGACCTCCAGAACAAGCTTTTCCTGCTTACTTCCCTCTCTGAGGCTGCTGGGTTCGACCGTGTAATTGACCCTACGCACTGGTGTAAAAATCGCATCTATTGGAATAGCACCAACAGGCAGGCCATCGCTAGAAGTGGCTGGCACATAACCTCTACCTATCTCCACATTAAACTCGACGCTGAGCCTAGCTTTGTCCGAGTCTAGAGTAGCCAGATGAAGCTCAGGGTTAACGATTTCAAAATCCGCTGACGGTTTGATGTCCCCCGCACAAACCTCTCCCGGACCTTCCACTTCCAATCTTAAACTACCGGACCGCTGAGACAAAGGTCGCAAGCGTATTGCCTTAACGTTCAACAGAAAATCTATAGTATCCTCTTTAACATGGGGGATTGTAGAAAACTCGTGTTGAATACCTTCGATCACAACCCAGGTTACTGCCGCACCGGGTAAAGAACTAAGAAGCACTCGGCGTAAACTATTGCCAATAGTGATTCCGAAACCCTTCTCCAGGGGCTCAGCGACAAAACGGCCATATCTCTCAGTGCTTTCGACACACTCAACTCTTGGTAATGCTAAACTAACCAAAAAACACCTCACCGGGAATAATATTCGACGATAGCTTTTACATCAAATTTAGTCTCAATATCCTCACTGGTCGGCAAACTAACGACCCTACCAACCAGTCTTTGCTTATTCAGTTCTAACCAGCTAGGAACAGTTCTGTTTCCAATCTCCTGGCCCAGTGCTTTGTAATATTCAGTCTTAGTACTAGCCTCTCGCCAGGAAATAATATCACCAGGCTTTACCAGACACGATGGGATATCTGTCTTACGTCCGTTCAACTGCAAATGACCGTGGCGCACCAACTGCCTTGCTTGAGCCCGAGAGCTAGCGAAACCCAAGCGATATACTACATTATCCAAGCGCCTCTCTAACAGTGTTAACAGGTTTTCTCCCGTTATACCTGGTAATCTCTCCGCCTCAGCGAAGAACTTGCGGAACTGCCGTTCCAAAATTCCATAAGTGTAACGAGCCTTCTGCTTCTCCTGTAACTGAAGTCCACGGTCAGACTTCTTGGCTCGTCGCTTGGCAACGCTACTATATCCAGGTGGCACATCCCTCCGCTCCAAAGCGCACTTGGAGGTGAAACACCTGTCCCCTTTCAGCATTAATTTGTCGCCAACACGACGACACAAACGACAAGTAGCCTGTGTATAGCGCGCCATTTTTTATACTCGCCTTCTCTTACGAGGTCTACAACCATTATGTGGAGTAGGCGTTACATCTTTGATCGACGTAACTAAAATTCCAGAAGCCTGGATAGCACGAATTGCTGCCTCGCGACCACTACCTGGACCACGGACAAATACCTCAACCTGACGCAACCCATGCTCCTTAGCCTTCTGAGCCGCTGTCTGAGCAGCCAGCTGCGCAGCATAAGGAGTACCTTTGCGAGAACCCTTAAACCCGGCCGTGCCGGAACTCCCCCAGGCAACAACATTACCTTTCTTGTCAGTGAGGGTTACAATCGTATTATTAAAGGTAGATTGAATATAAGCATTGCCTTCAGTAACCTGTTTGCGTTCACGCTTTCTTACTCCTGCTGTCTTCTTCCTTGGCATAATACTTTTATCACTCCTTTATTTCTTAGCCATTCCACGCTTTTGCCCACGTCCAGCCACAGTTTTGCGAAGACCACGCTTTGTCCGAGCATTGGTTCGTGTCCTCTGTCCGTGGACTGGTAAGCCGCGACGATGCCTGATACCCCTGTAGCAGCCTATCTCAATAAGCCGCTTTATATTCATACTAACTTCCTTGCGAAGCTCACCTTCTACTTTATACTCCTTGTCAATAATCTCCCGAATACGGCTAATCTCCTGGTCACTAAGATCCTTTACTTTGGTATCAGGGTTAACACCACTAGCAGCCAAAATTTTGCGGCTTAAAGTAGGGCCGATGCCGTAAATGTACTGCAACGAGACGGCCACTTTTTTATCTTTGGGAATATCCACACCTGCAATGCGTGCCATACCAATTGTCTCCTATAGTTAACCTTGACGCTGCTTATGCTTAGGGTTCTGACAAATGACCCGAACGACTCCACGTCGCCTTATAATCTTGCATTTATCACAACGACGCTTAACAGACGACCGTACTTTCATAGTTCAAACCACCGTAAAATTCTAAAAAACCCTTACATAATATACCTTGTTCATGAACATGTCAAAGTCTGACTGGCTCAATGTCACTTAAACCTATAAGTAATGCGACCCCGACTCAAATCATAGGGGGAAAGTTCCACCAGCACCTTATCGGCCGGTAGGATGCGAATGTAATGCTTCCTCATCTTACCCGAAATATGAGCTAAAACCTCGTGTCCGTTAGCTAGCTGCACACGAAAAGTAGCATTGGGTAAAGATTCGATCACCGTGCCTTCAACCTCTATCGCTTCTTTCTTAGCCATATTGTTATTATAATAGAGTCAGTATCTCCGGTTCACCATCGTCAATAGCAATAGTATGCTCAAAATGAGCCGCGAGACTGCCATCAGCAGTCAATACTGTCCATCCATTCTTAGCAAGTCGTGTCCGCCAGTCACCGGTAGTAACCATCGGCTCCAGTGCTAAAGTCATACCCTTCTGCAATAAGGGGCCGTCGCCAGGCGAGCCAAAATTCGGCACTAACGGGTCTTCGTGTAAGTCCCGTCCTACGCCGTGTCCCGAATACTCCCGAACTACGGAAAATCCCCTTGTTTCGACGTAGCTCTGGATAGCCGCCGAAATATCGCCCAGATGGTTACCAGTACGTGCGGCCTTTATTCCAGCCATCAGTGCTGCTTCAGTAACCGCCAGCAGTTTCTGAGACTCGGGGCTAATTCTGCCTACTCCCACAGTTATGGCTCCATCGCTATGAAAACCAGCAAAAATCGCCCCAAAATCTATGGAGACTATGTCTCCTTCGTCTAGCCGCCGCTCCCCGGGAATACCGTGAACGATCTCATCGTTCACTGAAACGCACAGATGGGCAGGGAAACCTCGGTAACCCTTAAAAGAAGCCCTAGCACCATGTTTCTGTATTTCGCTCATTGCCAAAAAGTCCAGATGGCGCGTTTTAATCCCGGGCTTTATTTCCTCCCTCAATCTTTGCAACACCGCCGCCACAATTTTTCCGGCCCGCCGCATAATTGCCACTTCCTCGCGAGACTTTATAACGGTCATCTGCCTATTAACTAAGCTAACTTGCTCTAGGTTCAAAAACATTAATTATCTGCCTTGACACCTCTTCTATGTCAGCCCCGCCATCCACTGCAACTAGCTTGTTATTCGCCCGATAATAGTCCAGCACCGGAGTAGTCTGACCAAAATAGACCTTTAGCCGCTCCTTTACCGTCTCCACAGTATCGTCGGTACGCTGGTATAGCTCACCACCACAGTTGTCACATTTTCCTGAAACTTTTGGCGGTGAACTTAACTCGTGGTAAGGTGTCTGGCAACGGCGGCAAATCCATCGCCCACTAAGGCGTTTTAGCAGCTCTTCTTCCGGCACATCAATATAGATAGCTTTATCTATGGCTACCCCTCGACTGGCCAGCATTTTATCTAGTGCCCTTGCCTGTTCTATTGTACGGGGAAAGCCGTCGAAAACACATCCCACTTTACAATCAGAGTCATTAAGTCGCTCAGAGACCAGTTGAATCGTCACATCATCGGGAACTAAAGCACCCCTGTCCATATAGGCCTTGACCAACTGTCCCAACTTTGTTCCCCTTTCTACCGCCTCTCGAAAAAGGTCCCCAGAAGCTATATGGGCCACTCCCAGTCTTCGTGACAGAATAGCTGCCTGAGTTCCTTTGCCCGCACCAGGGGCACCTAGCAAGACCAAAAACACTAAAGCCCCTCTCCTCTATTTCAAAAAACCTTCATAGCGTCGCATTGTCAACTGTGCCTCTATTTGCTTCATGGTATCTAATGCCACACCCACAACGATAAGTATACCGGTACTGGAGAGCGTCAACACAGCAACATCTGTCAATTCACGGACCAAAAACGGCATCACCGCAACTGTAGCTAGGAAAAAAGCTCCGCCCCAGGTGATACGGTTTATAACCTTGTTTAGATAATCAGTAGTGGGTTTACCAGGGCGAACTCCTGGAATAAAGCCCCCTTGCCTTTGCAATGTACGTGCCAGGTCCATCTGTTCAAATATCACCATTGTGTAGAAAAAAGTAAAGGCAACTACCAGTACGAAATAAAGCACCCAGTAAAGCAAACCCAAAGGTAGAGGAGCATCGGGGCTAAACCAGGTCATAATCTTGCTGGCAAAGTTAGGGTCTTGCCCTGGCGGGCTAGCAAAATAGCTAGCTATGGTTGTCGGGAAAATCAATAGCGAAATGGCGAATATTAGGGGTATCATACCAGCTGTATTCACCCGAAGCGGAATATATGTTGAGCCTGTCTGGCGATACATACGGGCGCCTCGAAATGCAGTCCGCGCATACTGCACTGGAATGCGACGATGTCCCTCGATGAATATGACTATGAAGGTCACCATGGCCAGGGCTAAGATGATAAAGGCAAATAGCCCGAGAAGATGTTCCCTGGCTAAAAAGCCACGACCGATCATCTCCGGCAAACCGGAGACAATGCCACCGAAAATTATTATTGAGACGCCGTTACCGATGCCCCGCTCTGTAATCAGCTCGCCAAGCCAAACAAGAAATATAGTGCCGGCAGTAAGCGATATTATTATAGCCAGAGTGGGCAAAGCAGCAACATGACCTACAACACCCTGACTGCGCATCAGAGTCAACTGGGCATAGCCCTGAAGCGCTGCCAGAGGCACTGTCAACCAGTGTGTAAACTGATTTATTCTGCGTCTGCCGACTTCCCCCTCCATAGACAAAGCTCTAAGTCTGGGAATAACTGGTACTAACAGCTGCATAACGATGGAGGCAGTTATATAAGGATAAACGCCCATAGCCGCAACGCTAAAATTGCGCATAGCCCCACCGCTAAACAAATCAAGCATTCCTAGAAGCTGATTGGTCCTGAAAAGTTCCTCAAGCGCGGTAATGTTGACCCCAGGCACTGGAACATGGGCTACGAAGCGAAAAACTACCAGCATGCTCAGGGTGAAAAGGAGCCGACGCCTCAGATCAGGCAGTGAAAAGGCATCCATCAAAGCTTGAATAAGGCGCGGTCTGCCCGACACTTGCTGCATTCTTAAACCACCTCCGCTTTCCCACCAGCGGCCATGATTTTCTGTTCAGCAGCAGCCGAGAACTTGTTTGCCTTCACCACAAGCGGGCGGTCAATGTCCCCATCGCCAAGGATTTTGACTGGATGTTCTAAAGACTTAACCAGCCCGACTTCAAACAGTTCCTGCAGACCAACATTTGAATTAGGTGGGAATTTTTTCAAATCACCCACATTAACAATGCTGTACTCAGCTTTGAAGATATTAACGAAGCCTCTTTTGCGAGGGAGGCGCTTAATAAGGGGTAGTTGCCCGCCTTCAAAACCAAGGCGAACCCCACCACCTGAACGCGACTTCTGTCCCTTACAACCGCGCCCCGAATAACTGCCATGCCCACTGCCGTCGCCACGGCCAACACGTTTTCTATCATGTTTTGAGCCCGCCGGGGGTTTCAGCTTATGTTGCTCTACCATTAACCACTTCCGTTTTAACCAAATGACTGACCTTAGCCACCATGCCCCGTATGGACGGGGAATCTTCATGTTCCACGGTTTGATACAAACGACGAAAACCCAAAGCCCTCAAAGTTCGCCTCTGGTCTTTGGCATAACCAATGCCGCTCTTTATCCACGTGATTCGGAGTTTAGCCACCTGTCTCAGCCCCCTTTATAGCCAGTTCAGCTTTACGCTTTGCCACCGCTTCTTCAGGATGTCTCAGACTAGCTAAAGCCAATAAAGTGGCTCTCACCAGGTTAATAGGGTTAGAGCTACCCAAAGACTTGGTTAGCACATCTTTTATACCGGCAGCTTCAATAACAGCCCTGACACTGCCACCTGCTATGACACCTGTTCCAGGCGGCGCTGGTTTAAGCAAGACCTCCGCTGCACCATACTTAGCCAAAATCTCATGAGGTATGGTAGTGCCCGATACCGGAACCTTGATCAACTCTTTCCTAGCAGTAACGCTTGCCTTACGGATGGCTTCAGGTACTTCCCTTGCCTTACCCAGCCCTGCTCCCACATGTCCGTTGCCGTCGCCGACCACTACCAGAGCTCTGAAATGGAGCTTTTTCCCGCCTTTAACAACCTTTGTTACACGGTTAAGCGCCACCAATCTCTCACTAATTTCAAGCTCACTAGCGTCGATTTTGGTCCTCTCATTGATTGGCTTAGTTATTGCTTTCATTAGACAACCTCAGAAATCTAGTCCGACCTTCCTTGCAGCTTCGGCCAAAGCCTTTACCCTACCATGAAATTTATACCCCCCCCTGTCAAACGCCACCCGACTGATCCCCTTGCCTAACGCACGCTGGGCTATGAGAGAGCCTACTAAGGCAGCAGTCTCTGTTTTTCTCTTCCCAACAACATTCTCTCTGATTTCAGGGTCTAAACTGCTGGCTGCAACCAGAGTATGCCCGGCACTATCGTCTATAATCTGAGCATAGATATGTTTTAAGCTCCGAAAAACGCATAGCCTTGGCCTTATTGCTGTTCCGCTTAACTTGGCTCTAATCCGCTTATGGCGGCGCCTTCGCGCCAGTCTGGTATCTGTCTCGGCCATTGTCCTTTACCCTTTTAGCGCTGCCTTACCTGCCTTGCCAGGTTTTAAGCGAAGTACCTGACCAGCATATTTTATACCTTTGCCCTTGTACGAATCAGCTGGACGTATCGCCCGAATACGAGCCGCTGTTTCGCCTACAAGCTCTTTATCAATACCGACGACCCTAATGCGGTTCGTCCCTTCAATCACAAGTTCTATGCCTGGTGGCGGAGTGAATTCAACCGCATGACTGAACCCAACCTGCATTGATATGTTGTTACCAACTTTCTGGACTCGATAACCAACACCGCTTAACTCTAGCACCTTCTCAAAACCTTTAGTAACCCCCTCAACCATATTAGCCAGAAGACTCCGAGTCAAGCCATGCAAAGCCCTATGGTTTCTATTATCAGTAGGCCGGCTTACCACCAGGTTCCCGTCCTTAAGCATAATAGAAATATCAGGATGAAATGACCGGGATAATTTACCCTTGCTACCCTCAACAGTCACCTCATTGCCCTGGATGTTCACCTTCACCCCCTGTGGCACTGGTATGGGTAATAAGCCTATTCGAGACATCTAATATCCTCCAACGGCCTACCTACCAAACATAACATAGTAATTCACCGCCGAGATTTCGGCGCCATGCTGCTTGCCCAGTCATCACACCTTTGGAAGTAGATAGAATGGCAATACCAAGCCCACCATAGACACGTGGGATTTCCCCACGCTGAACATACATGCGGAGGCCCGGTTTGCTAACCCTCTCCAGACCCACGATAGCAGGACGCCCATCGATATATTTCAAAATGATTTTAATTACCCTCTGTGGCTTGCCCTTGAGAACTGTATAATCAACGATAAAGCCCTCTTCTTTAAGGACTTTAGCAATAGCAAGCTTAATTTTCGAAGCTGGTATAAGAACACTCTCATGACGTGCCATGATTGCATTCCGTATTCGAGTTAACATGTCCGCAATAGGGTCAGTAACCATGAAAAAACGCCTCCTGACTTTCAATCACCAGCTCGATTTCCTCACCCCAGGTATTTGGCCACGTAAAGCCAAAGTTCTAAAGCAAATACGGCACAAACCGAATTTGCGAATATAGGCACGTGGCCTGCCACACAACTGGCAGCGGTTCCGATGTTGTACCTTATACTTAGGAGGCCGTTTCGATTTTATAATCTTAGATAGCTTTGCCATTTCTCATCCCAGTCTCAGTTTCTTCTAAAAGGCATACCCAGTGCCTCAAGCAAACCTCTGGCTTCCTCATCGGTAGCTGCAGTAGTCACAATAGTTATTTCCAACCCGCGCAGCTTATCCACCTTATCGTAATCAATCTCAGGAAAAACTATCTGCTCCTTCAACCCTAAAGTATAATTGCCCTGACCGTCAAATGAATCGCGGGGCACTCCTTGAAAATCTCGGATGCGTGCCAGGACAACGCTGACGAGCTTATCAAAAAAGTCGTACATCCGCTTGCCCCGCAGTGTTACCTTCATGCCGATAGGCATACCAGTCCTGAGCTTAAAAGCTGCGATAGACTTTTTAGCCCTTGTTATAACCGGGTGTTGCCCTGAAATAGCCGCTAAATCACGCTCAGCCCCTTCTAATGATTTAGGGTTCTGTATTGCCTCACCTAGACCGATATTCAGCACGATTTTGCTAAGCTTCGGCACTTGCATTACGTTACTATAATTAAACTTGCTCACTAGTTCGGGAACGACCTCTTTTATATACCTTTCCTTCAACCGGGACATCTTTAACTACCTTGAACTAATCAATGACCTCATAACAAACACGGCAGATTCGCGCCTTTCTGCCATCAGCAAGAAATTTGTGACCGACCCGAGTCGGCTTGTTACACTTACTGCAAATTAACATAACATTTGATACATGAAGTGGTGCTTCCAGCTCGATTATGCCAGCCTGTCTGGCTGCGCGCCTGGCTCGAGAATGGCGCTTAACCATATTGATGCCTTCAACCAAAACCATATCCTTTTTAGGCAGAGCCTGCCGTACCTTACCCTTCTTACCCTTGTCTTTACCCGCGATAACAAGAACCATATCATTCTTCCTGATCTTCATCTAAAGAACCTCGGGAGCTAATGATATTATTTTCGTGAAATTTTTGTCTCGTAGCTCTCTTGCTACCGGACCAAAAATACGGGTACCTTTGGGATTGTTTTTGTCATCCAGTATAACAGCAGCATTATCATCAAATCTAATATAAGAACCATCCGCACGATGGTGCTGTTTAGCGATACGGACAATCACAGCCCGCACCACATCACCCTTCTTCACCATACCGCCAGGGATGGCGCGCTTCACCGTACACACGATAACATCGCCAAAACTGGCATATCTGCGCCGCGTGCCACCGGGCACGTTAATACACATAAGTTGTCGGGCTCCAGTATTGTCAGCTACCTTAAGCCTGGTATATGGCTGAATCATTATTACTTTATCTCTACTGCATTCAGATTATCTGCTATCTCAGCAGACTCGACCTCAGCCGTTTCTTTCCTGCTTATTATTTCTATTACTCGCCAGCGCTTTTCTTTGGACAAGGGGCGAGTTTCGACAATCTTCACCACATCACCAACCTTACAAGCATTAGTCTCGTCATGCGCCTTAAATTTTGCCATACGCCTAATTACTTTTTTATAAAGTGGATGGCGCACCAAACTCTCCACCAGCACCACCACCGTTTTATCCATCCTATCGCTTATTACCCTACCGGTCCTGATTTTGCGCTTTCCTTTCATGAATTATCTTATTCCTAACTCCCTCTCTCTTAATACGGTCTGGATTCTAGCTATTTTTTTCTTGACCTTGGGCAATTCGCGATGGTTGGCCAGCTGGCGAGTAGCCAGACGAAAGCGTAAATTAAAAAGCTCTTTCCGGGCTTCCTCCAAACGCTTCAATAATTCCGCATCGCTCATAGCCCGAATCTCCTCAATCTTCAACTTTCCACCTCCCCCTTTACTGTTTCCCTTACCACGAATTTGGTAGCGATGGGCAACTTATAGGAAGCTAAATGCAATGCTTCCTTAGCCACGTTCTCTTTGACACCGCCGACTTCAAACAACATTCTTCCCGGGCGGACGACAGCCACCCAGTGGTCTGGAGCCCCCTTACCACCACCCATTCTCGTCTCCGCTGGCTTTCTGGTGACCGGTTTATCTGGAAAGATACGGATCCACATTTGACCACCACGACGTAAGTAACGAACGATAACACGGCGCGCAGCTTCAATCTGCCTGGCCGTTATCCAAGCACCCTCTAAAGCCTGTAATCCAAACTCGCCGAAGACAATGGTATTCCCGGCTTGCGCCTTACCTCTCAACTGCCCCCTTTGAGTTTTACGATACTTCACTCGTTTCGGCTGTAACACTTTCCTTCTTCACCTCGGGCAGAATATCACCTTTATAAATCCACACCTTAACACCGATGCGGCCTAGAGTAGTATGGGCTTCAGCAAGACCATAATCTATATCAGCACAAAGCGTGTGTAACGGTAGCTGTCCTTGAAGTATAGTCTCGCGGCGTGCGATTTCCACACCACCCAACCTGCCAGCACAGCTTATTTTGACCCCCTTAGCACCAGCCTGCATCGTCCGAAAAGCAGCTTGCTTCATTGCCCGTCTAAAGGCCACGCGGCGTTCGATTTGGTCAGCCACACTCCTGGCCACTAGACAAGCCTCAAGTTCGGGCTGCTCTACTTCCTTAATGGATAACCGCACTCTTTTGCCACAAATCTCTTCTAGATGCGAACGTAATTCCTCGGCACGTTGCCCACCTCTACCGATAATAATACCTGGGCGTGACGAATGTATGGTCAACAAAATCTCGTTCCCCTGGTGGTCAATTTCCACCCTGGCAACACCACCGTCAGAGCACTTTTTTTCGATAGCCTTTCGAAGCTTTAAATCCTCATGCAAAAACTCGGTATAATGCTTCTCATCATACCACTTAGCCTGCCAGTCCCGTATAATACCGATCCTAAAACCGTAGGGGTGAACTTTATGTCCCACTTTCCTCCTCCTCGACTAGAACGCTTATGTGCGTGGAACGCTTTAGTATTGGATTCACACGTCCTCTAGCCTGAGGGCGGAACCTTTTCAAGGTGTGTCCCTCATTGGCAAAAATGTCGACAATCCTAAGCGCAGCAGGTTCCATTTGGAAATTATTTTCCGCATTCGCCGCTGCCGATTTTACCACTTTGGCCACAGCCCGAGCTGCCGGCGTTGGTAAAAACTTAAGAATGGTCAAAGCCTCGTCAACTTTTTTACCTCGCACCAGGTCTACAACTAACTTGACCTTGCGAGGTGAGATGCGAACATCTTTAGCTATTGCTGACACTTTCATGGAATTACTTCTTCCTTGCCTGAACAGTCACTTGTGCCTTACTAGTATGCCCGCGAAATGTTCGAGTCATGGCAAACTCACCTAACTTATGCCCCACCATGTTTTCAGTGATGAAAATGGGCACATGTCGCCTACCATCATGCACCGCAATGGTATGACCTATCATTTGCGGCAAAATTGTAGAGGCCCGCGACCATGTCTTTATTACCACCTTCTCACCAGTGCGATTAAGCGCTTCGATTTTTTTAAGTAATTTGCTATCACAATAAGGGCCTTTCTTAGATGAACGCACCATGCTCGTCCTCTCTACTAAACTATTTGCCTGCTACCGCCTCTTTACGATCAGTCTATCCGAAGCCTTTCGGCGTCTTGTTTTCTGACCTAAAGCGGGCTTACCCCATGGTGTTTTTGGCGCCATGCCTCGAGGTGCTCTACCCTCACCTCCACCATGAGGATGGTCACGTGGTGTCATAGCTGAACCCCGCACCTGAGGACGCCGTCCTAGCAATCGCGCCCGACCAGCTTTTCCCAGCCTAATGCTTTGATGCTCAACGTTGCCTACCTGCCCTATGGTAGCCATACACTCAGTCAAAAACCGCCGGACTTCTCCCGAAGGTAAACGAACCAAAGCATACCTGCCCTCCTTAACCAACAGCTGCGCTGCTGTCCCAGCACCACGAACCAATTGCCCACCTTTGCCCGGCTCAAACTCGAGATTATGAATCAGAGTGCCATCCGGAATGGAACCAAGTGGCAATGCATTGCCAGGCTTTATTTCAGCACCTTCGCCCGACATTATGACATCACCTACATTGAGCCCTAGAGGAGCTATAATGTAACGCTTTTCCCCGTCTGCGTAGTGAACGAGGGCAATGCGCGCTGAGCGATTGGGGTCATACTCTATTGAAGCTACTTTGCCCGGGACACCCAGCTTGTCTCTTTTGAAATCAATAATGCGCAACATTCGCTTAGCGCCACCACCCCGATGCCGCACAGTTATCACACCTCTATTATTCCTCCCCGCCTTTTTCTTGAGCGGCACCAACAGGGACTTCTCGGGGACTGTCTTGGTTATCTCTTCAAAAGAGGGGCTAACCATACCCCGCAAGCCCGGTGAAGTGGGTCGATAAGTTTTTAATCCCAAAGCTTCCCTCCCCTAAATTTCTAGGGATGTCTCCTTTGCCATCGAGTCTTCTTAAGGAGCTTACGATGCTTATGTTTCGCCATTTTTTTCTTCCGCTTTTTAATAACTGAACCCAATTCTAATCCCCTGCTTTTTAGACTCCTTCGTAGAACTCTATCTTTTGCCCCTGTTTCAGGGTAACAATCGCCTTCTTCCATGATGGAGTCATCACCTGACGCCTTCTCATCCTTTTCATCTTGCCCGGCACGTTCATCACATTAACCTTAATCACGTTGACTTTAAATGCTGTTTCTACAGCTTCCTTAATTTGGCGTTTACTAGCCTTTAATGCCACCTCAAAAGCATACCGGTTCTGCTCCTTAAGCAGCGTACTTTTCTCCGTTATCAAGGGACGTCTCAGTATTTCATAAAGATGCATATCTGATCCCCGAAGTTCTAATTACCACCGCTACTCACTGCCTCCTCAACTGGCTTCTCACCCCATATCTTTTCCGCCACCCTTACCGCATCTACTGTCATGACCAAGGTTTTATAGCAAAGCAAATCAGCCACATTTAACAAAGGCGCTGGCATCGTCTTAACGCCTGGTAAGTTGCGCGCCGACAGAATAATATTCGGTTCAGCCTCAGCAGTAGCGATGATGACGGAGGTATCAATTCTTAAGGCTATCAACATATCCAATATCGCTTTCGTTCTTGGTTCGTTAAGTTCAAGCTTGTCTACAATTCTTAATGCCCCGCTACTAGCCTTATCGGAGAGTACGCATCTCAAGGCCAACCGCCGCATTTTTTTGGGCATCGACTGGCGATAACTCCTAGGGTGAGGGCCAAAAACCACCCCACCCTTCCTGAGCAGGGGCGACCTAATATCGCCGCGACGTGCTCGACCAGTATGTTTCTGGGGATAAAGCTTCCTGGTACTGCCAGTCACCTCACCTCTTGTTTTGGTATCAGCAGTGCCTTGCCGCCGATTAGCTAAGTGCCTCACCAGTGCCTGGTGAACAACGGCTTCATTTAGGGGTAAACCAAAAACATCGTCCCTTATTTCTATGTGTCCGGTTATGTCACCATTTACGTTGTAAACTTGGAGCTGCATTCTGTTTATCCCCTGACAGCCTTTCTGATGAGCAACAATCCCTTTTTAGAACCGGGCACTGCACCTTTCACCAGCAATAAATGTCGAGCTGAATCGACCTCAAGTACCTTAAGATTGCGCACAGTCACTCTTTCATTGCCCATACGGCCAGCCATGCGTGTTCCCTTAAATACCCGTCCTGGAAATGTCGTGGCACCAACCGAGCCAGGCGCACGATGGCGGTCAGACTGTCCATGAGTCTTTGGACCACCAGCAAAATGATGCCGTTTGACTACGCCAGCAAACCCCTTTCCTTTCGATATACCAGTGACATCGACTAAATCACCTGGCTTAAACACATCCACATCAACCCTCTGTCCTACCTGAACAGAGTTAATATCATCGACAGCAAACTCGCGGAGATATTTAAATTGGCCTGTTCCTTTAAGATGGCCTCTCTGCGGAGAATTAAGTCGCTTAGCTTCCCCAAAACCAAGTTGAACGGCATTATATCCATCCTTAGCCTCGGTTTTCACCTGTGTGACAACACATGGGCCTGCTTCAATAGCTGTCACTACAACTTCTCCGTCATCTCGGAAAAGTTGCGTCATCCCAACTTTTTTGCCAATCACACCTTGAATCATTTCCTCACTATAACCTTATGTCTATTTCCACTCCAGAAGGTAATTGGAGCTGGGTCAAGGCATCTATAGTTCTGGAAGTCGGGTCTAAGATATCAATAAGCCGTTTATGGATCCGAATTTCAAATTGTTCTCTTGAATCTTTATCGATATGTGGGGAGCGAATGACGCAAAACTTTTGAATACGAGTAGGCAAAGGTATCGGACCAGCAACTACAGCGCCGGTACGCTCTACAGTCTCCACAATTTGCGTCACAGATTGGTCAACCAGCCTATGGTCGTAACCTCTGACTTTAATTCGAATCTTCTGCTTAGGCATTTACTTACCTTTAACTCTAGCCCCCACTTTATCTGCCAGGCTAGCTGGCAATTCGCTATAGTACTGGAACTCCAGCGAATGATTGGCCCTACCCTGACTTAAAGACCTTAGAACGGTAGCATAACCGAAAATCTCCGCCAGAGGTACAAGGGCACGTATAACACAAGTCTCACCATGGGTCTCTATACCTTCAATATGTCCCCTTCTCGAGCTTAAATCACCAATGACATCGCCTAAAAACTGGGCGGGCATCACTACTTCCAGTTTCATAATTGGTTCTAGCAGCACAGGGTTAGCCTTCCTGACACCTTCTTTTACAGCTATGGAACCTGCCATCTTAAAGGCCAAATCAGAGGAGTCCACCTCATGGTAGCTGCCATCAAACAACGTTACCTTAATGTCCACTACAGGATATCCTGCCAATACGCCGCTTTCTAGAGCCTCCCTAACTCCCGCTTCAACTGCTGGAATGTATTCCTTCGGTATAGCTCCGCCCCTAACCTGGTCAATAAATCTGAACCCGCTACCTCGCTCTCCAGGCTCGAGCTTCAGCCAGACATGCCCGTACTGTCCCCGCCCACCGAACTGCCGAATAAATTTACCCTCCACCTCAACTGGTAAAGTAATAGTCTCTTTATAAGCAACCTGAGGCTTGCCGACCCTCACCATCACATTGAAATCACGCAGCATTCGGTCAATCAGCACCTCTAAGTGCAATTCGCCCATCCCAGCGATGATGGTCTGTCCTGTCTCAAGGTCGGTATATACCTTAAAGGTAGGGTCTTCTTCCGAAAGCTTGCTCAGGACTTCACTTAGCCTGTCCTGATCAGCCTTGCTCTTAGGCTCCACAACCATCGAAAGCACTGGCTCAGGGAAACGTATGGCTTCCAGAAGAACCGGCCGGGCTGGGTCACACAGAGTATCACCGGTGAAGGTATTTTTAAGCCC
>CAZJVJ010000007.1:0-83393 GCA_964549635.1 uncultured Dehalococcoidales bacterium
CGTTAACTTGTTCCCGAAGTAACTTGCTAATTTCTTGCTGAATTAAACTGCTTACGCGCTCGGCACGCCGTGTCACCGTTTTCACCTCTGGGTTAAAAAGCTTGTTCTATGGAGAGAAAAAACTAATTTAGCAGAAAAAATTAAACCAGCGTAGTTTAAGTAACTGTTTCTTTACGGTAGAGCTGAATGATGTCACCAACTTGAAAATCAGAGAAGTTTTCGATTTTGATGCCACACTCAAAACCAGCAGCCACCTCTTTAACATCATCTTTAAATCGCCTTAAGCTAATGATCCGTGATTCGCAAATTAGTTCACCCCGTCGTAGAACTCTGGCTAAAGAATCTCGCCTTATTTTGCCCTCTTTGACTGAAACTCCAGCCGCCTTACCTTTTTTCCCTGTCTCAAAAATAGCTATGATTTCAGCCTGTCCCTCGGTGACCTCAACGTATTTTGGCTCTAGCATACCTTTCAGTGCCCTATCCACATCTGTTATAAGCTCGTAGATGACGTTGTAATGCCGTATGCTTATTCCTTCCATCTCAGCTAATCTTTGTGCCCCTGGCTCAGGTCGGCTATTGAAGCCAATGATTATCGCTTTCGAGGCTAAAGCCAAGAGCACATCGCTTTCTGTTATGCTGCCGCTACCTGTGTGGATAACTCTAACCTTGACCTTCTCGTCCCCGAGGCGCTCAAGCGAATCCCTGATCGGTTCGATGCTGCCTTGCACATCCGTCTTAAGTATTATGTTGAGTTCCCTTATGTTACCAGCACTGATTTGAGCTGAAAAATCGCTTAAACTTAGCGGTTTCGCTGGTGTGAGAAGCCTTTGTTTCATGTCCCTATTTTTTTCTAGAAGTAGCTTAGCTTCGCGTTCGTTACTAACTACCTTAAATATATCTCCAGCTTGAGGGACTGCGTTTAAACCTAAAACTTCCACAGGGGTAGATGGTTCAGCCTTTTTGAGGTGTTTACCTAAATCATTGAACATTGCCTTTACTTTTCCGGAGGTATCGCCGATTACCAGTATATCACCTTGTTTGAGTATGCCTTTTTGAACTAAAAGCGTGGCTAACGGCCCTTTGGTTTTGTCCAGTTTGGCTTCAATCACGGTGCCTTCTGCAGGACAGTCCACCTCGGTTTTGAGCTCTAGTATATCAGCGACCAGGAGAAGGTTTTCCAAAAGCTCGTCTATGCCCTGTTTTTTCTTGGCTGATATTGGTACACATACAGTATCGCCCCCCCATTCCTCAACCAGTAGGCCTAAATCGGCAAGTTGCTGTTTAACCTTGTCAGGATTAGCGTTAGGTTTATCAATCTTGTTAATGGCTACAACTATAGGTACATCAGCAGCTCGAGCATGGCTGATGGCTTCTACAGTCTGGGGCATTACCCCATCGTCAGCGGCTACCACCAGGACGGCGATATCGGTGACTTGAGCCCCTCTTGCCCGCATAGCAGTGAAAGCCTCGTGACCAGGTGTATCCAGAAAGGTAATTTTTCGTGAGTCTATTTCAACCTGGTAAGCTCCTATGTGCTGTGTAATAGCTCCTGCTTCAGTGGCTATTATATTACTTTGTCGGATAGCATCGAGGAGGCTTGTCTTGCCATGGTCAACATGGCCCATGATGGTAATCACCGGTGGGCGAGGAACCAGTTTGCCAGTTCCTGTTGTCACAGCATGCTTTGTTAAAGGCGATTTAAGTTGCCTCTTAGCCTCGTAGCCGAAATGGGCAGCCACTACCGCGGCTATCTCAAAATCAATCACCTGGTTAATATTGGCCATGACACCGTTTCTCATGAGCTGTTTGATGATTTCTATGGGGCTTACATGGAGAAGCTCAGCCAGTTGTTTGACGCTTACAGCCTGAGGAAGACTGACCTGTTGCGGTGTCTGCAAACTGGTTATAGTTTCGCGGGTATTCCTGCCCTGGTTAATGTTAGTTGATTGCTTACTTTCACTCAACTGAATACCCTTCCCTTTCAGGCAAGCTGTTGCCATACTCTAGCAGAGCTTGTCGGTTTTCTACTGTAAGACTGGTGCGTAAGGCATAGTCCAAGCGGTTGCTTTTTAAGCCTGATTGCCAGCACTCACGTGTTTTACACAAATAAGCCCCTCGGCCTGACTTCTTGCCTTTGAAATCTATCTCAACAGTCCCGGCACTGCAAACCAGCCTTACAAGCTCTTTTTTCGGCTTCTTTACTCGGCAAACTATGCAACTGCGCTCAGGTATATGCTTTTGCTTGAGGCCGTGCTCTTTGCTTTTAGAATTGCTCTTCAAATTCATCCTCTTCGTATTCTAGCCTCTTCGGACGTGCCTTTTTAATCTTACCCTTTCCTTCTAGAAGCTCTACCTCTTTCTTGCCAGTTTTCTTCTTTCTGGACTTATCTGCTTTTGCTGGCAAAATATCTTCAGCGAACCGAATTCTGGGTGCCTCTGTGGATTTCGTTGGTGAAGAAAGGGCAGAAGTTAAGACCAGCTCGTAGCTGGTCGGGGTTGCAGTTGCTGCCTCCGTTTCTTCTTCCTTGAGTGGCGCCACCTCTTCCTCAGCCACAGGCAGCGGTTGGATGGCCTCCTCTAAAGCCGCAAACTCAGGGGCGCTCTCCTCAATCTTATCGGTTGTCTTCTTGGCTTCAGCCGCTTGTTTGGCCAAACTGGCCCTTTCTGCCTCGAAGACCGAGACGCTTTTGATATCAATTCTCCAGCCCGTTAGCTTAGCTGCCAGTCTAGCATTCTGGCCTTCTTTGCCGATGGCTAGGGATAGCTGCTTATCGGGAACAATCACTCTAGCGGTGTTCTCGGCGTGGTTAAGTTCAACGCTTGATACCTGGGCAGGACTAAGAGCGTTGGCAATGAATACCGCTGGGTCATCAGACCACTCGACTACATCGATCTTCTCGCCGTTAAGTTCGTGTACGATATTTTGTATTCTGATACCGCGCAGTCCGACACAGCACCCCACAGGGTCGATTCCTTGCTGGCGTGCTGCTACAGCGACCTTGCTTCGATAGCCTGCTTCGCGAGCAATTGATTTTATTTCTATAATACCGTTGTATATTTCAGGGATTTCTAGCTCGAAAAGTCTTCTCAGCAAATTACGATGCGAGCGTGATACTATTATCTCAGGTCCCTTGGTGGTCTTGGTTACTCCTAGCACGTAAAGCTTGAGCCTCTGTCCGATGCGATAACGTTCGTTGTGTACCTGTTCGCTGCTGGGAAGTATCGCCTCGGTCTTGCCTATATCAATATAAATCTGCTCGGAGGTAATGCGTTGCACCGTTCCGGTGATGACATCGCCTTCCTTACCGGTGAATTCTTCATAAATAGCATGGTGTTCCGCTTCATGCAATCGTTGCAAAATCACCTGTCTTGCTGTCTGAGCGGCAATACGTCCAGCGTTTGGAGGTGTAGATTCTATACTTATGACGTCGCCAATTTTAGCATTCTTGTCGATCTTTTGAGCTTCGGCGAGGGATATCTCGCGAATAAGGTCGGTCGGCTTTTCAACCACCATTTTTTTAACGTAGACTTTCACTTCGCCGGTTTGGGGATTAATTTTGGCTGAGATTTCTTGGCCGGCAGGAAAAGCATCTTTTCTGTATGCGGAAACCAGCGCTGACTCTATGGCAGCCAGCACTACTTCTTTAGGTAGATGCTTCTCAGCCGAAAGTTGGGTAAGGGCGACCATGAACTCGGTTTTCATTTGATACCTTTACCCCCATTTTTATTTTCTCTTAACAAAAAAGTGGGTACTTCGCCCCACTTTTGTACAATTCTCTTAGATTACACAATTAATATAGCATAACTACACAGAAAATGCAAATCTGACAGGTAGCGCTTTTTAGCGCGCGGGCTTGTCTTGTCGTAGAGCAGTTGGTATACTCGAAGCCCGACGAAGCGTGGAGGCAAAAAGAACAGCCTATGTTTTCTACTGAGAGAGGGGCTGCCAACCTCTTAATCGGCGTGGTCTTAGGGCTCATAGTACTGAAAATTGCGGTCGGCTGGCTTAGCGGCAGCATTAGCGTATTAGCCCAGGCGATGGATAGCCTTCTTGACCTTTTTGCTGGGCTGGTTACATTTTTCGCCATTCGTATCGCGAACAAACCGGCTGATAGACAACACCCATTTGGGCATGGCAAGGTGGAAGACATAGCTGGTGTGGTTCAGGGGGTACTCATTTTTATTACTGCCGGGCTGATAGTCTATTCGGCGGTTCAGCGCATACTAAACAAAGCTACCGTAGAGATAGCTGAGGCAGGCATCGGGGTAATGGTAGTCTCCGTAATAGCCAGCCTTTCCCTTTCCCGTCATCTGCGAAAAGTATCTCAGACTACAGGGTCTATTGCACTGGAAGCCAACGCACGGAACATCAATGCTGACATTTATTCCGCCATAGCAGTGTTAGTTGGGTTGCTGGTGGTGCGTTTTACAGACCTGAACATTATGGATCCGATAATAGCTATAGGAATGGCCATTTATATTGCCAAACTTGCATATGACACACTGGGTAAGCCGCTGCTTGGATTGGTAGATGCCAGTCTTCCCCGTTCGGAGCAGGCGGTGATAGAATCTTGTCTGGCTGATTGGAAGGGGCAGGTAGTTGATTTTCATAAATTGCGGACGCGCCGTTCTGGGAACCAGCGCCACGTGGACCTTCATCTTGTAATGGCAAAAGACACGAATTTAAACGAGATTCACAAGGTATGTGACCTGCTGGAGCACGATATTCGCTCAAGATTGCCCCGAACCGATGTTGTTATCCATGTAGAGCCCTGCGATGGTGAATGCAAGCATTGCTCTATTGATTCCTCCGTATGTAAGAGTAAAGACTGAATTGGGATGTCTTTGCGGGTGATGTTTGGAGTTAAGAGGTGGTGGAATATATATCTTTCAGGACACACAGGGTAATTTCGATAGCGCGTTGTATTGACGCCTTGAATTCTGGCCTTTGAAACGCTGGCTGCCATTCGTGCCATAGTTCATCGCTCACTATAAGCAGGTTGCACACTTCAACTTTGCGAACCTGCCCCAGTGTGTACATGGCTGAGGTCTCCATGTCTACCCCTAAGACTCCCTGTTGGCTATACATCTTGATCTTGCTTATAAGCTCGCGATACGGCGCATCTGTTGTCCAGAGTGGGCCAGATAGGATATTTATGCCCTGTGTTTGACAACATGCCAGAAAGGAGTCGAGAAGTTTTCTGCTGGGAGCCGGGTTTGTCCCGTTGTTAAGATAGTGGGCTGATGTGCCTTCTTCAATGACGCAGGATGTTGGGATGAGGAAAGTCCCCGACGGAGCTGAGGGCTGGAGGCTTCCGGCAAAGCCAATACCTATAAAAGTACTAGCGCCGCAGGCAATCATCTCTTCCATAATCATGACCGTGCCTGGTGCCCCTATAGGGGCAAGTGCGCAGGAGACGCCGTGACCTTCAAGTTCTCCGGCATAGAGAGGGTATTGCTTTCTATATATCCAGTGCTGGCATAATTTGGCACAAAGTTTTTCGGCTAACGATTGCACCACCGTGTAGCTCCAGGAAAGCACCACTGTGGGAGCTACCCCAAGGTCCTCAATGGCTATCTGCCGCTGTGCTGTATACCAGCTTACAAACATTCGAGCAGAAAAGCGTTCATCCATAGTATTTATTTTTTACTGGTTGTAATTTGTTGAACTATCCCGAAAATCCGCCACCGTTTTTGTTGTGATGTCTGGTTCCCAGATGGTACGATTAGCCTGATTGCTACTATGTCAGTCGACCGATATGACATTGCCGCAGTGGTCGAAGTTATCGCTGCAGGTGAAAAGCAAGATTTGATGTTCTTTAGCCAGCTCCTGCAGTAGTGACATGGTTTTTTCCAATCTCTTAGGGTGGAAGTTGACGAAGGGATCGTCAAGTAGCAGCGGTGGTTGCTTTCCTTCTGTAATCAGTTTGACTAGTGCAAATCTAGCAGCTATATAGAATTGATCCTGTGTAGCTCGGCTTAGTTCTGTGACATCAACCCAGTCTTTCTTTTCAGGCGAAAAGGTTTTAATGGACAGGTCAGTCTCGTCTATTTTAACTTGACTGTATCTTTCGTTGGTTATGATTGACACATATCTGCCGAGCTCCTTCTCCAACATTTGGGCCGCCCTGCAAAGCGTTTCTTTGTGGGCTTGGTCAAGGGCTTCCATCGTTATGTTGTAAATGGTCTGTTTTCTATTCCAGAACTCCCTCTCTTGCTCTAACCCTTTCAGTTCCTCTTCGATTTCTGCTAGCTGGTCTGTATCTGCATCTGTGTAACGGAAAAACTCCTCAAGCGCGCCCTTTTGTGTTTCCAGCTGAATTTTTCTGTCTCGTAGTCGCTGGACTACGCTTTCAAGTTTTTGCAAATCTAGAGGTTCTAATTTGAAGGCGATAGACTGTTCGAGTTCCTTCTGTTTAGCACTTATCTCTATTTCCAAATCCTCATTTTCCTGCTCGAACTGATTCCAGTCCTTGTCGCCCGTTATTCCTCGTAGTATGTCTGTGATCTCCTTTCTTTTCTCTGTTAAGGCATTATATTTTTGTAACTGGTTGAGATATTCGTTATAGTCCCTAAAATTGAGGGTACCCAGTATTTCTCTTACAGCCCTTTCCTTTTCCTGAATCTTTCTTTCCAATTCGGCTATATCACCGGATATTAACTTTATCTGGCCTTTCCATCCTTTGTACTGAAATACCCAGTAAAGCAGGAATAGCAGTCCCACGATTGACGCAATGCCGAGGTACTCGCTGGCGATTAAAGCACCTATGAGGCCAGCTATCGATGCGACTATGCTAGATGCAAGCAACCATATGGCTGGCTTCTTGACTTGTCGTTTTTCTGCGAGTTCTTGAATGCTGCTTTTTTGCTGAGCTGCAATGTGTAGCTCGTTTCTGGCTGTTTCCAGAGCATTTATCAGGTTGTCTTTGCCCATGAAATTGCCAAATTCCTTTGTCAGTTCAGCGTCTATTTTATCAAGCTCTTTTTTAAGTTCTTTTGCTCGTTGAAGGCGCTTGTATTGTTCCTTGTCTGCTTTTATTTCATCAGAGAGTTCTTTTATCCTGTTGTTTTTCTCCAACAGTTGTTGCTTTGGCGGTAATTCTTTATTTACCTCCTCCAGTTCTTCTTCTATGCTGTTCAGCTTCCTTCTGTTTGTCATCAATCTGTTAATTTTTTCTTCAAGGAGTATTTTCTGGCTGTTAAGCAGTTCTATTCGCTCTGCGATTTTCTGCAAATGCCATTTGGGACCTTTAACATCCTTATGATGTATCTTGCTATACAGCCTCGATACAATTTTCGTAATATCCGCCTCTTCGGAGCCGCTGATTGTAGCCTGCAGCCTCTTGCTAATAGCGCCAAATGCCTCTCCCCTTTCTGTCTTTGTTGTGCCCTGCGGGATTATCCTGATCATCTCCTCCTGTTCCAGGCAGGCCGTGCTTAGAAAGAATATCTCCGAGGGACAGCCCGTGATTTCAGCAATCTTAGCTGCGAAAGTGTGCTTATTTGTGGCGATGATTGTGTCAGCGGTGATGTCAATAAGCTGGCACGTCCCGTCCTTTAAACTTTTGGCTATTCGGTAGCGTTTCGAATCGGCTTGAAACTCCAGCTCGATTTCCCATGGTTCGTCTGTGCCCCAGCTGGTCAGCCCGATTATTTCTTTGTTTGTGGTTGTGGGGTCCTGGAAAAGCGCCTTCGTAATGGCGAGGCGCAATGATGACTTTCCTGCTTCGTTATCGCTTCCCTTAATTATGTTCAAGCCCGGCGTGAAATGTATGGTTCGTTTTTCCCTGATAGCTTTGAGCCCTTTGACTGTTATGTTTATGAGGTCCATTCTATTACCTGTAAATTTCCTCGCAGGAGAGCAATGCCAAGTTTCAAGGCTTCCTCGTAGATCTCCTTATCATTTTCGCCTGCACCTGCAATCTTATGCTGCATAATCCTGATAAACCTACCGCTGACGGTTTCTTCAGGAAAGTCTTCAACTCTGATTTGCTCAAGTCCAGGATGGGATTTATCTATAACTCGGAGAGCGAAGAAACGATCCTGAAGTCGGTCTTCGATTTCCAGTGGGTTCACATTCAGGTCTACACCAGACAGACCTACTAGCGTTGCTTGAAGGATGAGACTGGAGTCTGCTTTAGGTGCGATTATTCCTATGATGTCTTCGATTGATTTCACTAGTCCAACATCTATCATAACCGTATCGAACTTTTTGCTTCCAACATGACGGGGGTCGACCTCGACGTTACCCTTTTCATGTATTGTAACCAGGACCGCATATCCAGAGCCTTTCTGGTCCATGTATACCGGCTCGGGAGAACCGCTGTAAAAGGCTTTTACATTCCCCTGACTTAAGTCCTGAAAGGAATGCCAGTGCCCCAAAGCCAGATAGTCGAGTCCTGAACTGGCTATCTCTTTTGTGTCAAGTATAGCGGCGTCCTTTTCAACACGCCCTTCAATTTTTATAGAGCAGTGAGCCATACCTATATGGAATTTTGACTTTTCGATAAGACATATTCCTTGCAGGGGACTCTGGCCAAATGATTTTCCGTCGAAAGCCTTTCCATATACAGTCAAGTCCAGCTCCTCATAGGTCTTGTGGTGAAGTTGTGGGGTGAAAACGGTAACATTTGCCGGGAAGTGCAGGAATCTGTATATCGAATCGTCGCTGTATGCATCGTGGGTGCCAGGTAGTATACATACTTGGATGCCTTTCTTTTTTAGTCTCTCAAACGCTGCCAGTACTCTACCGGTAATCACACCATACACACGGTTAGTGTCAAAAAGGTCGCCGGCAATAAGGATAATTGGAACATTTGCATTTATCGCTAAGTCAACTATGTGGTCAAAAGTTGCCAGTAACTGGTTCCTGTGTTCTCTGCCTTTTTCACGCAAGATGGGAAATTCTCGGCCAAGGTGTATGTCTGCTGTGTGTATAACTTTCAGCATCGCTGGTTGTGCAATACGGATTTGAAATTCTTGTGGTAAACCAGTTTATATGGTAGTACAAAGTATAATTGAAGTAGGTAACAATTGGCAACGTTCCTTCATCTTGGTGTTCGACAATGAGCCATCGTCATGATCTGACTATGCCGATGGTGATTAAGGCTTTAACGCGTCTTTTTTAGTTGAAGAACAAGTGAAGAGCTTTTTAAGACGATGAACTCAGGAGAAAAAAGCATATTCAACTTATTGAAAATGTAGTTAATGATGGTTTGGGGTTGGTTACTTTTCAATATAGACTTTGCTTAAAGTAGGGATGCCTTGAGCATCCACCTTATAGTTTTTGACATAAGGTTTTATTAAAACATATGTCTTACCGAACCATAGAGGTAGGCAGGCGGCTTCTCTAATTAGTATTTGCTCGGCTTTCTGATACAGTGCAAATCTTTTGGATTCGTCTGTTTCTATGCCGGCCTGGTCAAGGAGGGCATCTACTTCAGGGTTACTATAGTTACCAGAGTTATATTCAGCTTCTGTGTGGAATAGGATATCCAAGAAGTTTTGCGGGTCTGGATAGTCGGCAATCCAGCCCATGATTAGCATTTCATCGGCCTCTTCCTTCAAGTAGTAGGAAAATATTTCCGGCTCAAGCTGTCTTACCGTCACCTCTACCCCGAGGTTATGTTTCCAGTCCTGAATAATAGCTCCCAGATATTCGGGTATATTTCCTCCCCAGCCGGAGGTGGTGAGTTTTATAGGTGGCAGGTTAGTAACGCTGCCGTATTTAGAACTGGCGATGAGACTTTTTGCCTGGGCTATGTCATAGCTGAGGCCCTGAAGGTGTTTATTATAGCCAGGCATGTTTGGCGGTAGAATGCCATCGGCTTTGGTCATCATACCTTTAAGGGTTAGTTTGATTATCCTTTCCTTATTTATTGCATGGCAGAAAGCACGCCGGATGTTGATGTCATCAAACGGTGGTTTTTTGGTATTGAAGACTATGTAGTAAAAGCTTAGCTCTGGGAATGTGGCCAGTTCCCTGTAAAAGGGGCCGTTTATATCAGTCACCATGTCTATGTAGGTTTCATCGACTGGGGCTACATCGATTTCACCCATCTCATACATTGACATAGGCATACCGGCTAGTATGTGAAAGACCACCTTTGTAGTAGCAGGTTTGCCGTAGTAGTGCTGATTCGGTTCCAGCACGAGTCTGTTGCCTGCCTTCCATTCTGTAAGTTTGAATGGGCCGGTTCCATTTGGCTTTTGCCACCATCTTGTCCCTGTTTCCACATTTGCCCTATCGACAACAAAAGCGGTAGGGTAGGTCAGTTTTGCTAAAAAATAAGCTTTAGGTGCATCGATAGTGACCTTCAAGGTATGGTCATCGATAACCTGGACTCCAGATATCTTTGTAGCTCTGCCCGAAATTACATCTTTTGCACCAATGATATCGCCCAAATAGGTGGCTGCTGTTTTTGATCTAGTTGCAGGGTTACAAGCCCTTTCCCATGAGTATTTGAAATCGTGGGCGGTAACCTCTTTGCCGTTGTGGAATTTTACTCCTCTGCGCAGATAAAAGATGTAGGTCTTACCATCATTACTTCTGTCCCATCTTTCGGCTATTTCTGGTGCTGGCTTTGAATCGGCGCCGAGACGAACCAAGCCGCTGAAAATTTGCATTACGTAGGTGTGTGAAGCCATCTCGCTAGAAATGGCTGGGTCAAGAGTTATTGGACCAGTGTCCCACAAATTCAGGACCTTCACTTTCTGCTGAGTTTCATGTGGCTTGCAGCCGCTAATAGTCAGAAATACTGATAGTGCGCAGATAAGCATAATTAAAAACGTTATTGACCATTGCTTTCTCATTATTTGGCTAGACCTCAAAACAGATTTTTGGCTTTCATGCTCAGATGGTCTCTGTCACAAATAATTATATGGTCAAGGACTTCGATGCCCATAATATCGCCGACTTCAGCGAGGCGCCTGGTTAATGCTATGTCATCTTTTGATGGTGTGGGGTCACCGGAGGGGTGGTTATGGACGAAGATGACTGAAGAAGCGCTGTCAGAAATAGCCTCCTTGAATACTTCGCGAGGATGTACAATGCTGGAGTCGAGACTGCCAATTGAAATTTTGTGTGTTCTTATTAAATGGTTTCTAGTATCCAGCGAAAGCATCAGAAAGTGTTCCTTTTTCTTGCTCTTCAGTTGACTTTTGACTGACTTGATGACATCCTGCGGCGATTTAACTGTGGTTTTCGGAAGTTCATCGCTGGTGTCTTCCAGCCGTCTGCTAAGCTCGAAGGCGGCTTTAATTTGAGCAGCTTTAGCTAGTCCGATACCAGTTATCTGTGTTAACTCTTCTATGGAAGCAGCGGCAAGGTTCTTCATATTGCCAAATCTGCTCAGCAATTTTTGTGCTGTTACAATTACTGACTCACCTTTTGTCCCTCGGCCAAGAATCAGCGCAAGGATTTCCTGACTGGAAAGCGCTTCAACTCCCAGTTTCAGCAATCTTTCCCTGGGCCTTTCAGACAGTGGCATGTCGCGAACGGTGAATGATTTCTTCACTTAGCGAGCTCCTAATGCTGTGGCTAATCTGATTGAGCTTGGTAGTTCACATAACACTTTTTCACGAAGATTTAGTAATTGATCGAGGATTTGTTTATTTGTGCAGTGGACTTTGTGTTTGAATTCAAGATGGGATTGTATTTGACTGATTACGTGTTCTCGCCATAATTTATCAAGTCCGTCCTGGTCGAAGCCATAAACGTCAGTTAAAGCCTCATCGCAGGTGTTGCCCTCCTTCAGAAGTGTCAGGAGGCGGAGCATTTTATCCTTGCCGTATTTTTTGATGAGAAATTCAACTAAGCTTTGGCTCTGGGCGTATGATATGTAGGCCTGTTCTGGTCTAGCTGAAAAGGGGCTGGAGAGGCTGCGCACTGAAATGAGTTTTTGCTGGCTGATGGCCTTTTTTAGCCATGATTTGAGATAAGGGTCTGGCTCTCCCTCAGCATGCATAGCTAATCCTTCGTCTAACCAGGTGGGTAGAGTAGCCCCATAAGGGCTAAAAGTTATCTGATGGGTCACCATGTGGCCTAGCTCGTGGGCTAGAGCTTTCCTGCCCCAGTCTATTTGGTCAGTCGAAACTCCGATGGCAATGATGTTGAATTCGGTGAAAGCCACACCCCCAGTCCATTCTCGGGGGAAAATCATAGCACTTCTAAGGTCCTGACTGCTGGCGTAGATGTATATGTTTATTGGGTTTTCAGGTTGTACGCCAGTGTCTTGAGCCAGCCTTTTAAGTGCTTTTTGGCAGGAAGCCATTAGCTCTTCAGCAAAAGCTTGACTACCCTTATACCAGAAGAGATTTAATTGTCCTGCACTTAACTTTTGCCACGGATGGCGAAGGTCATCGAAACGGACGATGTCTATAGGTGTTGTCAGTTTGTCCCCGGTGTTATCTTCAATTGTCCACCAGTATCGTATTGTTGCTCCTGCCGGAAGGCTGGATTTTCTCATATCCCACGTCCATTTTGTTTCCACTTTCGGTGATGGAGCAAAGTCTGGCCAGGCTTCACTGATGACAGTGGCATAGTTCATTCTATCAACCTGGTAATTAAGACGAATTCTGGTAATATCGTTTTGGCCTTCAACCTTGATTTTAAATACCAAGGCTGAAGGGAAGAATATCTCGACACTGCTGTCAATCAGTGAAATCTTCCCTTGAGCTTTGGTGACAGTCGGTGTGACAGTTAAAACGATAGCCAGTATTAGAGGAATTAATTTCTTTTTCATTTTTTCTCCCCAAAGGTGTAGCGCAGATAGGCGGTGATGAAATCGTCAAGTTCTCCATCCAGGACAGCTGTGGTATCATTGGTTTCGTAGTTAGTGCGGTGATCCTTAACCATTCTGTAGGGATGTAGGACATAGCTACGGATCTGATTTCCCCAGCCAGCCTCAATCCGTTCTCCCTTGAGTCTAGCCCTTTCCCTTTCTTTTTCAGCACGTTTTATTTCAAGGAGGCGAGCGTAAAGCACTTTTAATGCAATTTCTTTGTTCTGGTGTTGTGAGCGCTGGCTTTGGCTGGTGACCACTAAGCCGGTAGGAAGATGGGTTATTCTAACAGCACTATTCGTTTTTTGCATGTGCTGTCCCCCAGGCCCGCTTGACCTAAAGGTGTCTATTTTTAGGTCGTCCGGATTTATCTGGACATCAATTTCCTTTTCAGCTTCAGGAAGGACTTCTACTAAAACAAACGAGGTGTGCCGGGCGTGGTCAGCATCAAAGGGAGATAGGCGAACCAGGCGGTGGACACCATGTTCCGATTTCAGATAACCATACGCATATTCCCCTTTGACCTCTACAGTGGCGCTCTTGATACCGGCTTCATCTCCCGGAGAAATATCTAGTATCTCTGTTTTATATTTGTGTCTCTCCGCCCATCTGAGGTACATTCTCAAAAGAATCTGTGCCCAGTCCTGGGATTCGGTGCCACCAGCACCAGCGTGTATAGCCAAGATAGCATTTCTAGCATCGTATTCGTCACTTAAAATTAGCCTGGTTTCTAACTCTTCAAGCTGGGAGGCTAGTTTCTCCGTGTCACGCTTGAGTTCCTCTTGTATAGATTGGTCGTTTTCTTCAATGGCTAGAATTGCCATATCACGAAGCTCAATGACTTTTTTCTCCAATTGGCGCCATGTGTTAACATCGTCTTTGACGATTCCCAATTGGCGCATGATTGATTGTGCTCTGACGGGGTCGGACCAAAAGTCAGCTTGCATGGTTTCAGCTTCTAACTTGGCGATTTCCTTCTCTTTGGCTGGGATGTCAAAGACGCTCCATTATATCTAAGATCTGGCGGTGTAAAGCTTCGAGCCTTTCCTTTTCCTCTTGCATGCTAGTGCCTCTTTCCTCAATTGCTAATCGAACAGTTTTATTTGGCTGTAACCGTGATGGACGGGCAGTGATTTACCGTTGGCTACAAGGTGGGCTAATCGCGATGGTTCAGGGATACGATAGCTGCGGCAACATTCCATTACCCAGTGTATGGCTGTGCGGAGGTCTATTTTATGACCAATTGATATGTACAAAGGACTCGTATCGGCTTTAGTTCGGAGAGCCACTCCGATAACTTCGCCGTTGTCAGTGAGTTCAGTGTATGCCCCTACTTCGTTGGCCACTGGTTCATGAATGCCGCAGAGACGGGATTTGGCACATCCTATGGCGGGCATATCAAAGAGTAGGCCTAGATGTGAGGCAAGTCCAAAGCGTCTGGGATGCGCAATGCCCTGGCCATCAACCAGTAGAAGGTCCGGTTCGGTAGACAGCTTTTCACAGGCTGCCATTACTAAAGGAGACTCCCTAAAGGATAAAAGTCCAGGTATGTAAGGAAAGTTGAGCTTGTTTTCCGCGGTTTTTACCTCTATAACTTCCAACTCAGGATAACTAAGTACAACAGCTGCAGCACGGGCAATTCCTACCGAATTCGGCGCTGATATATCGACGCCGGCGATGAAGCGAGGGTTGATAACCTCACTTTTTTTTGATACTTGAGTTGCCAGTTCTTGTTGTATTTGCTGGGCTTGAGCAATGCTTATTTGCCAGCTGTGGATCTGGTGTGCTTTCACAGCTTTGATTATAATTACTTAATATTCAGTTGACAAGACCGAGGGGCTAGCCAGAGCTTATTGCATTTGCTGCGTCTTTGATTTATGCTCCATATGATCCAAGGGCAAGCTTATTGTCCGGAATTCCTTTAAAAACCATTTTCTAATTGAACTGCTTAGGTCACACGTACCATCGAAAACTAAAGTCACTTTCTTTATTTCGGCAGCACTATAGCCACAAGAATTAGCTGTGCCAATTTTAAATAGGTTATGTTTTTGGCCAGGCTAAGAGTGTTAAGCCCTCCTCCGAATTATCTATGTTTTCACATCCGGTAAATTCAAAATTAGTTTGTAGTTGCCTTTTGCCTTAGCGTAGATTTAATCGCTTGGCAGAAGATAGTGCCAACCAGACTTAAGACGAGCTTACTATGCCAATCGAACGAGAAGTCATCCCATTCTGTTATGAATCTAGGTATGTCGCTTCGAGCCACAAAATTGTGCAGTCGTTCAATCTGTCGGTTACCGAGTTTATGATGTAGCTGGTGCATCCAGAAGCCGACTGTAAGCTCTCTACCGAGCTTGGCTTGCCATCGTTTTTGATAAAAAGACAATGTCCGCTTGGAGAAATCACCGCTCAGAAATGCCTGATGGAGGCTGTTAGCAGCTATACTAGCGCAGAGGAGACCGTAGTAGATTCCACCACCGGTGATTGGTTTGACCTGGCCTGCTGCCTCACCGACTACGAGAACTCTATCGGCATATGTCTTCGGCAGAGGACGGAGGGGAATAGCCCCATATCCTGGGATAACCTCTGTTGAGGTTATCTTGTCTTGGGCCTTAAGGTTCAATAAGAATTTGTTTAAATGACGCTCGGGCTGCTGGTGGGTCATCAGCCCAGCCAGTCCCTTATTGTCTCTAGTAGGTACCAGCCAGGCAAAACCACCGGGTGCCAGGCATTGGTCAATGTAGATCTCCACCTCGCTGAGATTATCCACCTCGACCTCAGCCTGCGCGCCTATGACAAAATCGCTGATCTTCCCTAGCCCGAGCCTTTCGGGTAGTATTGAGCCGAAACCAGTTGCAATAACCGCAGTTTTGGCTTCAAACAGTTCTTTCTGCCCTTGGTAATCTGTTTCCAGACGGAGGCAGTGATCTCTAATTTGGATGTCAGTCACCTGAGCACCGAGGAGATAATCAGCACCAGATTCTTGAGCACGGTTAGCCAGCATTAGGTCAAGAGCTTGCCGGTCAGTGATGTAAGCCACGTTATCATTGCGCCAAAGCCTGAATGTTTTACCTGTGGGGGAGAAGAATTTTGCTGAGCTGGCTGACCTTATGACGATATTGTTATCAATGGCCAGCAAATCAACACATTCCTTACTTATGATGCCGGTGCAGCAAATATTTTGCCCGAGAGAAGCTTTCTTCTCAAGAGTCAGCACTTTAAGGCCAAGCAGAGCTAGTCTACCAGCCAAGTAGCTACCGATTGGCCCAGCACCAATCACAATAGTGTCATAAAGTCTTTCTCTCAAGATGCTGAGTAAAATTTAGGAGTTGTCTTTTCCCTGCTGACTACAGTTTTCCAACCCACATCCGGCAGCTAATATTGGAAGGTGACGTCAATATACAAGCGCAGTGGTTCCTTTCGATAGGGTTGGTCGTCACCATTTTTGTATAGATAGAAGTTGACCACTTGGCTGTCACCAAGTAACTTTGGAGTAATACTGATTTTTCTTTCCCATTTTTCCCCATGAGCTAGTGTGCCAATGTTGACCTCCCAGCTCTCGATACCATTGATTTTTATCTTAACCACATAGCTGGCTATCTTGTATTCGTGGTTAACTACTCCCATAACTATGTCAAAGGGCTTGCCAACCGATACCTCCCTTGGGTAATCCAGGGTTTTACCTTCTGTATCCAAGATGTAGAATTCGGTAAACCTATCTTGGTCCTTAGGTGTAGCTGCTATATAGAGGATCCAGCCCAAAGTAGCCGTTATGGCTACAGTCAGAAAAATAAAAAGAGCTTTATCCAGTTTGGTCATATTATCCGGAAAAGACCGTTAGCACGTTAAACTGTCTTTAATACGGGCCATTTTGCCTTACGTATTCGCTATACCAAGCCAGGTTGGCCATGGCTGCAGCTGCCTGATCTGGCATATCATAGCACACCGAAGTTTTCTGTGCTAGGATGCGGGTTATCTTTTGGGCTAGAGCGGCACCAAAGGCGAGCGGTTCAGAAGCGACGATTGTTGGTTTGTCATATTTTTTGGCTAGTTCGTTCAGCTTTTCGAAGACCTGAGCTATCGTGGTAAGCAGAATCTCTCGCAAGTGTTCTCTTTCATCTTCTGTGGCAGCCTTAGAGAGCTGTTCCTGAGGCATGGCAGGCATTAGTCCCAGCATGATGACCCCGTCCACCACCGGGCAGCGCAGGAGCACTTCAACACATCTTAATACAGTGTCTCCGAAGGTGCCAGCTACCAAATCAACTGGATTACTCCGGCTCCACCAGGCTGGCATAAAGCTATCTAGCTCAGCGATGGTCTCAGATGGCAGGGAAACAACGTCGAGGCCCAGCTTGGCGCAAGCATCAGCAGCTAATACTCCCCAGCCGCCTCCTGCGGTGATTATGCCCACTCTTCTGCCCTTAGGTAGTGGTTGTGATAGAAGGGCAAGACCGGTGCCCACGAGTTCTTCTAAATTCCTTACCCTTATTATTCCTGCCTGCTTGCGCATGGCTTCAAAAACAGCGTCTGAGCCAGCAAGCGACGCAGTATGAGATTTCGCCGCTTTAGCCCCGGCTGGTGTCTCACCGACTTTTAGCATGACAATGGGCTTCTTTTTGCTTACTTTTCTAGCCGTCTCGAAGAACCGAACTCCGTCTTTGAAGCCTTCGATATAGCTGAGGATAACCTTGGTCTGCGGGTCTTCTGCCAGGTATTCAAGATAGTCCTCGACATGAAGGCTTGCTTCATTTCCGCTGCTGATGCATTTGGCGCAACCGAAGCCGTTTGCTATCGTCAGGCGTGCTATTGTTCCTACCACGTTTCCACTCTGTGAAACGACGCTAATTGGACCAGGCGGAGGGAAAAGGGGTGGCATCTGAGAATAAAGTTTGTGCGCGGGATTCATGATGCCATTGGAATTAGGCCCAACAAATCTCATGCCGCCTTTAAGGGCTATTTCAGCGATTTCTCGCTGTAACATCTCGCCTTCTGTACCCACCTCGGCAAAGCCAGCGGTTATAACAACCCCGGCTTTTATTCCTTTGGTAGCACACTCCTTAATTAGCCCAGGCACTTTCGGTGGTGGTACAACTATTACAGCGAGGTCGGGTGTTTCAGGGATATCACTGACGCTACGATATACCTTTAAGCCCATTATCTCATCTCTGGTGGGATTTACTGGATATATCCTTCCTTGAAACCCACCAAATTTGAGATTAAATAAAATGCGATAGCCCCATTTCTTAGGGTCGGCAGAAGCACCCAGAAAGGCTATGGAACGGGGCTCAAACATAAGTTTGAGAGCTGTCATTGTGTCAAAAAATTTATTGCCCAAAGGAGTTATCAGAATTGTCCTACTTAAACTCGAGCTTAAAAGAGCGCTTGGTATTTTATCAACAAGTCGAATGCGGAAGCAAACTTGCTACGGGCCACAAAGCCTGTAGTTTGAACTTTTGCCTGGCTATGTGAAAGAAGATATCAGGAAATTTATGATTCTTTGCCGTATAATAGGATACCATAACCAGATGGTGAGGTGAGTACCGGGAAGCCATAAAATGGCAGGTTTGCCGCACGCCTGCCAGAGATCAATGGTAGCCTGTCTTGGAATATATTCGTCCCAAAGTGCATTTATCATAAAAATGGGACGCTCGCGCAGGTATGGTGCAAAGGTCACCGGGTCGGTTTGAAAGCATCTTTTGATGGGGGTCACATTATCAAACCCCTTCTCAGCCACCTCAGCAAGATACTGTGCGTAGTAGCTGCGGGCGTTTTGACATTCTAATTTTGTGCAGGTATGGCTTTTCCTTATAGCATCGTGCCTGGTGTTCCATACAATTTTCTGCGAGTTGCCACCAGATATGAGGAACACGCCTGCCTTGATGCGTTGATCTATCCCCATGGCTATCGATGAGACAAACCCGCCCAGGCTTATTCCAACTATTCCTATCTTGTCCTTATCGATCTCCGCTCTATTGCTTGCCCAATCTATAATCTGTCGTATTTCGATCACTGAAGCCTGATAGCCTTCGAACCACTCGTCAGGTGTAAGGTAAGGGAGGCGAGATTTTATAAATTGTGGCATACGGCTAGAGTGGAACACTAGGTAAAGAATAAAGCAGGCAATTCCTTTATTGGCGAGGGCTGGTGCCAGTAATTTGCAGGGAATTAGGCCACGGTCTCCCCATCCAGGGATTAAGATTGCCAGAGGGACATGGCTGGAATTTTGTGGCTGAAAGTACTCACCATGAGCCACATTATTGTACTGGGTCGGGTGCGCGGTGGGGAATTCAACTGCGTAGCGCTGCCATTTTGAAGAGTTCTCTTTGAGTTCCAGGTTGAAACAAAACTCACTCTTGTTGTATTTGAATGGATTCATTTCACTTAAAGTTTGGCGGCCCACTATTGGGCAGTCTGCCTGAAGCAAATTGTTTCACACTGGCGTATCCAGGAAACAACAAACGCAGACCTAACAACGTTTCCGGGGGCGAAATAACATGTCGCGCCCCGGAAACAGCTAGCCTGCGCATATACTTAGATATTTTGCGGTTGTTTACTGGGATATCGTACTTATTCGCCAGGCTTCCCCACAGCCCACAGGGCCTTTATAGCTACTACAACAGCGGCAGGTGCCATCAAAGTAGCCACCAATGCCAGTATGCTGTCGAGAATAGCGCCGATGCCGAAAGTCTTAAGAGGTGCAAACACGCCACCAACGACCATCAACGCTATGATTGCCACCAAGAAAAGCAGTATTTCCTTCGCAGTAATATTCAAGAACCCTATTACCAGACCAAGAATAATCAGGATAATGATGACTGCAGGCATGATGGCTGTTGCCATGCCTAATGCTGACATGACGCCTGCTACTAGGGCAATAATCAGGCCGACGACGAATGCCCAAAACCCGATCAAGCCAAGTACTGTACCCTTTGCCTTACCTTTTGCCATGCCTTTTTGACCTCCTTTTTATTTTTTGAAGAGCTCAAATACTATTGTAACATAGCCTTTTTGGTTGTCAATACCTGCTTGACAATAGTTACCTGTTAAATTAGTATTGAACCGTACGAGAAGCAAAAAGCAACTACGACCCTCAATGAAATCTTAAATAACGAGTATGGCAGTGGGCGGAGCCATCTGTTTAGAAAAACAGGGAGGATGAGCATGATAGAAGATTATGAAAAATTGGGTGTGTTTTATTTAGGCCGTCTGTACGATCTGGCTGCAAGAAAGCCACAGGGAGGACTGCTTCTCTATGATTCCAAGGATCTAGTGACGCATGCAGTTTGTGTCGGCATGACGGGCAGTGGGAAGACTGGCCTGTGCATAGCTTTGCTGGAAGAGGCTGCCTTGGATGGCATTCCAGCCATAGTCATTGACCCTAAGGGAGACCTTCCCAATCTTTTGCTGACCTTTCCAGAGTTGCGACCTGAGGACTTTGCACCATGGATAAACGAGGATGACGCCCGAAGGAAAGGGCTATCGCCCAAAGAATATGCCGCAAAACAAGCAGAACTGTGGAAGAACGGACTGGCGTCATGGGGTCAGAGCGGTGAGCGAATACAGCGCCTCCGTCAGTCAGCGGACTTTGTTGTTTATACCCCGGGCAGCAATGCCGGGATTCCCGTTTCAATATTGAAGTCGTTTGCGGCTCCTCCTGCTACCATCCTTGATGACGCCGAGCTGCTTAGAGATCGTATCAACACCACTGTCACTAGTCTGCTGGGGCTTTTAGGCATACAAGCTGACCCTATTAAGAGCCGGGAGCATATACTGATATCCTCCGTAATTGATTTGGCCTGGAAAGAAGGGCGCGACCTCGACCTTGCCGCTTTGATTCAACAGATTCAGAATCCTCCTTTGACAAAGATTGGTGTGCTTGACCTGGAATCATTCTATCCCGCCAAAGACCGGTTTTCACTGGCTTTGTCCCTTAATAATTTGCTTGCTGCGCCTGGCTTTGGCACCTGGCTTGAGGGCGAACCCCTGGATATAGGAGAAATGCTATATTCACCAGACGGTAAGCCGAAGGTTTCGATTTTCTCTATCGCGCATTTAAATGATGCTGAGCGCATGTTTTTCGTGTCCTTACTTTTAAACCAGATACTGGGTTGGACACGAACACAGTCTGGCACCACAAGCCTCAGGGCTATTGTCTATATGGATGAGATTTTCGGTTACTTCCCACCAGTGGCAAACCCCCCTTCAAAAACCCCACTGCTCACTCTGCTCAAACAGGCACGAGCTTTTGGTGTTGGCATTGTTCTGGCTACTCAGAATCCTGTAGACCTGGACTATAAGGGGCTGGCAAATGCGGGTACCTGGTTCATAGGTAGGTTGCAGACCGAGCGTGACAAAATGAGGGTGGTTGAGGGTCTGGAGGGCGTTGCCGCCACTGCCAGTGTGCAGTTCGACCGGCGGGTGATAGAGCAGACCTTGGCTGGACTTAGCAGCCGTATCTTTCTCATGAACAACGTGCACGATGACTTACCTGTGGTCTTTGAGAGCCGCTGGGCTATGTCATACCTCAGGGGACCTCTCACCCGCAACCAGATAAAATTGCTCATGGATCCAGTAAAGTCTGTAATGTCTTTACGGCAATTTACCCCGAGCATCTCTCGAACTGGTATCGTGCCTCCCGCCCAGCAAACACGACTCGTTGCAGATGTTGCGAAAATTAAGCATCCTGAGCGCCCCTTACTGCCTCCTGATGTACCTCAATATTTTGTTCCTATCCGTAGCAGCCAGCCCTCCGACCGCACTCTAGTGTATCAACCTGCAGTGCTTGGTGTGGGACAGGTCCACTTTACTGACGTGAAGTCTGGGGTTGACTTAACAAATGACATCGCTTTTGTCGCTCCGATAACAAGCGAGCCTATTCCTGTCAGCTGGGACAATGCGATGGAATTAACGGTGAATGTATCTGACTTGGAGGCATCTCCCCAGGCTTCAGCTCAATATGCTGAGCTCCCGGTCATAGCTGGAAAAGCTAAGAGTTATGATGATTGGAGCAGGGACTTCGCCAATTGGATTTACCGCACCCAGAAGCTCGATTTATGGAGAAGTCCGAGCCTCAAGGTTGCATCCAATCTTGGTGAGTCAGAGCGTGACTTCCGTGTTAGGCTGCAGCAGAAAGCTCGTGAGCAGCGTGATGAGGAAGCCGAGCGGCTGAGGCAGAAATATGCCACGAAAATTGCATCTTTGCAGGAGCAAATTCGCCGTGCCCAGCAGGTTGTGGAAAGGGAAGCAGAACAGGCCAAGCAGCAGAAGATGCAGACAGCTATATCAGTTGGTGCCACGCTTTTGGGTGCCTTTGTGGGCAGAAAGGCGGTAAGTTATTCTACTCTGGGCAGGGCAACAACTGCCGCTCGTGGTGCCGGACGGATTGCCAAAGAGGCTCAAGATGTTGGGCGTGCTAAAGAAACCGTGGCTGCTCTGGAACAAAGGCTTCAGCAGCTTGAGGCAGATTTTCGTGCTGAAATGGATGCTATTGCCTTCAAAATTGACCCGCTTAATGAGACACTGGAACAGGTTGCTATCAGGCCAGCTAAAAAAGACATTTCAGTGCGTCTGACTGCGCTTTGCTGGTTACCTTACTGGCGGAGCCCTGATGGTCGTTTAACTCAAGCGTGGTAACTTGGTTGTCTAAATTGGCGATAGATACGGGCTTCAGGAAAGAGGTCTCCATTTCCCCAAAGTGAACAGCCTTGGGAACAGTGCTTTGCGGGCCTCCTCGATCACGAAGAGGCTACTACCGGCTAGAATGGCGATGCCCCACTTATCAATTCCTATAGGTATCGTACCAAATGCTACCTGAAGGAACGGCATGTAAACCACTGCTACTTGCAACATTATGGCTAAGGAAATAGTCATAAGGAGCCATCGATTACTGAGAACGCCTAGTTTAAAGACAGTATGCTCATCAGAGCGTGCGTTGAAGGCCCTGAACCATTCAAAAGAGACCATGGTGCAAAAGGCAATGGTTCGCGCCTCTTCCAGGCTTACTCTGGAATGCGCCCAATTGAAGACCAGAAATATCCCGGTGCTCATCAGCACTGACAAAAAACATATACGGAGTACCAATCCTGGGAAAATAAGTCCAACCTTTGGGTGCCTTGGAGGTTGTTTCAGTTCGTCACCGGTCTTCGGTTCAAGACCGAGCGGTATAGCTGACGCTGTATCAGTGACCAGGTTAACCCAAAGTATCTGCAGCGGCAGTAGCGGTGCTTTGCCAATCGCTGAGACGCATAGGATTAAGGCTAGTAGTTCTCCAAGGTTGGTGCTTATGAAGAAAAATATTACGTTACGCAATCTGTTGAAGATTGCCCTGCCTTCATCTACTGCTGCTACCACTGAAGCAAAGTTATCATCTGCCAGCACCATATCGCTGGCCTCTTTGGCAACATCTGTGCCGGTAATACCCATCGCAATGCCTATGTCTGCTGACTTCAATGCTGGGGCGTCGTTAACTCCGTCACCGGTCATGGCAACAATGTGACCGCGGCTTTTTAATGCTTTCACTATCCTCAATTTTTGTAGCGGCTCGATTCGTGCAAAGACTGAGATACTTTCTATTTGCCGGGACAATGCCTCGTCACTCATCTCTTGGAGCTCGGCACCAGCGACTGTCTTCCCCGGCGTCAACTCCAGCTGGCGAGCAATAGACTCAGCTGTGATTTTATGGTCGCCTGTAATCATTATCACCTTTATACCAGCCTGTTTACATAATCTGATTGCTTCTTTTGCCTCCGCCCGAGGCGGGTCAGCCATTCCCGAAAGCCCCACAAAAATAAGCCTGTCTTTGATTTCGCTATCTTTAAGTTCTTTCAATTCGGCTGGGAAATCAACGTAAGCCGTGGCGATAACCCTCAAGGCTTCCTGGGCCATCATGGCGTGGGCTTTCGTAATAGCCTGTATGTCAGCACCTTTCAGAGGGACAACTTTGCCATCTTTTATCAAATGGCTGCTCATCGATAGTAACCTTTCTGGTGCTCCTTTGACGTAGGCGACTCTACCACCATTCTGGGGGTGAAGGGTAACCATGTACTGTTTTTCACTTTGAAAGGGAATTTCATCGAGGCGAGGATAAGCTAACTCCAGTTTTTCCTTGTCCATCCCGGCTTTGGCAGCAACTACTACTAACGCACCTTCGGTCGGGTCGCCTAAAATGCTACAAGAGTCTTCTTCTCTAACTAATAGGGCGTCATTGCAAAGCGCGCCTATTTTCAGGTGCAGGTTTAGTGCCTGATTGTTTTGCGAGTTCAGTATTTCTCCTTGCTGCCTGAATTCCCCCTGTGGGATATAACCTTCGCCAGTCACTTCAATCCATTGACCATCTACATAGATACGCTGCACTGTCATCTGGCTCAGTGTTAGGGTTCCTGTCTTGTCCGAACAGATGACAGTTGCTGAACCCAGCGTTTCTACTGCTACCATTGTGCGGATAATGGCATTCCGTCGAGCCATTATCTGCATACCTACTGCCAGAACTACACTAACCACCGCAGGTAACCCTTCGGGTATGGCAGAAACACCAGCCGCTATTGCCAGGTAGAACATCTCCAGCCAGGTCAGCCCTCTGATTATACCGACGATTACCAGGATGGCTAGGACGGAGAGAACAAGGACTATTATGTACTGGCTTAACTTGCTGATGCTTTTCTGCAGAGGCGTTTTCTCGACCTCAATTTCCTCAAGTGAGCTAGCAATTTTGCCTATCTCGGTTGACCTGCCGGTGCTCACGACTACAGCCGTAGCTCTGCCATAGTTAACAACGGTGTTCATGTGCACCATATTTTTTCTGTCAGCCACGATAACGTCGCCATCGATAGGTGTGGTGTGCTTGTCTACTGGCATAGACTCACCGGTAAGTATAGCTTCATCTACTTTTAGATTGGACGACTCCAGCAATCTGGCATCCGCCGGTATCTTATCTCCAGTTTCGAGAAGCAATATATCTCCAGGCACTATCTCTTTGGCTGATACCTGTTTGACTACGCGATCACGTCTTACTTTGGCTTTCGGCGCTGCCATCTGCATCAACGCTTCCATAGCTCGCTCAGCTCGTGTTTCCTGGACAAAGCCGATGGTTGCATTGGCCAGCAGAATACCCAGTATTACCCAGGCGTCTATGTAATGCTGTGTCAAGATTGAGATTGTTGCAGCAAGGAGTAATATATATATCAGAGGACTGAGGAACTGCTTCAGGAAAACCAATAACGGTAAAGTTCTCTTCTTGGCAATTAACTCGTTAAAACCGTATTTCTCTAGCCTTAATTTGGCTTCGGCATCGCTGAGTCCATGGCGATGCGAACCAAGCAAACGTATGGTTTCATCGGCGCTTAGGTTGTACCATCTACGTTCCATTTGGCAACTCTAAAATTAGCGGCTTAGACAAAATTTAAGCGGATGCTTTCAAACTTATCTGCGAACTTTCACTGGCTTTGTGTTAAGGTTGTGCAGATGGAAGGGGCGGCCGTACCAGGAATATCGGTTTTGACGACCCCTCGATAATCCTGGAGGCAACACTGCCATAAGCCCATTTGGTGATTCCAGAGAAGCCGTGAGTTGTCAGGGCTATAAGACTAGCTGATATATCATCGGCATATTGTATTATGGTTTCGGCTGATTTGCCCGAAAGGAGTACCGATCTGGCACTGATGCCTTTGGCTGCTAGGAGGCCTTTTGTTTTGCTTAAATAACGTTTTGCCTCCCTTTCCAGTCTCGTTGTGTATTCCTGCTCATATTGTTCCCGTTCCCGGTAAGCTGCCAGTTTCGGCAGTTTCGGCGACTCGACGACCCTGGTCAGTATCACCTCGTTGCTCATAGCTTTGGCTAAGTTCTCAATGTAGGGGATAATAGCCTCGGCAAACCGTGAACCATCTAGAGTTACCAGAATCTTGTGAAATTTTTTGTTTGCAGTTGGCAACTGGCCCGACCTTACGAGGAATAGTGGCACGTGTGATTTTTGGACAACTTTGTTGGCGATGCTTCCCAAAGGCCAGCGGCCGATGCCGCTACGCCCGTGAGTGGAGATGACTATTAAACCGATATCATTTTTCTCGGCAAAATCTATGATTGAGGTGGCTGGCTCCCCTTCAATACATAATGAGCGCGTCCTGATTCCAAGGGAGTTGAAACTCTGGGCTCTTCTGTCAATGTACTCCGTCAGGGCTCGCTCTAAAGGGTCGTCGGGCAAACAGATGGTTATCAGAATAACTTCGCTCTTCAAATTTTTAGCTAGTTCCTCAGTATAGGGAAGAGCCTGCTCAGCCAGTTCCGAGCCATCTAGCGGGACGAGCATTCTTTCATACATCCTCTACAATCCTCCTGTTTATTTCCAATGGCAACTCTGAAGTCAGAACTTATAGCTATGCTCTACATATTAGCGGGATATACAGTTTTTGGCAAATATAAGCGAAGATGGTGTAGTGGCTCAATCCTATCATCTCCGTAAACCATTGAAGCTTTGCAAAATGTGTTTTACTTGTAAGTTGTCTATCAGTTTACCTCTCCCTTATTTAGGAATGTTTGGCAGATATGTTTAAGTCTGATATACTAGCAGGGCTGACCAAAGCACAAAAGGAGGCGAAATGAATGGTACCAGTTCCCTGGCTAACCGTATGCTGCGTGCAGCAAAGCTAGAAGTTGCCCTCTATGAGGAAGTCGAATCTGACAGCAGAGCCACAATGCCGGCGATGTGGGTGGTAATAATAGCCAGCGTGGCTGCAGGTATAGGTTCTGGTATTGCTGCCATAGTTGCCAAAAAAGGTGCGTTAATATTTCTCTGGGGTCTTTTGGGGGGTGTGGCTGCGGCTCTGGTCGGCTGGCTTGCCTGGGCAGGCATCACTTATATTCTGGGCACTACCGTCTTGAAAGGAGCAGACACCTCTGCTACTTGGGGTGAGCTGCTCAGAACCATCGGTTTTGCCCAGTCGCCAAATGTCCTCAAAATCTTCTCGTTTATTCCGTTTTTAGGTTGGCTCATTTCTCTTGGTTCGTCAATCTGGGCTCTGATTGCTACGGTTATTGGTATTAGACAGGCGCTCGATGTGTCTACGGGTCGTGCCATTGCCGTTTGTATTGTGGGCTGGCTTATCTATTTTGTGCTTGGGCTTTTGATTGCTTTCCTGCTTGGTGTTAGCTTGTTCTAAAACTGAGCAGGCCGATAGGGGCTATTTCTGGCTTTATGTTTAATTCCTAACTTTGTTATGTCGTTGTTAAGCCAGAGCCCTGGTGGCTACCAATTCAGAGATGCTGGTTACCTCGATATTTAAGCCGTAGTGCTCACTTAACTCTTTAATTTGATGACGGCAGTTATCACAGGAGGTGGCGACTACCTTAGCTCCGGTCTGGCGAATTTGGTCTGACTTGAGTTTTCCAGCATTCAGGCGTATATCAGTCCACTCCGGTACTGTAACCAAGCCACTCCCGGCACCACAGCAATAGCTGTGTATGCGGTTAGGTGTCATCTCGCGAAAGTCTCCAGTTACTGCCCGTATGACGCGGCGTGGTTCCTCAAGTAGACCGCCCTTACGCCCCAGATTGCACGAATCATGGTAGGTGATCGGCTTACCATCTGTGGACGGGTTGACTGGCAGTCTACCTTCACGGACATACTCGTCCAGCACTTCAATTATGTTGCGCACCCCAAAGGGCAGTGGATAACCAAGCCATTTTGGGATTTCCCAGCGCATTGCGGTATAGCCATGGCCGCATTCTGTGATAACCATCTCCTGTACCTTCAATGTTTCGGCTTCCCCTATGATACGCTGGGCAATGCGTTTTGCTTTAGTAACATCGCCTAGGAAAACGGCGTAGTTGGCTGTATCAAACATGCTTAAAGTCCACGATTCCTGGGCGATGTTGAAGATTATTGCCTGGGGAATAATGGTATGGGCTCCGGCTAAAGGTACGTAAAGAAACCGTGCACCCTTCTGGCCTACCGGTATCTTGGCTTTGGAGCTGCCAAGTTGGTCTTGTACTTCCTTCTCCAGCTCTTTCACCTGGTCTAGGAAGATGTCGCGAAAGAGGTCTGCGTTCTCCTCTTTGGCGATGGCAGCATTGGCTATTTCTACGAGCATCTCCGGGCTGTGTCCGGTTGCAGTAGCCACTGACCTCATCACCCTCATGATTTCGGCTGTCTCCACGCCAAAAGGGCATTCGAAGGTGCAACGATGGCATAAAGTACAGCCGGCAAAGGCAGTCTGTGCTAGTTCAGAGAGCACTTCTTCTGGTGCTGACCTAGCGCCAAACCAGCCGGGAAAGAGACGACCGACAGGATCGAGAAACCTACGATAAATGCGTCTGACCTGTTCCGCCCTGTAATATGGTGTGTGCTCAATCTTCGGGTTGGAGCGGTAGTAATGACAACTCTCTGTGCAGATGCCGCAGCGGACGCATACCTCAAGTGCAGCCAGCACACGGCGGTCGACCAACTCCGCCAGCATTTTCCTGGCGACAGCAAGTTTGTTCTGTTCAGTGATATCAGAGCCGGTCATTTTTATTATTCCAGTACACCGCGGCGTCCAAATGTCAGACCTAAGAATACACGAACGTAGAAAAAGTAAATGAAGTGCCTTAGCTTGCCAAAGGGCGCGTAAGCCATGGTAAGCCCTGAGATAATCCAGAAGACGGGTAGATAATCTGTCAGGTAGGTAGACATCGCTGCAGATGCCAGGAATAACGATGTCAGTGCCAAGGCAAAGTAGTCGTCAGGTGTGCTGAGAAGCCGCATGATAGGGTCGGCAAGCCGCATCCCGAAACCAACCAGTCCCGCGATGGTGCCTATACTAAACAGGAGTCCTAGGGAAAGACGCAGTGGTTCTGGTATCTGTGGCAACCACAGGGCGGCTACCAGATATGCTGGAGCCAGGAAAATGGCGATATGGAAGATGACACCACGGACGTAGGCTATCCAGTGTATGCGGGCGCTCTCCTTGGCCCACGGAGCCATACCAGAGGTAAAAGACCAGAGTACTCCTTTGACTGGTGAGCCTTTGATGGGTGCCAGCTCGGCGTTGTAATGATGGCGTTGCGCAGCCATCATAATGGCTATTGTGCCTGATAAAAAGATAGCAGCACCGCCCAAGACCATCCCTGCCGCCACTGTCTGTACGGTGCTCATTTAGTTTTCCTTACGAAGAACTTTATTACCTTACCCTCGCGCTCCATGGCCAGTAGCTCGTTGCCGGTGCTTTTCGTCCAGGCTGGTATGTCGGCAAGAACGCCGGGGTCGGTGGCTGTAGCCTCCAGTATACCGCCGACGGGAAGATTCTTTATTGCTTGACTGACTTTAACTACTGGAATTGGGCATAGAAGACCCTCTAGATTTAGTTTCATATCTGCCTTGATTTCTTGCGGCACTTAATGCCCTCCTTTGAGCGTTATATGAATAGTGTTACCTTGGAGCGGAATGCTTTCTCCAGCATTGTGGCTACTCCGCAGGACTCTTCAATCCCATCAATCAAATGCTCTCGCTTTATCTCCATGACCTGCATGCTCATCTCACAGGGTAAAAGTTTAACACCCAAATCAATGGCGGTTTGTCGCAGTTCTTCCAGAGGGCTTATTTTATGCTCCTTCATCATCTGCTTGAACATCCAGCGACCAATGCCACCGAAGTTGAAGCGCGAGGGGCCAATGCGGTTGATACCGCCTCGATTCATAAGGCCCATCATGCGACCGAAAAAGCTCTTGCCCGTCAGGTTTCCCTTTTGGATCGCCTTTATTCCCCAGAAAGTAAAAAACATGCTGGTTTCCTTACCAGCCGCGGCTGCCCCGATGGCGATGTTAAAAGCAGCCATGACCTTGTCCATGTCGCCACTGAATAGCACTATGGTCACTCCATCATTTTTCTCCATTTCTCTCCTTTCATATCGTTTGTACGATTTTTATCTCGGCACAGTGCGGGCCTCAAGCGCCTGTTATAACATGTGACTTGAAACCTCCCTTCCTGTTTAACGTATAAGCCCTTCAGCCAACTTTCTGTTCTTTTCTATCTGGTTTAGAAGTATCTGATGCATCATGTCACAGGCATCGCCTATCTTAGGGTCGCTCAGGCTATAGTATACACTCGTCCTCTCGCGGCGGTGCCTTAACACCCCTCTATCCCTGAGAATTGCCAGATGTCTGGAGATAACTGCCTGGGGTATTTCCAATACCCGTGCCAGTTCGCCAACCGTCTTCTCGCCTCTGCGTAGCTCATCGATGATGAGAAGCCTCTTAGGGTCGGCAAAGGTCTTGCATAGCTCCGCCTTCAGACGGTACAGCTCGAGGTCAGGCCTTATCAAAGTACACCTGCATAAGCATTGATATATTCATATATATAACTATAACAAAAGACTTTAGAACTTGTCAAGCTTGTGTAAAGCATTTTAGATATAGCCTTCGGCCGTCATAACAGCCCACGTGGGAATAGGGCAAACTGAGGGGCGAAAAGCTGACTTGCGGTGCCTTCGGGCGGCTGTAGCTATTGAGAGGTCAATCTTATTGTTGTTTTACATCCTTTTCTGGAGCTCTTCGTAGGCTTTCTTGACCTCTTGGACGGAGGCCTCGTCTTCCAGGGTGGTCAAATCGCCGAGCATAGTGCCACTGGCCACAGCTTTTAGGACTCGCCTCATAATTTTGCCGCTTCTTGTCTTGGGTAATCTGGCAACGAGGTAGATTTCTTCAGGTGTAGCCACCGGGCCCAGCATTTTACGAATATGCTGCCTTATCTGTTCCTTAAGCTCCGACGATGGCTCTATGCCCTGCTTCAGCGTGGCGAAGACGACGATACTATCGCCTTTAACCGGGTCTGGCCTGCTGGTCGCGGCAGCCTCGACTACCGCCTCATGCGATACAGCAGCATCTTCTATCTCAATGGTGCCTATTCGGTGTCCAGCTATTTTGAGGACTTCGTCAGCTCTGCCCAGAAGCCAAAAGTAGCCATCTTTATCCCTTATGGCATAGTCACCGGTGTAGAACATTCCAGGGAATTTGGACCAGTAAGTTTCTTTATATCTTTGTGGGTCTCCGTGGATGCCCATGAGCATACCTGGCCAGGGTGATTTTATGACCAGATAACCTTTTTCTCCCGGTGGTAGCGACTTGCCGTCCTCATCAACTATGTCGGCATTTACTCCGGGCAAAGGGAAGGTGGCTGAGCCCGGCTTAAGTGGTACCAGCTCTATGCCAGGGGTTGGCGATATCATTGTGCCACCTGTTTCAGTTTGCCACCAGGTGTCTACGATTGGGCATCTTTCGCCCCCAATGACCCTGTAATACCAGTGCCAAGCTTCGGGGTTTATAGCCTCTCCCACGCTTCCCAGCAGCTCTAGTGTGCTCAAGTTGTGCTTTTTGATTACATCTTCACCGTATTTCATCAGCATCCTGATGCCGGTGGGCGAGGTGTAGAATATAGTAACCCCGTATTTCTCTACGATGTCCCACCATCTGTCTACTGAAGGGTAGTCGGGGGCTCCTTCATAAAGGACAATAGCGGCACCATGGCACAGTGGCCCATATACGATGGAGCTGTGCCCTGTCACCCAGCCAACATCGGCGGTGCACCAATAAACGGATTCCTCTTTAACATCGAAGACCCATTTGTAGCCGGAGTTTGTGAAAACAAGATAGCCGCCTGTGCTGTGTACAATACCCTTAGGTTTTCCGGTGGTTCCTGACGTATAAAGTATGTACAACGGGTGAGTGGCGTCGACCGGTTCGGCAGGCACGAAAGCAACAGCCTCATCAAGCAACTCATGTAGCCAGTAATCCCGTCCTTGTTTCATATTTACGGGTATGCCTGCTCTTCTAGCCACGACTACCTTTTCAATAGAAGGTGACAGGCTTATTGCCTCGTCGCTGATATTCTTCAATTCCAGCGACTTGCCCCTTCTGAAACCGGCATCAGCTGTAACCAGGACCTTAGCCTGAATATCGTTGATTCTGTCAGCAAGGGCTTGTGCGCTGAATCCTGAGAATACCACAGTATGTGGGGCGCCAATTCTGGCGCAGGCTAGCATGAATATAGGCAGTTCTGGGATCATAGGCAAATAGAGGACTACCGTATCCCCCTTTCTAACACCTAAATTCAATAAGACAGATGCAAACTTGTTCACCCACCTGTAAAGAGTGGAATAGCTTAGGACTTGGCTATCGCCCATTTCCCCTTCCCAGTATATAGCAACCTTGCTCCTGCGCCAGGTCTTTACGTGTCGGTCGACGCACTGGTAACAGGCATTCAACTTGCCGCCGACGAACCAGCGAGCAAATGGGGGCTGCCATTCAAGAACGGTATCCCAGGTCTTAAACCAGTCCAGCTTGCGAGCCTCTTCTGCCCAAAAGCGTTCAGGGTCTTGAAGTGAGCGGTTATACATATCTAAATATTTTTTGAATGGCCAGTACACAGATTCTGAAGGTAAAGAGGTACCCGTCATTTTTCTCCTTTTTAATTCCTATTTCACAGTTAGTTTCTTAAATTTCTGCTGGCAATCTGGATGTCCATTTTGAAGTCCGCAGACGTTACAATTACTGTTCCGGCAGTCAGGAGTTTCTTTGCCTTGCCACATATTGTGATATTCCATCTCTAAAAATGCTGCTGATACTCCAATATCAATATGTTTCCACGGTAGTAGTTCGTCCAATGGTCTTTGTCGATTAGCGTAGAAAGCAGGGTCAAGCCCGTTTTCTTGGAAAGCGCGCAACCAGTTATTATAGTTAAAACATTCGTGCCAGGCGTCCAACTTGCTGCCCAATTCCCAGGCTCTATGGATAACCTTTCCCAGCCTTCGGTCGCCCCGTGATAACACAGCCTCAAGCTGACTGATTTTAGTATCTTGCCATGAAAGGTGTATACCAGCTCGATGTAGGCCTCGTTTGAGTAAGTCATGCTTTGGAACTAGCTCTTGTTCAGTGTCCTGAGCCAGCCATTGACAGGGAGTATGTGGTTTGGGGACAAAGGTAGCGACACTAACTCTTAGTCTGGGCGATTTATGCCCGGATTTTCTGCCTAGCTGGCCGATTTTAGTTACCAAGTCCACCATACCCTTTATATCATCAATCGTTTCGGTGGGTAGTCCTACCATAAAATACAATTTCAGGTTCAGCCAGCCTTTGGCGAAGGCTGCGGCAAAGGTGTCAAGTATTGTCTCTTCAGAGACATGTTTGTTTATCAACTGCCTAAGCCTTTCGGTTCCGGCTTCAGGAGCGAAGGTCAGAGTGGTCTTGCGGCGGTATGGCAAGGACTCGATCAGCTCTATCGAGGATGTGTCCAGTCGGAGGCTAGGTAAAGAGATGGCAAGGTTATCCTGGTAATATTTGGTTGACAGCCTGCGAACCAGGTCGCTTATGTTGTGGTAATCGCCGGTGCTCAAAGAGACCAAGGATACCTCGGTGTAACCACAATTAGTTACAAGTTCTTCTATAGCTTCAAGTACTTCTGGGACAGTCAGTTCACGGACTGGGCGGTAGATCATACCCGCCTGACAGAAGCGGCAACCTCGGCTACAGCCACGCTGGATTTCAATAGCTCCCCGATCATGGATTATTTCGATGTAAGGGACTACGGGCATCGTAACCGGGTATGGCAGCCTGGTCACTATCTGCCTTTCAATAGTTGGCTTGGCTTCAGTCACTTTCGGTGTAATTGAGGCTACGGTGCCATCTTCATGGTAGTCCACCCTATATAAACTCGGTACATATATGCCGGAAAGTTTTGCCGCCTGTAGCAGCAATTGATTCTTGCTGCCCCTGTAGGCCCTGAAGACTTCTAGAAATGTCAATATCGTCTCTTCAGCCTCGCCGATTACAAACAGGTCGATAAAATCGGACATAGGCTCGGGATTGAGAACGCAGCTACCTCCGGCAATGATCAGGGGATATGAATCATTTCGCTGGTAGCTGAAAAGCGGGATTTGAGCCAAATCAAGCATATTCAACACATTGGTATAGGTGAGTTCATAGCCGAGCGAAAAGCCAACGATATCGAAGTCTCTGAGGGGGTGCTTAGTTTCCAGGCTAAAGAGCGGGATGTTATGCTTTCGAAGTAGCGCTTCCATGTCCACCCAAGGTGTATAGACCCTTTCGGCAAGGACATCAGGTTGTTCGTTTAGAATTTTATAGAGTATCGGCAACGCCAGGTTTGACATGCCTACCTCGTAGATGTCAGGAAAAGCTAAAGCAATTCGAATTGGTGTTGCCCTCCAGTCTTTCACAAAAGTATTCCATTCACCCCCGGTGTAGCGAGCGGGCTTGGACACTTCATACAGAATATCATGCAAAGATTTCATAGCTATTACCTTGTTTGGCTGTTCAATTATAGCTTTTGTTGATTCTTATTTTCCACTATTTTAGGTACAAATGCTGTTGACGACTATATGAACAGATGCTAAAATACAGCGCTGGTTTCCTAATCTGCTAGGGGGGCTTAAATGGTTTTAATCGGTGAAAGTATTCATATTATTTCGAAGCGTGTCAGCGATGCTGTCAAGGAACGTAATCCCAAGGTAATTCAGGAGCTGGCTAAAGCGCAGGCTGATGCTGGTGCTGATTACATAGACCTGAACTTAGGGCCGGCGAAGAAGGACCCGGAAGAGATGACCCAGTGGCTGGTAAATATGGTACAGGAAGTTACTGATTTACCTATATCTGTAGACACGCTGAACCCAATAGCTATGGAAGCGGGTCTTAAGGTCTGCAAGAAAAGGCCTTTACTAAATTCAGCCTCGGGAAGGACCGACAGCAAAGAGCAGATGTTGCCTCTGGCCAAGAAATACAATACTGATGTAGTCATATCAGTGCTTACCGACAAAGGTTGCCCGCCGGATGTTGATTCCAGAATAGAGAGCATTATGGAGACGGTTGCCTATGCCAATGAGCTTGGTATACCTAACGAAGATATCTGGGTTGACCCTATAATTTTGCCGGTAAGCGCTGACCAGAAACAGGTCAGAGAGGCTTTGGAGTTTATAGGGATGCTGGCTGATTTACTACCAGGTGTGAAATCTACCGTGGGATTGTCGAATGTGTCCAACGGGACACCAGAGCATCTAAGGGGAATACTCAACCGAACCTATATGGTGATGCTCGGGAGAAAAGGGTTATATTCTGCTATCGCAGATGTACTGGATGAGGAGCTTGTACTTTTGAATCGAGGTCAGCTTCCACATATTGTCGACCTTATTTATAGGACGATGGACGGAGAGACTATTGATTTAGCTTCCTTGTCCAAGCAGGAGCAAGATTATGTAAAGACCACCAAAGTGCTCATGGGTGAGACACTTTATTCTCATGCCTGGCTTGAGGGTTAGGATTTTAAGCTAAAGGAGTGAGTGATGCAATACAAAGCACCATTGGAGACTTATACTGGCAAAGTGGCTGAGGTGACTATCGGGAAGGGAGAGAAAGCTTTAAAAATAGGAGGGGAGAGTGTTCTCCCCTTTCATTTTTTCGAGGGAAAAATCGAGAACCCTCCTCGAGTGGCTTTAGAAGTCCTTGATTGCATGCCCAAGGATTGGAGTGAATGGGAGCTTGAGCCACTTAGAGACGTGGTTGGTGACCCGGTGGCATGGGCGAAAAAATGTCTGGATATTGGTGCTGACCTTGTTTGTCTGCGGTTGTTGAGTACTGACCCTGCAGGGGAGAATGCACCAGCTGATAAAGCTGCTGCTGTGGTAAAGCAGGTAGCATTGGCGATAAAATCGCCGCTTATTGTATACGGCTCCGGCGATGAGGCGAAAGATGTTGAGGTGCTGACCAAGGTGGCTGAGGTATGCAAGGGTGAAGGTCTACTGTTAGGGCCGGTGGCTAAGGAAAACTATGAGCCTATAAGCAAGGCAGCTCTGGAGCACGGGCATTGCATAATCGCTCAGTCCCCGTTGGACATAAACTTGGAGAAGGAATTAAATGTGAAGCTGCTGAAGACATTCCCCAGGGAGCGCATAGTGATTGACCCGCTAAGCTCGCCCTTGGGTTATGGGATGGAATACAGCTTTACCATCATCGAGAGAACCAAGCAGATCGGTATCATTTTTGGCGACAATACCATGCAAATGCCGATTATTGCCGATTTGGGTAGTGAATGCGCCCGGACTAAGCAGGCAAAGGAAAACAAGAAGCAAGGTCTTCTATGGGAATGCATCACCGCCCTCAGCCTTCTCCTGGCTGGGGCTAATATTCTCGTGCTGAGACAGCCAGAAAGCTTGAAGTTGATAAAAGAAGTCATTGAAGGTAAAATCTAACATTGATAATTATTATTGAAAACGCTATAATTAAACTTGGAGGCTATAGTCTCTAAGGAGGGATAAAAATGGCAGTAGTTGCTAAGAAAAATCTACGGAGAGAAACGGTTAATGAAATAATCCGCGCGGAGGATAAATGGGAACCTGTGGGGCACACGCCCATGCCCGAGCTTCCTGACTTAAGGAACTGGGATATGCGGCTACTTAAGACTTATAAGCCTTTCTATGCTCCCATGTGCGATTTATGCTGTTTTTGCACGTATGGCAAATGCGACCTCACAGGTGATAAGAAGGGCGCTTGTGGTATTGATATTTCTGCACAGCAGGCCAGAATTGTCCTGCTGGCCTGTTGTATGGGCATGGCGGCTCATGGAGCGCACGGTCGCCACGTGTTGCACTATTTAATCGAGAAATATGGTCGTGATTATAAAATCAATCTTGGTGACCAGATACTGGTAGAGGCACCGCACATCCGGACAGTCCTCGGGCTTAAACCGGAAACCCTTGGTGACCTTGAGAAAGCCATTGAGTACGTGGAGAGCCAGCTTATCCACCTAATCTCATCGCTGCATACGGGTCAGGAGGGGTCGGCTCTTGACTATGAGTCCAAAGCTCTGCATGCTGGAATGTTGGACCACGTAGCCTTGGAAGTGTGTGACATTGCTGAAATCGTGGGTTTTGGTTACCCGACGTCTAGAGCTGACACGCCACTCGTTGGTCTAGGTTGGGGAGCAGTGGACAGGACAAAGCCAGTTATCCTTTTGATTGGGCATAATCCGGTTACGGCTATTCCAATTGTTGATTATATAAATGCAAACGGCCTGCAGGATAAAGTAGAAGTTGCTGGCATCTGTTGTACTGCTCAGGAGGTGATCAGATATAGCGATAGAGCCAAAGTGGTAGGTCCGCTATCGCGGCAGCTCTTCTTCATAAGGTGCGGCATTGCCGATGTGATTGTTACTGATGAGCAATGTGTCCGATGTGATATGCCAGAGGAAGCGCGTAAAGTGGGCACTGCCTTGATTGCCACCAATGATAAGATATGCTACGGGCTTGAGGATGTGACCAAGAAAGAAGCCAATGAAATAGTCAAAGAGATGGTCGATAATGGGAAGCAGACGTTGATTTTCGACCCTGAGAAAGCTGCTGAGGTGGCGGTTAGGGTGGCTTTGGAGCTGGCACCGAAGAGGAATAAGGTGTTGACCAAGCCAGAAGAGGTGCCCGATTTAGCTAAAGACCATCGGCTGTGCAATTTGTGCAGTCAGGTCTGCCCGAACTTGCTTCCAGTTGGTGATGCTATTGAAGCTGCCAAGAACGGTAATCTGCAGCCGCTGGTGGATGTATTTAACAGATGCATCGGCTGTGGCAAGTGTGACCAGGAATGTCCACGTCATGTGCCAATAATAAGGATGATGCAAGCTGCCGCTAGTTGGGAATCCTGGAAATTAAGGGTAGGGCGTGGGCCGATAATGGATGTGGAGATAAGAAAGGTGGGTGCGCCTATAGTTTTGGGTACCATACCCGGTATTATTGCCATTGTTGGCTGTTCCAACTACCCGGAGGAGATCACTGAAGTAGCCGAGATCGCTGAGGAATTCGCCAAGCGGAAGTATATCGTGGTGCTCAGCGGCTGTGCTGCCATGGTGGCAGGGATGAAGAAAGACAAGGAAGGTAAGACCCTTTATGAGAAGTACCCGCCTGATTTCGATGCCGGTGGCATTCTTAATGTCGGCTCCTGTGTGGCTAATTCCCATATCACTGGTGCCGCTATGAAGGTAGCTAACATTTTTGCCACCCTGCCTTTGCGGGGCAATTACGAGGTTATAGCCGACTACATTTTGAATCGAGTTGGTGCTTGTGGTCTTGCCTGGGGGCCTTACTCCCAGAAGGCAGCGGCGATTGCCACCGGGTGCAATCGACTGGGAATACCGGTAGTCATCGGTCCCCATGGTTCAAAATATAGAAGGCTTTACGTGAGCCGGAAGGAGGAGGATGACTGGACGGTGATGGATGGCAGGGAAAAGAAGCTGGTAAATACAGAGGAGCCGTCGCCAGAGCACTTAATTACCGTTGTCGAGTCCAAGGAAAGGGCGATGGTTACCATAGCTAAGCTATGCATCAGGAAGAATGATACTGCTCAGGGGCGGCAGTTAAAGCTTACGCATTATATTGCCCTACATAAGCAGTACTTGGGCACGCTGCCTGATGACATTCATCTTTTCGTTAGAAAGGCTACAGATATACCTATCTTCTATAAGAAGGAAGTGATGGCACACTTGGAGAAAGTCGGCTGGAAGGAGAAACCGGTTTTGACCCTGCCCACCTTAATAGGGACTTATCCGTCGGAGGTGCCTTTAGAAGCGGTTGTGCACTAAGGGGTTTAAAAGGGAGGTTTGATGCGCATTTTGATAGCTGTACAGGGCTATTACGGCCAGAGAATTGCCGATAACGTGCGGCGGTATGGACCGTCTGAGTGGAAGGTGTACACCTTTACCCTACCTGCTGAGTTGCCTGCCGTAATAGACAATGCCGCTGAGTTCCTGCCTAAAGAATTGCCGGCTGCCGACTTATTGCTTTCCCTGGGTGAACACCCCGGGGTTGCTCAAATGATCCCGGATATGGTGGTGAAAAGTGGTGCCAAGGCGGTTATTGCGCCAGCGGATAATCGCGCCTGGTTGCCGCCGGGCCTGGCTAAGCAGATAAAGCGGAAACTGGAATCCATGGGGGTGGATATGGCCTATCCTGTTCCTTTCTGCAGCTTGGCGGAAAAGGACAGTTTAAATCCACATGTCAAGGAATTCGCCAGATATTTCGGCAGACCGGAAATGGATGTAGAACTGGACAAAGACAGAATAAAACGGGTGTCGGTTATCAGAGGTGCTCCTTGCGGTTGTAGTCCCTATGTTGCCGATGGGTTGATGGGTGTATGGGTTAGAGATGCTGTGGAAAAAGCTGGGCTTCTGCATCATCAGTATCCTTGTCTGGCGACAATGGTGATTGACCAAGAGTTTGAAGATACTTTGATGCACCGTGCTGGGCTGATGACTAAACTTGCGGTCGAGCAATCAATAAGGTCTACTAAGGTAGCGTAAATCGAGGAGGTTTTATTATGACCATGACTCTACCATACCATCGAGTGAATGTGTTAACCGGGATAAAGGCGGGTAGAATTATAGAAGATGCAAGCGAATATGCTCATCTGATTAAACGTGCTAAAAGGCCTTTGCTGGTACTTGGTCCATGGTCTCTTACCACAACGCTGGGTGGGAGGCTGCTAATAGAGTATGGCGTTGACATAGCCAAAGCACTTGATATCCCGATATGCGCCACGGCTCATACCAAGAAAAAGCTGCTTGAGCTCGGCGTTGAGCCAGCCAGCAGCTACGATATAATCGAGATTCTGAACCATCTTAAAGACCCAGAATGGAAAGGCGTCAAAAAGGAAGGCAACCACGATTTGGTAATGTTTCTAGGGTTCAGGACAGACCTCGGTTCGCAGGGCCTTTCGACCTTGAAGCATTATGCACCGCACCTTAAAACTATGACTTTGTGCAAGTTCTATTACCCGCATGCCAGCTATTCCCTTACGAACTACAGAAAAAACGAACAATGGAAAGAATTTATGGATAATCTAATAGCAAATCTCAGGAGTAAGGAGGCATAAAGATGGCAGGAATTTTTCCAGTAGACGTTGGGCCACAGTACGAAGGCGAAGTAATCAGAAAGGGCGACATGTATGTGGAATTCGGCGGGCCCCAGGTGAAGAACAAGTTTGAGCTGGTGACACTGAAAAACCTTGACGAGGTTGAAGACCAGAAGATAGAAATCATCGGCCCGGATATAAAAGATATGAAAGAAGGCGGCAGTTATCCTCTCGGTCTAATGATCGATGTCGCTGGCGCTAGACTGGAAAAAGACATGGAGCCAGTCCTTGAGAGAAGGATACACCTCTATATTAACTACATCGAAGGTGTGTATCATATGAACCAGAGGGACGAAATTTGGATCAGGCTCAGCAAGGACTCATTCAATAAAGGGCTTAATACGCTTGAGGAGATCGGCAAAATACTGATATTTCTTTATACCTCTGAGCTGGACGTTATCGAGAAGATGTCGATAACTTTTGTTACCGATGAGAAGAAGGTGGAGGAACTGATAGTTAAGGCTAGAGAAGTCTATAAAGCTAGGGACGAAAGAGCTCGTGGCTTGAAAGAGGCGGACGTGGAGGAATTCTACAGTTGCGCACTTTGTCAGAGCTTTGCCCCAACACACATCTGCATTGCCACTCCGGAGAGGGTAGCCAATTGCGGAGCTATAAGCTGGTTTGATGGCAGGGCAGCTTATAAGCTTGACCCTGAGGGCCCGGTGCAGGAGGTGAAAAAGGGCGAATGTCTTGACCCGATAAGGGGTGAATACAGCGGCTGTAACGAGTTAGCCGGGGTGAAATCGATGGGGACTTTTAACCGGGTTTATCTGCACAGCGCCTTTGGGCATCCACATACATCTTGTGGTTGCTTCCAAGCAATCTGGTTCTATATCCCAGAAGTTGATGCCTTTGGTCTTGTGCATCGTGATTTCGTTGGTCCCACTGTAGTTGGCCTTCCCTTCTCTTCCATGGCTGCGGACACCAGCGGTGGCAGGCAGGTGGAGGGTTTTCTGGGCATAGCGCTGGAGTATCTGCGGTCGCCAAAATTCCTGTATGCTGATGGTGGCATTAGACGCTGTGTCTGGATGCCAAAGGAGATAAAAGAGAGATATAAGGACGCCATACCCCCTGACCTTTATGACAAGATTGCTACAGAGGAAGATGTTAAGAACGTTGATGAGTTGATTGCCTTTTTGGACAAAGTAGGACATCCCTGGGTAAAGGGTGAGGTAGAACTTCCTGTATAAATTAGGAGGATTTTTCGATGCCGCTAAAAGGGACAGATGTTGTAAAGAGGCTTCCTGATGGAGGCAAGAAGAATTGCCGTGAATGTGGCTTTCCCACATGTTTTGCCTTTGCTATGAAGTTGGCATCCGGTGGCGTTTCGCTGGATAAGTGCCCTTACCTGCCAGAAGATGTTAAAGCCGAGCTGGAAGAAGCGCTAGCACCACCTATCAAACTCGTGACAATCGGCACGGGCAAAAATGCCCTTCAGATCGGCAACGAAGAGGTAATCTACCGACACGAGAAGACTTTTGTTCATCCTCCGGGCATCGGTCTGCTGATCTCGGATAATGAGGCTGAGGCAAAGATAAATGATAAGCTGAAGAAAATTACCGAGCTACAGTTCCCCTGGGTGGGGATCACGCTCAAAGCTGACCTCCTAGCGCTGAGGTTTGAGTCCGGTGACAGAGCCAAGTTCGAAGCACTGGTCAAAAAGGTCTACGGGAGCACCGACCTTCCCGTAATATTAATGTCTGAAGATGTGGATGCACTACTATCAGCCTGCAAGATATACGGTGACAGGCGGCCGCTGCTTTACCCGGTGACGAAAGACAACATCGATAAGGTGATTGCTGGAATTAAGGGGTCACCGACACCGGTAGTGGTTAGGGGGCACAGCGTGGAAGAGTTGATACCACTGACCACCAAACTGAAGGAAGCTGGTCTTGATGAGATAGTCCTGGACCCTATCGCTAAAAATATGCAGGAAGCCATCAGGGATCAGACTCTGATCCGTCGTGCCGCTTTGAAGCAGAACTTCAGGCCTCTTGGTTACCCCACTATTGGCTTCCCCTGCTTTATAGCAAAAGATGAGATAAGGCAGATTCTGCTCGCTGCCATGTTTGTTATCAAATATCCTGGCATCATAGTCCTTTCGGACTTTGACCAGTACTCGTTGCTGCCGCTGTTAGTTCAGAGGCTGAATATCTATACAGACCCGCGCATACCGATGTCCGTGGAACAGAAGATCTATGAGATTGGTGAGCCGAGCGACGAATCCCCAGTATTGGTTACCAGCAACTGGGCGCTCACCTACTTCATAGTGGCGTCTGAGATAGAAAGCAGCAAGGTTCCGTCCTGGCTGTGCGTCAAGGACACTGAAGGGCTCGGTGTGCTCACCGGCTGGGCCGCTGGCAAGTTTTCTGGTGACTCTATCGGGCCATTCATTAAGAAGTCCGGGATCGAAGGCAAGGTGAAGCACAGAAAGCTGATCATCCCGGGCAAGGTCGCCCGAATCAAAGGTGAGCTGGAAGAAGCATTGCCGGGCTGGGAAATCATAGTTGGGCCTAGGGAAGCTAGCGAGATACCTGCCTACCTGCCGGGTCTCGTCAAGAAGTGGAAGAACTGAAGAAAAAACTGGCGGACGTTCTGACTTCAGGTAAGAAGGACAGACGCCATTTAATTGCCCTTCTTCAGCAAGTCCAGCGCAAGTTCGGCTATATTTCAAAGGAGGCGATGCTAGTCATCGCTGACTTTCTGGAGATTCCAGAGAGCACAGTATACGGCATCGCCACTTTTTATAATCAGTTCCGCTTCACTCCTTTAGGCAAGCATCCGGTTAAGGTCTGTATGGGCACCGCCTGTCATTTAGCTGGAGGTATATTAGTCCTTGAGGCTGTGGCCAGAGAGCTTGGCATAAATGTCGGTAGCATAACGGCCGACCACCAGTTCAGTCTGGAAAGGGTGGCTTGTGTTGGCTGCTGCGCACTCGCCCCGGTGGTGGTGGTGGGTGACACTGTCTATCCAAAGATGACACCACCGAAGGTGGAGGAAGTGCTGGTGAACATCAAGTCAATGAATCGGGAGAAACCAGAGAAACAGATGTAGCCGATCTTTTGCGCCAGGTTGCTAAAGCTAAAGCCCTAGGGGGCTATTCTTTGCCAGGGTGTATTGGAGCGTATGTCCAAATAGTGCTTTGGATGTATACTGCGAGTGAAGGCTTGCGATGACATTCGAAGAAATTCGTTACCGGGCAAAGGCGGACTGGGAATCGGCTTACCATGGTGAAGTGCCTAATGTGCTTATTGGTACTGCTACCTGTGGTCGAGCTGCTGGTGCATTATCAGTAGTTGAAGCTTTTCGGAACGAGCTAGAGAGAAGAAATATCAAAGCCCGGGTGACCGAAGTGGGCTGTATCGGGCTTTGCTCTTTTGAACCGCTAGTCACCATAGTCAAGCCAGGTTCCTTTACAGTTTGCTATAAGAGTGTCACACCGCAGGTTGTGCCCACTCTTGTTGAGTGCTACGTCCAGAATGATGACCCCTGTCTCGAACTGGCTTTAGGCACTGTAGAAGCTGATGAGGGAAAAGCCGTCTATATTCCAGAGGTGTCTCGATTTGAGCATGAGTATCGTTTGCTACTGCGGAACTGCGGCTATATTGACCCGGGAAACATAAATCATTACATCGCTAACGGGGGCTATAGCAGCTTGGACATGGCTTTGAAAATGAGGCCGGTCGATATAATTCAGGAGATAAAGAAGTCGGGTTTGAGGGGGCGTGGTGGTGCTGGTTTCCCTACTGGAAGAAAGTGGGAACTGTGTAGGGAAGCTCCAGACCAGCCCAAATATGTAATCTGTAATGCTGATGAGGGAGACCCTGGCGCCTTCATGGACCGGGTAGTTTTAGAGAGCGACCCCCATCAGGTTATCGAAGGAATGATTATCGCCGCTTATGCAGTGGGTGCTCGAGACGGGTTCATCTATATCCGCGCTGAATATCCTCTGGCTATTGAGCGCTTGAAGTTAGCGTTGAGTCAGGCAAAAAATCTGGGGCTATTGGGCGATGATATTTTGGGCACGAGATTCAGCTTTAATATAGAGATAGTCGAGGGGGCTGGTGCTTTCGTTTCTGGTGAGTCCACCGCCCTGATGTATGCCATCGAGGGAAGAAGAAGCATGCCCAGAGCCAGGCCACCTCATTCGGTAAAGGCGGGCTTGTGGGGTAAACCCACCGTTCTCAATAACGTCAAGACCTTTGCTTACGTTCCTTTGATACTGGCCCGTGGAGCTGATTGGTTCTCCAGCATCGGCACCGAGGGCAGCAAAGGTACAGCGGTATTTGCTCTAGCCGGGAAGATGGTCAATACTGGGCTGGCAGAGGTGGCCATGGGCACAACCCTGCATGAGCTTATCTTCGACATAGGTGGTGGTATTCGAGATAAGAAAATGTTCAAGGCAGTTCAGATTGGTGGTCCCTCCGGTGGCTGTCTGCCTGAAGATATGCTGAAGACACCGGTAGATTTCGATTCGTTGCGCAGGGCCGGTGCGATTATGGGCTCAGGCGGCATAATTGCTATGGACGAGGACAATTGCATGGTGGATACTGCCAAGTTTTTTCTCGACTTTATACAGAAGGAGTCATGTGGCAAATGTTCGACCTGTAGAATTGGGACTAGGCAGATGCTGGATATACTGGAAGACATCACCAACGGTAAAGGAAGGATCGAAGATATCGAATTGTTAGTGGAGCTTGGTGAAGATATCAGAGGTAGCTCATTGTGCGGTTTGGGCAGGACTGCCCCAAATCCAGCGTTGACCACTATACGCTACTTTCGCAGTGAATATGAGGCTCACATCATTGAGAAGCGGTGTCCGGCGCTGGTTTGCAAGGGGCTGATTGCTTATTATATCCTCCCTGAGAGGTGTGAGCGTGGCTGTGAACATTGTGTACTGGCCTGCCCTGTGAAAGCAATAAGCACAGATGCTAAAGGTATGAAGGTTGTTGACCAGGCTAAGTGCACCAAATGTGGCAGTTGTGAGCTAGTTTGCCCACCCGAATATAAAGCGGTGATAAAGCTCTCGCCACCGAGTCTGATACCAGCGGCAAAGGCTAGAGACGTGGAATGAACAGATGCTGCACTTTTGTGACTACAACTGCAATAGTCTGCCATCTTTGTTTGCAGAGGTATTCGCTCACAACCTAAAGAACCTTGTCGAGTCCACCAGGTGACCTAACTATTTGCTAGTATCTTCTCCGTCCTTCTCCTCTGCCCGGCCGACTGCCCTTACCACCTCGTTTACTGCCATAGAAACCACGGTTGCCTCTATTATCGGGACGAGGACGGGCCCCGCTGACAGACATTTGTCTTTCATGAAATATTTTTCCGTTAAGGCCGCTGATTGCGGCCTGGCCTTGGGACAAGGTCGGCATTTCAACAAAGGCAAATCCCTTAGATTGTCCGCTGCGCTTATCCTTTACTATGGTTACAGATGCCACTTCACCGAAGGCTGCGAATTGCTCGCGCAATTCCTCTTCTGTTACGTCATAAGATAAGTTGCCCACATAAATATTCATCCTAGCACCTCTGTTAGATTGATATTGGATAGGACATACACAGGCCGGTTATTCCCAGCCCATGTATGTCCTTAAAAAGCAGCGTTACCTGCTTATTCTGACCTTATTGTAGCAATCGCTACAATATACTGGTCTACCTTCGCGTGGCTCAAACGGTAACTCGGTATTTCTACCGCATCGGGCGCATGTTGCCGGGAACATTTGCCGTTGAGACCTGAAGCTATAGCCGCCGTTCCCATAACGCACTGATTTCCTTGCCTGGCGGCATGGTGGGCAGCGCTTCGGCTCGTTGGCATAGCCTCTAGACGCAAAAAGTTCTTGTTCTTCTGCGGTGAAGGAGAAGGTAGTTCCGCATTCGGAACACTGAAGCGATTTGTCCTGGAAACTCACTGGATGACCTCCTTTCATATAATAGTTGGCTTGAGTCGCGGTCATCCAGCACTTGAAGGAATTAAGCAATTTAAACCAAGTTTGTGATAACCCAAACTAAAACCACCATGCGTATTATACATTAAAATGCACTGTTTAGGGAAATGCTGAGTGGCGCTTGGCGAATGGCTACAATCACAATTTCCAGGTATAATAAGTGCACATGCTTATGAATATCCATATCTCTATCGTGTTATAGTGCAGTCTTTCAGGGTCGCTTCAGTGCGGCGAACGTATTGCGCCTGATGGAATCGCCGTTCTGGTTTCTTAGGTGAGGTGTAAAATGTCCAAGACGCTTGTGGTAGCCGGCAAGGGAGGTGTGGGCAAAACAGCCATCTCTTCCCTGCTCATAGACACATTGTCACAGAAAGGGGTAGTGCTGGCTATTGATGCCGACCCAAGCACCAACCTGAATACCGCCTTGGGTCTGCCTCTTGTCGAGACAGTAGGCAAAGTCCGCGAAAATGTCACCGAGGACATACAAAAGGGACGACTTTCGCCCGGGGTTTCCAAGCAGGATGTTCTTGATATGAAGATCAGGGAGGCGCTGGTGGAATCAGATAAGATTGATCTCTTAGCTATGGGTCGTCCTGAAGGCCCTGGGTGTTACTGTGCTGCCAACCACATGTTACGGCTTTCTATTGACAGGTTGGCTAAGAACTACGACTACACGGTCATTGATTCTGAAGCGGGTATGGAGCATATCAGCCGGCGGACAACCAGAGATATTGACTTCTTGATTATTGTATCGGACCCGACTATGCGTGGCATCACTGCAGCGTCGCGGATGAGGGATTTGATTAAAGAGTTGCGCACTAGTGTGGGGCGCATCTGTCTGGTGGTAAACCGGGTTAAAAACGGACTGCCACCAGACATAAGCAAGGCGATAAACAATTTTGGACTTGACCTTATCGCTACCATAGCCGAAGACCCGAACCTTGCCGAGCTGGAGATAAAGGGGAGTCCGATAACTGAGCTACCAGAAGACTCGCCGCTTCGGGTGGGGGCAAAGGAGATAATTTCTAAGCTCGGGCTTTAGGTTGTCTTAGAAGGAGGCCGATTAGATGGGAGCTACAAATAGGAAACTGGTCAGTTTGCGGGAGATAGAAGGCCCGGTCAGCCCGCATCAGCGCCAGCTTGATGGAGCGTTGAGAGAAAAAAAGGAAGCTCTGGCATATGTGGCTGACGTGTCCGGGTTAGCCGATTTTATCGGCGGTAAAGTAGAATCACTGGGTGTGGGTGAAGACTGGGCTATAAGCAAGGAGATCTTTCCCGGCGTTGAAATATTTTTTGTCTATAATCGTGCTGATGACGAATTACCTAGTAGTTTGAAAGTCCTGTTTGGCGGCGATAATATAGGTTTGATGAAGGGTGAGGATTTAGCTGGTGTGGCCATTGTCTGTGTCAGTCACATGCTACGGTTTGTAAGACAGAGCAATCCGGGCAAGGAGCTTCCCGAGGTTTGTTACCGGGTATAAATTCCCCATCTGTTCATCGTGGACATTGATGTAGTCCAGTAGCGCGAAAACTTGCAAGGTCAGGTTTATTGGTTCGACAATGGCAGGTAGTGCAGATCTGAACTTCATTTTCAACCCAAGATCAGTGGCTATAGTGGGAGTTTCGACTAGTCGGCCATATGAAGATATAGCTGAAATTTACGTGAGAGCTTTAATTGAATGTGGCTTTAAGGGTGACATCTACCCTATAAACCCTAAGGGTGGCGAATTGCGTGGTTTAAAAATCTATCCCAGTGTTAGAGACGTGCCAAACGCGCTTGATTATGTTATCTGCTGTATTCCGGCAGCTTCGGTGCCACAATTGATTAGAGATTGTGCAGCTAAGGGTGTGAAAGCAGTCCAATTCTTCACTTCTGGCTTCAGCGAAACAGGTACTATGGAAGGGAGACAGCTAGAGGCGGAGATTTGTGAGCTGGCCCGGCAAAACGGAATAAGGCTCATTGGGCCAAATTGTATGGGAGTGTATTCACCTAAAACCGGGCTGTCTTTCGCCCCCGATTATCCCAAGGAAAGCGGGCCGGTGGCTTTCATTTGCCAAAGCGGTGGCAATGCCATATATTTCACCAGGTATGCAGCTGAACGTGGCATTCGTTTTAGCAAGGTTATTTCTTTTGGCAATGCTGCAGATATTAATGAGAGCGAGTTGCTGGAATATCTAACCGCTGACCCTGAGACCGATGTAATAGCTGCCTATATTGAGGGATTGAAAAACGGAAAACGCTTTAGTTCAGCTTTGAAAATGGCGGCAGCAACAAAGCCAGTGATAATGATGAAAGGCGGTTGTACTGAGGCAGGAGCCAGGGCTGTGGCCTCTCATACCGGCGCTCTGGCAGGGTCAGCCAAAATATGGGATGGGCTTTTGCGGCAGGCAGGTGTCATTCCAGTGGCTAGTTTAGAGGAGCTGGCCGATGTTCTGGTTACCTTTATGTATTGGCGGGTCCCTGAAGGGCGAAGGCTTGTGGCTGTAGATGTCGGTGGTGGAGCTGCGGTTGTGGCCACGGATATCTACGCTTCCGCCGGCTTTATTCTGCCACCACTTCCCCAGGAAATCCGCAATAAACTCAGAAGTTTCCTTAATACTGATGCTGGTACGGGCCTTAGCAACCCTGTTGACCTTGCCGCTCAATATTATACGCCGGCAGTTTATTCTGTGGTGAAGACACTGATAGGTTATGATGGTGTTGATATACTTGTTTTTCATTTACCTTTAGGTATTAACCCACCATTTCCTTCGTTCCCCAAGGAGTTTGCACTGGCCATACTCGATAATGCCATAAGGGCTTACACTGATGGCGCAAAACCGATGGCTGTGGTCATTGACCAGTTTACAACAACTGAAAGCTGGGAGACCGCAATTGTTTGCCAGGAGAAATGTCATCAGGCGCGAGTTCCTGTTTATTTCTCGGTTCGGAGCGCTGCTCGAGCGCTTGCCCGCTTTATACGTTATCATGAGCAAAGGAGATGCCGATAGGACGATGCCACAACAAGATTTAGTTGCTTTGTTTACCCCCCTGAAAATTAAGGGGCTGGAACTCAAAAACCGGATAATTATGGCGCCAATGCAGCTGGGCCTCGGGTTTCGTTCCCAAAGGGCTAGGGCTTTTTATCTCGAGCGTGCTCGGGCAGGTGTTGGTGCCATTATACTGCCTGGTACTGCTGTTGATATTTTGGCGTCAGAAGAGGCCTGGGGAAGTAAAGAGGGACTAACCTCGTTTTTGCAAGGACTGTCATCACTGGTGGCAGATATTCATGATGCTGGTGCCAGAGTAGGCATCCAGTTATGGCACGGCTTTCACTTTCCTGCAGGGCTCAACGGTACCCAGGGTGAGCTAACTGCACCTTCTCCTGTGGGAGGAGCGAGGGAGCTCACAGTGGTTGAAATCGGAAGCATAATTGGGAAGTTCGCTGCTGCCGCCACTAGGGCAAAGGAAGTCGGTTTGGACTTTGTGGACATTCACGGTGCTCATGGTTATTTGCTGCACAGTTTTTTCTCGCCTTTAGATAATCAACGGAACGACAAATATGGTAGCAGTGACAGGAAAAGGATGACCTTTGCTCTGGAATGCGTTAAGGCTATCAGGCAGGCTGTTGGTGAAGGTTACCCGCTCTTTTGGAGATTGTCTGCTGAAGAAGGGGTTGTTGGTGGCATAACACTGGCCCAGAGCATAAAACTGGCTTCGGCCCTGAAAAAAGCTGGTGTTGACGTGATTGATGTTTCTTATGGTCGTTTTTGGAGGCAGATTATGCCCTCTAAGAAGTGGCCTATGGGGACATATGTTGCTCAAGCCGAGGCAATAAAGAAGGCAGTGAATATACCGGTGATAGCTGTAGGGCGAATTAATTCACCACAGCTAGCCGAAGTTATTATTTTCCAAGGTAGGGCGGATTTGGTAGCTTTAGGGCGCCAACTGATCACCGACCCTGAATGGGCGAAGAAGGCGCAGGAAGGCAGATATGATGAGATAGTCTACTGTACTTCTTGCAATAAGAATTGTGTCAGATTCATACCAGGTGTAGGAAAGTCTGTGCCCTCGCCAGACTTACCGCTGTGTCGTATCAATGAACGGGCTGGCAAAGAGTGGCTCAGGTAAGTCTAACAGAAAAAATATGACTAGCCTGTTCTGCCGAATTCCTTCTCCAGCTGATGCGAGCTGAGGTGAATCATAGTAGGCCTTCCGTGCGGGCATGTTTGGGGCTGAGTGGTCAGTTCCAGTTGCCGTATCAGCTCTCTCATTTCATCGGCAGTTAATGACTGTCCGGCTTTGATTGCGGCATGGCAGGCCAGGGAACGAGCTATATTTTTTTCTCGATAGTGTGGCTCTTCGTCGGTGATAAGAGAGTCAAGTACTGCCCTGACCGTCTCAGCTAAATCTGTATCCTTCATCAGTCTTGGCACTGCCCTCAACAGATAGTTTCTCATCCCGAATGGCTCCAAAATGAAGCCAAATTGACTAAGAAACTCACCCCGTGTTTTCAAAATCTCCTCGTGTTTGGGGCTTAATTCAATGTTCACCGGCTCGAGCAGGCCTTGAATTTCTATCTGCTGCTGGGAGCGCTGGACGAGGATTTTTTCAAACAATATACGCTCATGCGCCGCGTGCTGGTCAATGAGGTAAAGCCCTTCAGGCCCCTCAGCCATAATATAACTGCTGGCCAATTGACCTATCACTCTGAGGATGGGCAGGGGTCCCGATTTGTCTGCTTGCGTTGCCCACAGACTTACCGCCATTTCCAGTGAAGTGCTGGCTGTTTTGACTTTCGGCAGGGGCGCCCTGGCCAAAGCGTTGGCTATCGACTTTTGTACCAGTGCATAGACGGTCTGGCTGTTGCGGAACTTAACCTCTGTCTTTGCTGGGTGAACATTAACATCGATATCCTGTGGTGCCAGAAAGACATTCAAGACCACAATGGGGTACCTTCCAGTTGTGAGTGTATCCCGGTAAGCATCTTCAACAGCTCGGGCTAGCAGGCCGCTTCTTACCCAGCGGCGGTTGACGAAGAAACTGAGGTAGCTACGGCTGGAACGAGCCAGAGAACCTGAGCTTATCAGACCGGCTACACTGGGAACCTGCTCGGTTTTTTCTAGCTCCAGCATCTGTTGTGCCACTTCCACGCCGTACACTTCGGCAATCACGTCTCTGAGGTTGCCGTTGCCAGGGGTGCTCAGATTTAACCTTCCATCGATGACCAGGTTGAATTTAACCTCGGGAAAAGCCAGTGCGTACTGGCTCAAGAGGTTAGCAATGTGACCGTTTTCAGTGGTTGCCGACTTCAGAAATTTCAGCCGTGCCGGGAAATTGCGGAAAAGGTGACGCACAGTAATGGTGGTGCCCCGAGTTCGGCTGCGTTTTTCTCGTTTCATCACATTCCCGTTTTTGAAGTAGAGATAGATACCGACGGTGTCACCTTCGCTTTTAGTAAGGATTTCAACATCGGCAACCGCAGCTATGCTGGGTAAAGCCTCACCGCGGAAACCGAGCGTTGAAATGTTTTCCAGGTCGGTTAGCGTACCAATCTTACTGGTGGCGTAGCGGTGAAAGGCTAGCTCTACCTGGTCTGCTGGTATGCCGCTACCGTTATCGATTACGCGTATAAGGCTTATGCCACCGCCCTGTGACTCGACGTTTATCTGAGTGGCTCCAGCATCCAGCGCATTCTCCACCAGTTCTTTCACCACCGAAGCTGGCCTCTCCACCACCTCCCCGGCAGCAATCCTGGATATGATTTCCGGAGCTAGGACCCCGATGGGCATGTGTGTTTTGTGAATAGATGTCAATTGTCTTTATTAGCTAGAATGTCAATTACTTTCAATTTTTTCCAGCGGTGCTAGGCTGAGGAGCAGTCTCTTGATGCCTACTGCTTCGAAGGCGACGGTTATCTCCTGGTCGTCTTTGTTTGCCGAGCAGTTTATGACTACACCGTCGCCAAATACCCTGTGACGCACATGGTCACCTATTTCCAGTCTCAAGGTACTCACTGATCTCGGTGCTGGTTTGGAGTAAATGGCTGCGATTGGGGTGAACTGCTCCTCCTTTTCCTCCTTCCATAAGGCTCTGTAAGTTATGAGGTGAGGTGGAATGTCTTCTAGGAAGCGGGAGCGTTTAGTCCTGGCACTCAGGCCGAACAGGCTGCGTTGCTCAGTGTGTAGCAGATAGACTCGCTTTTGTGCCCGGGTCACGCCTACGTAGCACAGCCGTCGTTCCTCTTCCAGTTCCTCAGGGTCGTTCAGCGACCTCCGGTGTGGCAGCAGGCCTTCCTCCATGCCCACGATAAAGACCACAGGGAACTCGAGTCCTTTAGCCTGATGTAAGGTGATTAAGGTGGTGGCGTCGGCTTTTTCATCAAATTCGTCCACATCAGATATCAGACTAACTTTCTCCAAAAAGGTGGCCAGTGCCTCTTCAGAGTTAAGCGCGTCGTAATCGCTGGCCACGGTGTATAACTCCTGAATATTCTCCCAGCGCTCCTCGCCATTTTCCTCGTTGAGAATGTACTCTTTGTAGCCTGTCTGCTGCACCACTTCATCCAATAATTCTGTAAGTCTAAGTTGTCGGCTTTTTGTCATAAGGTCATCAATCAAATTCAAAAAGCTGACTAAAGCATGGTTGGCTCGCGGTGTCAAAGTCGGTCCCTTCTTCTCCGCTACCAGCTTCAATGCTTCATATAGAGGCATCTCCTGATTTCTTGCCCAGGCAGATAGTTCGGCAACTGTTCGCTGGCCGATACCTCTCACGGGGACGTTTATTATACGGGTCAAGCTGATATTGTCAGCAGGATTATGGATTAACCTGAGATAAGCAATTATATCCTTTACCTCTCGCCTCTGGTAGAAGCGAGTGCCGCCAACGAGCCTGTAAGGCATGCCGTAGCGAATAAAGGCCTCTTCCAGGGCCCTTGATTGGGCATTTACCCGATACATAACGGCGCAACCTCGCGGCGATACCAGTTTTTGGCTAATTAACCCCTCTATCTCACTGATGACGAACTGAGCCTCCTGATCTTCATTGTAGACCTCAACAACGGTTACAGGGATACCGACCTCGTTTTCTGTCCACAGTCGTTTAGGTTTACGTTGCGAATTGGCTGAAATGATGCTGGAAGCTACGTCCAGTATTATCTGGGTGGAGCGGTAGTTCTGCTCCAGCAAAACCACTTTAGCGTCCGGGTAGTCCTTCTCAAAGCTGAGTATGTTGCGCAAATCAGCAAATCTCCATGAGTATATGGACTGGTCAGGGTCGCCAACAACGCAGATATTGCGGTATTTACCAGCCAGCTGCTTTATCAATTTATATTGAGTGACATTGGTGTCCTGAAACTCATCAACCAGTATATGCAGGTAGCGTGACTGATATTTAGAGAGTACGTTCGGGCGGTCATCGAAAAGCTGGACAGTCTTCATCAACAGGTCATCGAAGTCAACCCCCTGACTCTGGGTGAGGGAATACTGGTATCGCTCATAGACCCGTTGGACTATTTCGTCGAAATAGCTGCGTGTTTGCCGGGCGTAGTCTGCCGGGGTGAGTAATCGGCTCTTGGCAAACTTGATAGCTGATTGAATTGCCCTGGGGGTATATTGCTTAGGGTCAAGGTTGAGCTCTTGAAGGCTCTGCTTTATTAGGCTCAGTTGGTCTTCTTCATCATAGATAACAAATCTGGGCTCAAGCCCTATGGCTCTGCCCTCTTGGCGTAGGATGCGGGCGCAGATGGCATGGAAGGTGCCCAGGGTTAATGTCTCGGCTGTCTGCCCCAGCAATTTCTCCAGCCTCTCAGCCATCTCCCGGGCAGCCTTGTTGGTAAATGTAACTGCCATTATACGGTGGGAGCTTATTCCGCAAACCTTTATCAGGTAGGCAACACGGTGGGTGATAACACGTGTTTTGCCGCTGCCCGGGCCTGCGACTATGAGCAATGGCCCGGCTATGGTCTCCACTGCCTGTCTCTGGGCTGAATTGAGGCTGTCTAAAACATCCATCGCCTGACTACTTTGTTGATGTGGACTGCCACTTAAATTCTACCTGTTCTGGCTTGACACCTGTGAAGCTTATGCCATTTGGGCCACTGACGATGGTGGTGCCTGAGGGGCTTAACTTTATAATGGTTTCCGGACCGGATGTGCTTATATTTATCCTGCCAGCGTTGATATTAAGTAGTATGTCTACCTTTTGTGTTGGCAGCCCGGTGACCGGCTTGCCCTCGACTGTTACTGAACCGATAGTGACACCTTCCAGGTAGACATCGGCGCAGCCTGCACTATCACAACTTAAGTTTATTATCGCCAGTGAGGCAAAAAGTAGAACCAGTATGACAATCCTGACTGCTGAAATGACTTTCATTTTCTATATATCCTCCTTGAGCGATAGTAGTTATGCGATATGCGGGGGTTTAATTTCAGGTGCGGATGTCATCGGGTCTTGCCTAATTATAGCATCGGGTAAGCAGGGCTTCAAAAGTCAGTGATTTATCGTTGCCTGAAGCCCGATAGATGGCATACAGTATGGTGGTTCTTGGTTCACTCTGACTCATGTAATACCCTTGAAGCCACTTTGCCTACTTCGGTTAGTTTTCCATATAATGTGGGGAAATCTGGCCCGAAGAGTGAAAATAATGAAGGTAGTATCAATCGTAGGCATGGCTGGTTCAGGTAAGTCAGAGGTGGCTAAAGTGTTTGAGAGTAATGGTTTCAAAAAGATAAGGTTCGGCGATATCACTGATGAGGAAATCAGGAAGAGAGGGCTGGAGCTTAATGAAGAAAATGAACGCTACATCAGACAGCAACTGAGAAAAGAGCACGGTATGGCAGCCTACGCTAAGCTGAACCTGCCAAATATAGATGCCCTGCTGAAATCGTCGGATGTGGTTATCGATGGGCTTTACTCGTGGGAGGAGTATACGTTGCTTAAAAACCGCTACGGGGATCGCTTTTATGTGGTGGCGGTCTGGGCATCGCCCAGAACGAGGTATCAGAGGCTTATGAATAGGCCTGTTCGGCCTCTGACAATGCAAGAGGCTGCCAGTAGGGATATTGCCGAGCTGGAGAACACAAACAAAGGTGGGCCTATTGCTATGGCTGACTTCACCATCATAAACGAGTCCTCTCTGGAGGATTTGAGGCTAGAAGCTGCAAAGGTGCTCTTTGTGTTGAAATGAAGGGTATAACCAGGCCGGATATCGATGAATATTTCCTGAAGATAGCCTCTGTGGTTGCAGAGCGTTCGACCTGCCGGCGGCATCATGTCGGTGCTGTGGCGGTGAAGGACAAGCATATACTGGCCACTGGCTACAACGGTGCTGCTGCAGGGCTTAAGGACTGCCTTGAGCTTGGCTGTCTCAGGGACGAGTTGAACATACCCTCAGGGACGAGGCACGAAATATGCCGGGGCATTCATGCAGAGCAGAATGTAATTATACAGGCATCTCTTCATGGGGTTAGCCTAGAGGGTGCCACGGTCTATGTCACCCATACGCCGTGCATACTCTGTGCCAAAATGCTGGTAAATGCCAAAATAAAGCGATTTGTTACCTTCGGCAAATATGCTGATGATGCCTTCATTAAGCTGTTCAAGGAGGCCGGGATAGAATTTCAGGTTCGGGAGCGGCCAACCTCTGCGATAAATTACCTGGATTGAAGCTGCTTGTGCTGAAAAGGGTGACAGCGTCGCGAAGAAGTTTTTAATATCCGGCGGGTGGAAACCGTTCTTTGCTTTTTTCTCGCTTTCGCAGAACGCCTCCCGCTCTACAGCGAGTTGCAAAACGATTCCACCGATAGGCGAACATAGGATGGAAGAACACGGTAGGTTAGAGGTTCTTGAAGCCTGTCGGCATCAACACTGAAAAGTGGCTTGAAGAATAACCTATAACGGTGAGGAAGATGGATTTGTCACACGGGATTTGGCATCATCCGGGAGGCAAACCACTCATTTCATTGTCAATTCAAAACCAAGTTAGAATTTTTAAGGCAGTTACGGATGCAGATAACCAGAGGCGTGCGGGCGAATAGAACTCGTCCACCAGAGAGGTCTTCTTTAGCATTACCACCTCTAACGCACCTCAAGGCATTGAGATAGATTGAGACATTTAACAGCGTTATCAACGAGCTACAGCGTAAGTATCCCCATCCAATCGACAGAGCGATATTTCTGCTTTAGGAGAGTACTTCCAATAGTCTGCCATTCAGGTAGCCCAGAGCACCCATGCATTTTGTAGCTATACTGCCGCTCAGCAGGTCACTACATCATTTGCTCTTGTTGGTCCTAGAATATTTATGTGCAGTCCTGTGTCGTGAAGATGCAGGAGCAACATCGCTCAGGTAAGCTTTTTCGACAGTCATCATCATTTTACTCCAGTGATGATAAGAGGGCCTGCATACGCAGGCCCTACTGTCGCTGACAGATGTGTTCGTGGTTCAGAAGTCCCCCATCCAGGGATACCTGATTTTTTCTTGTGTCCTACCGTTGGTATGCCTCGTGTGCGGTAACTGGTAATGGCCTCAGCTATGTAGTTCCGTGCCAGCGTAACTGATTTTAAACCTTATAAATGCTGAAGTATATGATGGCTTATACTGTTGTCAGCCCGGAGTACAGGCATCAGAGGGTTCGAGGTATCGGTTAATGAAGAGTATGGTCTTGGCTATTTCCGCTATTTCCTTAAGTGGTATTCCGGTTGCTTGGGATGCTTCTTCGGCGTGGCGAGGGGCTTTTTGTCCAGAAATTTAAACTGGCCCCTGTTTTTGATATGGAATGCTTTCAAATTCCTTGTCTTTCTTTAGTATGTAATCTCTGACGATTTTGAGGGCTACCTCGACAATTTCCGGCTCGATGTATTTTGTGAGGTCATTAGGGGTATGGTACACAATGCCTTCACCAAACCTGCTGATGTCAAAGCTGAGCCCGGCCATATTGGTAGCCTCGACACCTATTTTGCCAAAGGCGGCTGCATCTGTGCTTCCAGCACCGAAGGGTAAAGCGGTGATTTTAGCTGGGTAGCCCAAAGAATTTGCGATATCTACACAATCCTGCGCCATTCGAAGTGATAGCTTTACGGTGCCATTAAGGTCGCTGATTAGAAAGTTAAGGTCTTTGACTTTGTAGAGCGTATCGATATTTAAGACGTAAGTCTTGGTGCGGAGTAGTTCTTCGCGGTGTTTTTTACAGAATGCCTGTGCACCACGTATGCCTGCCTCCTCGGCATCGAAGGAGGCTACTATCAACCGGGTACATCGCAGCGGGTTTTTACCCGCCTTTTTGGCATCGTGGAACAGCTTTGCTGTCTCATTGGCAATTGCTACAGCAATCATGTTATCGCCAGCGCCTGGTGATACCTGTCCTGTGGTGAAGAATGCCAGCGGAAGCAGGAAGACCCCGCCGACAAACAATACCACGGGTACCCAGGGATTTACCCAATCAGGGATGGGGATATCAGACAGGGTCAGGATGGTCTCCACCAGGGCGGTCAGGAATCCAAGCAACAAAAATAATATCCCTGTATTAATAAGCTTGGCATAATATCGGGGACAGCGGGCGATGAGCTGAAAGACATATGCAGCATCATGATGGGAACCGACTATTACCTGTTGCTTCACTTCACCGGTGGGTTCGATGGAACCGAAGACATTGTATCCGGTGGCTTTGGGAAATAGCGGGTCAAGCAGATGCCAGTAGCGTGCGAACTGTGCGTAAAACACGAAAACTCCCAGTGCATAACCGACAAATGCTGGCACAGGGAGCCTCAGGAGCAACATAATGGTGCAGATAAAATAAAGCACCACCAGCCCGGGGATATACTTCAGGAAACTCTTGGGATGGATGGTGAAGGCTTCTATCTTTACAGAACCGGGGTCACAATTCTTGGTGAATTCCTCTTTTATCCGGTGCGCCGCGTCTCGGCAGGCCTCTGTGCCTGCCAGGCGGTCAGGATAATTTCCTACGATTTCATCAGTGAAACCGTAGACTCTTTCTACATGTTTTCGGGTTATCTCTAATCCAGAACTAATCATGTAAAAGTCTTCCGCAATGTTAAAGTTCTCGCTGACCAGTTGTCAATGCCCGCAAATCGCTTTATCTCTTAGTAACTCAAGGCCCAGGCGTTGCAATTACGTAAACTGATGGCAAGGAGGCGTGTGAAATGGCTGACTACCCGTGGCATAAGAGCTATGACTCCGGTGTCCCGCATACGCTTGAACCATATCCGCAGAATAATGCCATAGACTTATTAGGTAATGTGGTGAAATTGCACCCGACTAGGCCATGCTTATTTATCAACCTGGCGACCGTCCAGGGAAACTGTGAGTGATTTGAGCGATAAGATGGCGGCGGCACTCGTTGCCAACGGTGTCAAAAAGGTCACCGTGTGGTTGTTCTGACATCAACATCCCTCAGATTTTCATTACGTACTACGCTATCTGGAAGGCTGGTGGCATAATAGTGCCATTGGATCCTCTTTATACTCCGCCTGAACTGGAAAATGCCCTCAATGAAGAGGGTGCTGAATAGCTTTCGTATTGAATTTCTGGTATCCAGTGTTGCACGGACTTAAACCTAATACCGGACTGCGCTTGCTCATCGTAACCAAGCGTGATGAATATACACTGAGGAAAGACCCGAATACCCCGCATGCGATGGAGTTTAAAGATAGTGACCTGTGGTTTAGTGACCTGTTGAAGAAGCATGCCAGACCAGCCCGCACCAAGGTGAAAGTGAGACCTTAAGACTTAGCTTCTATCATCATGTTAGGTGGTGGAACCACAGGTGTGCCCAAGGAGATAAAACCGGGCGAAGTCGGTGAGGTCTTAATAAAAGCATTTTAGATAATGGTTGGTTACTATAATTGTCCGCAGTAGACTCCTGAGGGCATCCGTGATGGCTGGCTCTATACTGGTGACATCGGTTACCTGGATTAGGATGGTTATCTTTTTTCGACGGCTCGCAAAAAGGATGTGATAAAGCCTGACGGCTTCGAGGTGTGGCCGAGGGAAGTTTAGGAGGTGCTGGCAACCCATCCGGGGGTAACCGAAATGTGCCTGGCCGGCACATTTGACCCGCGGCAGGCGGAGGCAGCAAAGGTCTGGATTGTCTTTAAGGAAGGTTGCACAGGCTACGTCAGAAGAGTCGCAAAATTATTGCCGGGAGAAGCTAGAAGCTTATAAAGTGCCCCGATTTTTGGGTTCTGCACCGAGCTTTCCAAGAGGATGGTGGGAAAAGTATTGCGCCGTGCGCTACAAGTAGAAGAGAAAGCCAAGCAAGCGAGAGAAGCCAGATAGCCAAGAGAGGCCTATAGGTTTAATTAAATTATGATTGGTAGCCGCCTTTGTGTCATCAAGAGCCTGCTCTAAGTGACCAAAATTGGGCCAAATTGGTTTTATAAAGCTTGTGCTATAACTATGATTTTGATATATTGTAACAGCCGTGTTTCCGGGCCAGCAAAGTAAGTTAAGTGGTATTTAAGTTTATGTTCCGCAAAATTATGATTGCCAATCGGGGCGAAATAGCCGTACGGGTAATACGGACCTGTAAAGAAATGGGGATACATACAGTAGCGGTATATTCTGATGTTGATCGGAATGCCCTGCATGTTCAGCTTGCAGACGAGGCCTATCACATAGGACCGCCGGAAGCATTGCACAGCTATCTAAACGTAGACAGGATACTTGAAGCTGCCATCCGAAGTAAAGTTGATGCTATCCATCCTGGTTACGGGTTTTTGGCTGAAAATCCCCATTTCGCTGAAATGTGTGAAAGGCATGGGATTGTCTTTATCGGGCCACCAAGCCAGTGCATGTATAAGGTCAAACCAAAAGATAGAGCACGGCAGTTGATGAAGATGCTCAATATACCTGTTGTACCGGGAACTGATGAGGCTATGACTGTATCGAGCGGGGGGCAACTGGCTCGCGTTGAGGAAGTCGCGGAAAGTGTTGGCTATCCTGTCATCGTCAAGCCGGCTGGTGGTGGGGGTGGCATTGGTATGGCGGTAGCTAAAGATAAACAGGAGTTGAGGAATGTGGTTCGCTATGTGGAAGACATGGGTAAGAAAGCATTCGGGGTTCCCTCATTTTATATAGAGAAGTTTCTTACCGGGGTAAAGCACGTAGAGATCCAGGTGCTGGCAGACAGGTATGGAAATGTCATTCATCTAGGAGAGAGGGACTGTTCTGTTCAGCGCAGGTATCAAAAGTTGATAGAAGAGGCTCCCTGCCAAATTCTGTCACCGCATTTGAGGATGAAAATGTGTGTGGCTGCGCTCGATGTAGCTGTTGCTTTACAATATGTCAATGCGTTGACCGTGGAGTTCCTTTATATCCCGGCTACTCAGGAATTCTATTTCAATGAGGTCAACTCTAGGTTGCAGGTGGAGCATTGTGTGACTGAGCTTGCCGCAAATGTTGATATTGTCAAGGAACAAATCAGGATTGCTGCCGGGGAGCAGTTGAGTTATAGTCAGGACGAGGTGGGACTTAATGCTCACGCTATACAGTGCCGGATTGTCGCCGAGGATCCCTCCCGTGACTTCTTCCCCTCGCCCGGAGTTATTGCTAGGCTTCGCTTTCCCCATGGTTTGGGGGTCAGAGTCGATGAGGGAATCTATGAAGGGTACGAAGTTCCCTTTTACTATGATTCCTTGCTTTTCAAACTATTGGTGCGTGGGAAGACTAGGGATGAAGCCATATCGCGTATGAAGAGAGCTCTCGCTGAAACGAAGATCGAAGGGATTCAGACAAATGTTCCATTTTTCCAAGTGGTGCTGGAGGACGAAGTATTCAAATCGGGACAGTATACTGTTGATTTTGTTAACACTCGGAATATAGTTCAGAAGGTTTGCGAAAGAACAAAACTTTTTGCCAAATTAGAGGACAAGGCCTGAATCGTTAATCGTAGTCCTACAGGGCAGTGACGAAGTTCCTTAATGTGCCTATATTTTCAATTTTGATTTCGACAACATCTCCCGGATTCATGGGGCCAATGCCTGATGGCGTACCTGTAGCGATGACATCCCCTGGCAGCAGCGTCATTATGTGCGATATAAAGCTGATGAGCTTTGGTATATCGAAGATGAGGTCACCGGTGTTAGCCGACTGGCGCAGCTCGCCATTGAGGTAAGTTTCAAGTTTTAGGTTGCGAGGGTCAACCTCTGTCTCTATCCACGGCCCTATGGGGGCAAACGTATCGTATCCTTTAGCCCTCGTCCACTGGCCATCTTCAGCCTGGTTATGTCTTTCGGTAACATCATTGACGCAGGTATAGCCAAGTATATAGTCTTTTGTCTCGTCTTCCCGCAAATTCCTGGCTTTCCGGCCAATGACTATGCCAAGTTCACCTTCATAGTCGACACGTTTCCACCCACGCGGTAATACTATTTTGTCATCAGGTCCTATAACGGCAGTGGATGGCTTGAGGAATATAAGTGGAGTGGCAGGTATAGGTAGTTTAAGCTCTTCAATATGACTGCGGTAGTTGAGGCCGAGGCAGACTATCTTGGAGGGCGAACAAGGTGCAAGCAACCGCACCTCATCAAGTTTGTGGGTGCTTTCATCGAAAATAAACTGGGTGGCACTCCGTTTGAGCCTGGAAAATGGGCTGCCCTTAAGGCCACATATTATGTTCTTATCGAGCAGACCGTATCTGGCCCTACCCAAAGCGGTAAAGCGGACTATACGCAATTCTGGCTCACCCCATTCCTCTGCGGCAAGCGGGGCGCTTTTTTATAGATTGTTGCTGTGGTTGGTTGAAAAGGTCTACAACTTGGCAGCATCGAGAATGGTCGGCACCTTTGATTCCAGGCCAATAGCCATAATATGTACGCCCTGGCACATGTCCTTCATCTCGTTAATCAGACGAGCCGCTATCTCGATACCCTTTTGTAGCTTGTTTTCTGCTGCCTCCATCTCGCTAATAAGCGCTTCGGGGACATGAATGCCGGCAACGTTTTTGTTCATAAACCGTGCCATGGCTGCTGACCTTAGCAGCACTATACCTACCAAGACGGGTACATTGAATTTTCTGGCTTCCTTCATGAAGGCTTCGAACTTCTTTGGCTCATAGATTGCCTGGGTCTGAAAGAACTGAGCGCCCGCCTTGACCTTTTTCTCCATCTTGATTAATTGTGGTTCTATGGGGTCAGCACCGGGGGTGACACATGCACCAAGAAAGAATTTGGGCGAGCCTTTTAGCTCCTTGCCGGCCAGGTCTTTGCCCTGTTCCAGTTGTCTTGCAGTGTAAAGTAGGGAAACTGAGTCCAGGTCAAAGACTGGTTTAGCCTCCGGGTGGTCTCCCAGTGTAACATAGTCTCCAGTGAGGCAAAGGACGTTCTCGATGCCCAAGACGTAGGCACTGAGCAAGTCAGACTGGAGGGCAATACGGTTTCGGTCACGACAAGTCATTTGGAACACTGGTTCGATGCCTTTTTGTATAAGCAAGTGACAAGCAGCCAATGACCCCAGTCTCATAACCGCGCTTTGCTGGTCGGTACAATTAACCGCATGGACTTTACCCTTTAAAAGCTCAGCATTTTCCAGAAATTCATGTATATCCACACCCTTAGCCGGGCCAACCTCTGCGGTGATTGCAAATTTGCCTGATTGGAGAACTTCCTTCAGTTTGGACATTGAAGTAATTTCCTCCTGATTCATGAAACTTCCGCGGTTCTTTCCTGATATATGTACTTTCTTGGTCTGGTCATCATCAGGAAGTTCTTAGGGCCGCGATGTTTGAGCATTTCGTCCAGCCTGCCAGCACTTTTCAGCTTTTGATAGATGAGTGCCCAGGCACAGTCTTTTTTCGAATCAACCTCACATTTTCCTTCCTTGCTACCTCCACATGGACCGTTGATTAAACCCTTGGGACAGCTAGTAATGGGACATATGCCTCCCGTCCAGGCAAGAACGCATTCACCGCATTGAATACAAGCTTCGGAAAAGCTGTCCGGGCTATCTTCCAGCCCTATGAAAAGTGTATCCAGTGCTGGGATGACTATTTTATCATTGTGTCTAGCTACCATTTGGACGCCAAAGGCGCAAGTCATAATCAACAGTGCTTCTGCCTTACCAATAGCTTCTGCTTCTTCAGCTAAAGCTTCCTTGGTCAGACTGTCGCAGGCTGTAGGAATGACCATCCATCCGGTGACTATCTTGCCCATTTCTTCTAGTTTCTGCTTCATCTTAAGGACCTCAGCCTTACCACCTGTATGGCACACGGTAGGGCAGGTGCCACATCCTATAATGTAGACCCTTTTCTTACCATCCAGGCTTTGTATTATTTCGTCTATAGCCTTTTGTTTAGTAATAGTAAACATATTGTCATGCCCTCGAACTATTTTTAATTTTTGCCTTATATTCGTCGCCAAAATATTGTAGACTATCGACCACAGAATTTGGTGCTGCCTGTCCCAGACCGCATAAAGACGCTAGCATCATAGTATCGGACAGTTCACGTAATATTGCTAAATCTTTATCATCACCATGCCCCTGGGCAATGCGCTCTAAGATACTACACAAAAGAAGGGTACCTTCTCGGCATGGGACGCACTTCCCACAGGACTCTTCAGCAAAAAATTCCATATTTTTCCATACCACCTCTACTATATCTCTATCGCTGTTGAACACTAGCACGGCACCAGCCCCCAGACATCCTTCAAAAGCGAGCGGTGTATCAAGTTTTTCGGCAGGATACAGTCTTCCTGAGGCTCCCCCTATCTGGACTGCTTTAACATTCCTAGCCTGGGCCAGGCCCTCCACCAGCTCCCTAACAGGACTGCCCATTGTTAGTTCATATATACCTGGCTTCTCCACATCGCCTGATACTGAAAAGACTTTAGTGCCTTTGCTCTGTTGTGTGCCTATCTGGCTGAACCAATTTGCGCCATTGAGTATGATGTGTGGGATATTTGCTAAAGTTTCTACATTATTTATGATTGTTGGTTTTTGCCACAAGCCTCGCTCAGGTGGGAACGGAGGTCTGTAACGCACCTCACCTCGTTTCCCCTCTATTGATTCCATTAGTGCCGACTCTTCACCGCATACATAGGCGCCTGCCCCTTCCCGAACCTCGATATCGAAATCAAATGTGGTACCATTTTTCCAGTTCAAAAACCCACGTTGCTTAGCTTGTGAAATAGCGTTTTCCAGCAAATCTCGGAAGCAATGATATTCAGCACGCAGATAAATGTAGCCCTTTTTTGCTCCTATGGCATAGCCAGCTATGGCCATGCCCTCGACAATCTGAAAGGGGTCCCCCTGGATTATGTAGCTATCCTTGAAGGTGCCGACCTCGCCTTCATCAGCGTTGCAGATGACAAATCTCTCCGGCTGTGGCGACTTGCTTGCTAGTTCCCACTTGAGGCCGGTAGGAAACCCTGCACCTCCCCTTCCCCGTAAGCCTGAGTTCCTCACCTCCTGCACTACCTGCTGTGGGCTCATTTGAGTACAGGCCTTTTCCAGGGCCTTAAAGCCATCTCTAGCCAGATAAGTATCTATGTCTCTTGGGTTGATGTATCCGCAGTTCTTCAGAACGATTTGTTTTTCAGGCATACTAGTTTTCTCCTGGAAATATCCCTGTCAGAACTATTTATTGTAACTGCTCAATATTGCCCTGACCTTTTCCGCATTGAGGCTATTGTAGACTTTGTCATTTATCATCATAGCCGGAGCATGGTCACAATTGCCTATGCAGTTAACTAATTGCAGAGTAAATTGCCTGTCACGTGTCGTCTCGCCTGGCCTGATACCAAGTTGTTCCTCTATCACTTTAATGACTGACTGATAGTTCCTTAGCCAGCAAGTTGTACTTTTGCAGACCCTTATCACATTCAGTCCGATAGGCTGAGCGCTTAGAAAGGAATAGAAAGTCACCACTCCGTATATTTCACCAATCGATACGCCCCAGAGCGAAGCAATGTCTTTTATTATTTGTGGAGATAGATATCCGTGCCTTTCCTGTACTTCCTTTATGAAAGAGAGCAAATCATTGTGACTCTTATAGTGGGCACAAGCTTCTTTGAGAGCCTGGTTCATCATCAAGCCTCGCTTTCTTGTTTTTTGACGTCATCAACGATTAACCTTTAATGATGAGTGGCTTTTCTGGCGTTGTCTTGAACCGTTTTTCTCTCCGGGTAAGCGCACCTACAGGACAAAATGATACACAAACATCGCATTCCCGGCACACTTCTTTATTTAGTGGTTCATCAACATCGACTATGATTTTAGACCAGTGACCTCTGTAGCCAACTGCATAAATGTTTTCCTTTTTTATTTCCCGGCAAGCTTTCACACAACGGAAACAGAGGACACATTTTGAAAGGTCACGGATTACATAGGGGTTTTCGTCTTCTACCTGGTAAAAGCGTTTCCTGCTTCTGAAACGTGGTATACCTATATCAAGGTCAGCAGCTAACACTCTCAACTCACAAATGCTAGCTTTGTCACAGACTAGACAGAAATCGGGATGGGTAGATAGTAGCAGTTCCACAATCATCTTGCGAGCACTAATGACTTTTGGAGAGTGTGTTTTTATCACCATGTTTGGAGCAACCGGGGTATGACAGGAAGCCACTAAAGTGCGCGAGCCTTCTACCTCGACCACACAAAGGCGACAAGCTCCCGTATACGTTAATTCACGGTGATAGCAAAGTGTGGGTATAGTAATTCCATTTTCCTTGGCTAGTTCTAGAATGGTCATACCCGGTTTGGCTTCTACTTGTTTGTCATTTAGAGTCAAAGTAATACTATTAACCATCTTCAGCCTTCTTCAAGGTTTTTTGGGCCGGCGTTCATTTTAAGCTGTAATGGCTAATATGTCAACACCGCGGGTAGACAGAGTGTTGACCGAATCATCCATGGGGTTATCAATCATCGCAATCTTGGAACGAGAAGCTTTTAATTGAATTTACACAACGAACTTGACGTTACCGAAGCGCTTTCCAATTGTTTTGTCGTCCTCACCTTGTCTTGGTGAGACATAAGAAGTGTAAATGTTGAAAGATGGAAAAGTGGCTGGGTGGCTGAACGTGTATGGCTTGTTTTGACACTGGAACATAAAGTTGGTAAGCTTGGTTTAAGTTCCTGAGGAGGTTGAAATTGCCTGAGGAAAAGAGCAAAGTGGATATGGAGAAGATTGTCTCGTTGTGCAAGCGACGAGGCTTTATCTTTCCCAGCAGTGAAATCTATGGAGGACTGAGTAGTTGTTGGGATTACGGCCCGCTGGGTGTGGAACTGAAGCGGAATATTAAAAATGCTTGGTGGCGAGCGGTGGTGCAGGAAAGGGATGACATGGTTGGTCTGGATGCTGGCATAATGATGCATCCCCTGATCTGGGTAGCCAGCGGCCATGTGGAAGGCTTTTCTGACCCACTGGTAGAGTGCAAGGTCTGTCATCTGCGGTGGCGGGCTACCGATTTGACTGATACTAGCTGCCCCGATTGCAGCGGAGAACTTACTGAGCCAAGGTTGTTCAATTTAATGTTCAAGACTTTTATGGGACCCGTGGAAGATGAGGCAGCTGTCGTCTATCTGCGGCCCGAGACAGCACAGGGCATTTTTGTCAATTTCGATAATGTGCTGGCCAGTTCCCGGAAAAAACTGCCTTTCGGCATTGCCCAGATAGGCAAGGCGTTCCGTAACGAAATCACCACCGGCAATTTTATCTTCAGAACTCGGGAATTCGAGCAGATGGAAATTGAGTATTTCGTTAAACCGGGGACTGACAAGCAGTGGTTTGATTACTGGGTGCAGGAACGCTTTAACTGGTACTTGAATCTGGGCATAAAGCGGGAGAACCTGCGTCTGCGCCAGCACAGTAAGGATGAGCTGGCTCATTATGCAAAGGACTGCTATGACATTGAATATCTATTTCCCATGGGTTGGGCAGAACTGGAAGGTATAGCCAACCGGGGTGACTTTGATTTGGTACAGCACTCCAAATGTAGCGGGAAGGATTTAAGCTACTTTGATGAGGAGAGCGGTGAGCGCTATGTGCCTTATGTCATCGAGCCATCGGCCGGTGTTGATCGCTCAGCCCTCGCTTTCCTTATCGATGCATATGATGAAGAAGTAGTAGAAGGTGAGACCAGGGTGGTTTTGCATCTCCACCGCGAGCTGGCGCCGATTAAAGTGGCTATCCTGCCTTTGAGCAGAAATGAAAGGCTGGTGCCTTTGGCCAGAGAGGTGTATGCCGAACTTCGGCGCCATTTCATGACGCAATACGATGATGCCCAGAGTATAGGCAGGCGTTACCGTCGCCAGGACGAGATCGGTACCCCATTCTGTATTACTGTCGATTTTCAATCGCTGGAGGACGGTGAGGTTACTATTCGGGAACGTGATAGTATGGCGCAGATTAGGCTGCCGATAAAAGAGCTGGTAAAGACCTTGCAGGCTAAGTTGTGCGGCGAACCTTTTGATACCCAGCCGCTGTGGGCAACCAGAAGGTCTGCCGGTTAGTAACCTCTGAAGTTTATGTATTCGGTAACAGGCAGCTGGGGCGTGAAGAAGTGTATAAGAACTACCCGGTTCTAGCAGGTTTGTGGTGAGGTATGGGCATAGAGTTACAGCAAAATTTGGAAGAAGACCATGAAAAATAGTATGAAAGTTAGATTCGGTCTGAGATCGAAAATTCTTATCGCCTTTTTGGCTTTATCCTTTACCTCGCTGGGTATCCTCAGTTTGCTGTCATTCCGTACTATTTATGAGGTGAGTCATCTTGTTCAAGAGAACAGCATCAACATGGGACAGGAGGTGGCACGTCAGAGTATAGCTGCTTTAGAAGACCTGGGCAGGAGGTTAGTGCAACGGCGGGCACTGAATGTTGCCAGTGAGATAGAGCTTTTCATGCGGTATCATCCGGGTTTGAGTGTTTCCGAACTTGTAGGGGATGAGGAATTGCAAGAGATCGCTGTTCAGCGTGTGGGGCTAACCGGATATACGATGGTGTATGACAAGGAAGGCACGGTCTATTTCCATTATGACCCCAGGATGATAGGTGTAAACCTGCGCAGAGTAGGCGGTGAGCCTGTTTACTACATGTCTATTGTAGAAAGGAGCTTTTTAGGGGAAGCCTCAGGCTACTATGAATGGCCAGATGAAAAAGGGAAGGTGAGGACAAAATATATGCATTCTGTACCCGTGGAAGGGGAAGGGCTTGTGGTGGCTGCATCCACCTATATCGATGAATATTCAGCGCCAGCGGCCGAGCTAGAAAATGAAATAGCGGCTACAGTCCGGGCTACAAGTAAGTATATAGATGAGCAGTTGAGAAAGGCGCAGCTGATTTTTACCATAGTTTTTGGCGGCATGATTTTTGTTGCCGCTGTGGTGATATTTTTACTGGCAAGGGCGATCACTAGACCAATTCTGGCTGTGGCTAAAGGTGCTGAAGTCATCGCGAAGGGCAAACTGGATTACAGCATTATGGCTGAGACCGGCGATGAAATTCAATATCTGGCTGAACGGTTCAATGAAATGGCTAAGGCTTTAAAGGAATCTTACACTGATTTGGAGCGCAAAGTTGAGGAGCGGACCAGACGGGAACGACAGCGTGCGGAGCAGTTGCGCGCCATAAACGAAGTCAGTCGTAAGATTAGCTCGGTTGTGAGACTTGATGAGTTACTGCCGTACGTGGGTAATCTTTTACGTGAGGCCTTCAATTATTATAACGTCAATATCTTTCTACTGGAGCCTAGTTCCGGCAGGCTTGTGCTGAAAGCGTTGTGCTTGAGTGGGCAGAAGGGGGTTATACCTGTAGGTGTGCCTCTGGAGGTGGATGATGAGAGTATAGTCGGCTGGGTAGCCCAAACGGGCGAGCCAATTCTAGCCAATGATGTGAGTGCCGACCCCCGATACCGTAGCGTTGAGGCATTGAGAGACACCAGGGCCGAGCTTGCCGTACCGGTTAAAATTGGGAATAAAGTCCTCGGGGTTCTTGATATCGAGAGTACAGAAGCCGATGCCTTTGGTGAGGCTGACTTATTCACCGCTCAGACATTGGCTGACCAGCTGGCTGTGGCTATTGAGAATGCCCGCCTTTACGAAGAAACACGGCAGATTGCTGTTATGGAGGAGCGCAATCGAATAGCCAGGGAAATCCACGACACGCTGGCTCAAGGGTTCAGCGGCATTATTCTTCAGCTTGAAGCAGCAGAACAAGCGCTGAGCAGTGACATTTCAGCAGTGGAGCGGCATCTGAACCAGGCTAGAAGTCTGGCGCGGAAGAGCCTGGCCGAAGCTCGACGCTCTGTGTGGAATTTGCGCCCTCAGGCCTTGGAGCACCTTCCGCTTGACGAGGCTTTGCGCCAGGAGGTAGATAAATTCGCCCAGAATACAGGTACAAAGGCTTCATTCAACGTCTTCGGAGATAGACGTGATTTGCCTCCGGAGGTGGAGGCAGGGCTGTTGCGCATTTGCCAGGAATCTCTCACCAATGTAGGGAAGCATGCTAAGGCTACCGAGGTTAGTGTAACTCTGAATTTCGAAGAGTCAGAAGTGGAGCTGAAAGTTAGCGACAACGGTGTTGGCTTTAGACAGCGGGCTTCAGCTAACAAAAAACGGCGGGATACCTTCGGACTGATAAGCATGCGTGAGCGCGCTCGCGGTTTAGGGGGAACATTTGAAATCCAGAGTAAAAAAGGACAAGGAACTCTAGTAAGGGTAGTAGTTCCTGTCAGTTAGAATTAGGAGGTGTTTGGTGGAAGCTATAAAGATTAAGATTTTAATCGCTGATGACCACCCTGTAGTTAGAGAGGGATTGCTCTCGATGCTGAGCAGAGAATCCGATTTTGACGTAGTGGGAGAAGCCAAGGACGGTGTGGAGACAGTTCAAAAGGTCAAGGAGTTAAAACCTGATGTGGTACTAATGGATCTTCGAATGCCTGAGATGGATGGGGTTGAGGCTATGCGTCAAATTAAGACAACAATGCCTGATGTCAAATTCATAATCCTTACCACCTTCAGTGATGATGAATATATTTTTAGCGGCATTCAGGCTGGTGCACGCGCTTATCTCCTAAAGGATGCACCGAGAGAGGAACTGTTCAAGGCAATAAGGGCTGTTTATCGCGGCGAGTCACTCATTCAGCCGGTAGTGGCCTCAAAACTACTTGACCGCTTTACGGAGCTCTCTCGCAGAGCACCATCTGGTGAGGAATTATCCGAGAGAGAGCTTGAGATATTACAGCTTGTGGCCAAGGGTGCAGCCAATAAGGAAATCAGTGCCCGCCTATCCATTTCGCAGAGTACGGTTAAGACACATATAAGTAGTATCTTTCAGAAGCTAGGGGTGAACGACCGAACAGAGGCGGTCACTCAAGCTCTTAAGCGGGGCTTAATACGACTTTAGTCATACTAAAGTATGAGTTAGCATCGACGAAAAGACCGATCGCGGGGTCATCCATTTTCAGACCACAAAATTGACCAATTTCCCGATTGTATGGTCGAGCTAAGCAGGTACACTAAAGTCTAGCGTTAACCGCAATTGATTTTTTATAAGAGGCATACAGGTGGAAAAGATAAGAGTTATGATAGTTGACGACAACGAAGTAGTGAGGGAAGGACTCAAGAGCATTCTTGAGCCGCAGGAGGATATAGATGTGGTTGGGGAGGCTATTGATGGTCTGGATGCGGTGGCGAAGGCAGAAAAACTAAATCCGGATGTTATTTTGATGGATGCCCATATGCCGGGTATAGATGGCACGGAGGCGACACGACGTATCAAGAGAAGCATGCCAGACGTTAAAATATTGTTCCTGACCGTTTACGGTGATTATGTTGGTTCAGCGCTTGACGCCGGCGCAAGTTGGTATTTGACCAAGGACTGCAGACGGCAGGACTTGATGGAGGCTATCAGGGTTTTGGCCCGAAGCAGCCGGGCCAATGCAAAACCGGCTAGGTAAAACCCCCAGAGTTCAAGAACTGGAAGTTCTTAACTACAACTTTAAGCGGCCATCTTTTTTCTGTTTTTTGTTCCCCGGGGTTGAATTGTGATTTAAATCTGCTAGAATTGAGATATAGGCTTCAGGGGGTAAATCCTAGATCTCAAATATCTTGAGGAGGTGGAAACGATGGCGATTTATGTGATGCTAACAACTCTCACCGATGAAGGTAGAAAGACCATAAAGGATAAGCCGGAGCGGATAAAGGAGGTCAACAAAGAAGTTGAGGCTATGGGGGTTAAAGTGCTGGCCCAATACGCGCTGCTTGGCCCCTATGATTTTGTAAACATCCTGGAGGCTCCGAACAATCAAGCTGTCAGTAAAGTAGCCATAGAATTAGGAGCCAGAGGTACTTTGCAGACTATGACCATGGCTGCTGTTGATGTTGATAGCTTTATAGCAAATCTGAAGAAATGAGTCATAGTTAAACCCGCTTTTACCCCTGAAGCCTGTATTTTACCTTCATTTTCAGTCAGTACCTTTTCATGGCTGCATATATTAGAGCTGGTATAGGCCTTTTATGGCTCCTCCTGCTTCAGCAGTTCAAGGAATTTATAGTACACGGGCGGGAGCTGCCCTTCAAACCTAAGAAACGACGGTGTAGGATATCTATGCATACCTGATTTGTGGCCTATTTCAAGCCCCTGTATGGTTGACTGTATCTTGCTTGCGGGGATAGAGAAAGCAAGCTCATGGTCTTGAGTCAGTGCGAAGTACCTGTCACCAGCACCGGACAAAATGAACTGACATTCTTGGGTAAGCATAGGCCGGGCGATAAAGCCGGAGCAGGCTATACCGCCACTGGAAATGGATGTGAGGACACCGCCGGTGAGTGCCACAGCACCCTGGACCAATCGGGCTATCTGCGCAGGGTTACCGAAAATGAGTATCACATGAGGTTCAAAAGTGGCAAGGTGGAGAGGTGACGCAAGCATATGGCTGTATTTGCCGTATTCAAGCCGGCTAAGGCTCTGAGCCGTCTTGGCAAATTGCTCCCTGGTGCCCAGTCCCAGCGACTCGGCATAGCTACCATCCAGATAACCTTTGCCAGGAACAAAGCCCAAGACAAAAGCACCGTGGGGACAGGACTGGTCTTCTTTACCGATACCCATAGTCCAGCCGTAACGCCTTGCCATTGCTATGCCCTGGCAGACTGTCACTGAAATACCTAAATCACGTTTAGGTATACGGACTTTGCCCGGTAGCTCGCTGCCAGACTGGCACATTCTGATGGCCAGAGGGAAGGTCTGTGGCCTGATATAATAGGTGAGGGCTTCGTTGACCGCTGCTAGATCTACCATATTTTCTGAACCTCCAATAACCCGTGATTACCTCAGGCTGGCCAGTACTGTCTCGTAGTTGGTAACGATGTCCTGGATAACCTGGCTGACGCTTTTAATTTCCTTTATCATGCCGGCTATAGCACCGCAGTACGCTTGACCGTTTACCATATCACCTTCAAACTGCCCGGCTCGTGAGCGGCTGCTGCCGATAAAAGCCAATAACTCTTCAACCGAAGCTCCAGCAGCTTCCATTTCCAGTAATTTAGCAGCTACTTCGTTCTTTAGTATTCTGGTTGGCCCGATTTTCCTACCGGTAATCACGGTGTCAGTGTCGCTGGCCCTGACAATTGCTTCTTTGAAGTTTGGGTGAGCGATGCATTCATATGTAGCCACAAAACGAGTGCCCATCTGGACTCCATCAGCACCAAGCGCCAAGGCGGCTACCACACCTCTGGCATCGGCAATCCCCCCGGCAGCTATTACCGGAATTTTTACTGCATCCACAACCTGCGGAATCAGAGTGAAAGTAGTCAGTTCATCCAGTCCGTTATGTCCACCAGCTTCATAACCTTCAGCAATCACCGCATCTACGCCACGCCTTTCAGCGCTTTGAGCGTGTCTCACGGCAGCTACTACGTGGAGGACTTTTATTCCGGCCTCCTTGAGGCGGTTGGTGTACAGGGCTGGATTACCGGCAGCGGTCACCACCACCTTCACCTTGGCATCTATGACTGTAGCAACCAATTCCTCAATTTGAGGATTATTTAGTATCGGTAGATTAACTCCGAACGGTTTGGAGGTCAAGCTTCTGGCTATCTCTATCTGTTTTTTAAGGTTTTCGACCTGGCTGCCATTGCGGTTCATCCCGGCTGTGGGACTGATTAGACCTAGTCCACCAGCATTGGACACAGCAGCGGCTAGCTCAGCATTGGCAATCCATACCATGCCTCCTTGAATTATGGGATACTCGATGCCCAGCAGGTCACAAAGTCTAGTTTTTTTCATTTATTGCACCTCCTTTTTATTTGTTTAGACTCAGCACAAGCCTAGACTCCTGTATATTCTGTTGAATTATCCCACTGACAATTCTCACCTTACTCAAAATTATATTGAAGGGGTCAGATTAACTTAAATTCTATCACGTCCACTAGACCCATATCAGTCAGTTTTAATTCGGGTATTACGGGCAGAGCAAGAAAAGATAGCACGGCAAACGGTGCTGGAGGCACATTACCTAATCCGGATGCTAGCCTTTCTACATTCTCAAATTGGTTAACCACAGTTTCCAAAGGCTCTGGTGAGAGCAAGCCGGCAATGGGCAAAGGCAGGGATGCGATGACTGTGCCATTGCTGCAGACTACAAGCCCGCCCTGTAGTCTTTCAATCTCTTTGATTGCCACAAAAATGTCATAATCATTGGTGCCGACGGCTATTATGTTATGGGAGTCATGGGCTATAGATGAAGCCAGTGCACCTTGCTTCAGGCCAAAGCCTTTAACCAACCCCAGGCCTATATTGCCAGTAGCTTTATGTCTTTCCACCACTACCAGTTTTAAGATATCTTCGTCTAGATCCGGCAAAATTACGCCATCCTTAATCTTAACCTTTTCTATTCTTTTCTTAGTGATTATCTGGCCAGGTATGATTTCTATAACCGGAAAGCTTTCCTCTCGTGCGGTTAATCTAAGTGCTTCAATATTAAAAGGTTTAATCCGAACAGTGTCGGTGAGCTCATTTAAAAGGGTTTCCGTCTCTAGAAGATAGCTACCGTTTTTAGCTACTAAATTACCTTTGTAGAAGACCATATCGATTTCCAGTCGTGTAAGGTCATTGATAGTTATAAGGTTGGCAACATAGCCGGGGGCAATTCCGCCCACATCGTACAACCTGAAATACTCAGCGGTGTTAATCGTTGCCAGTTGTATCGCTCGCACTGGCTCAAGTCCGTTTTGAATTGCTTTCCTGACAACAGCATCAACGTCTCCTTCGTTAAGTAAGTCATAGCAGCTGCGGTCATCCACCACGAAGAAACATCTTTTGTATGTCTTGTCATTAATCAGGGGTAAAAGAGCCGCCAGGTTTTTCTCTGAAGAACCTTCCCTTATCATCAGGTACATCCCTCGCCTCAGCTTCTCTCTGCCCTCTTCGATGGTGGTTGATTCGTGGTCGGAATGGATGCCGGCAGCCAGATAGGCATTAAGCCGTTTATTGGTGACACCCGGGGCATGTCCATCAATAACTCTGCCTCTGGCAGCGGTTATTTTACCCAGGACTTGTTTATCACCATGGATAACACCTGGGAAGTTCATCATCTCGCCAAGTCCGATAACCCCCTGCCATTTCAGCATCTTCTTGATATCTCGGGCGGTGATTTCGGCGCCGCTGGTTTCCATATGGGTAGCTGGCACACATGAAGGAGCCATAAATAACATATCAATAGGTAGCTTCTCCGCCCAGTCTATAACGAATTTTATACCGGCAATACCGCTAACATTGGCTATTTCATGGAGGTCGGTAATTACTGTAGAGGTACCGTGGGGAACTACAGCTTGAGCGTATCTAACGGGATGGAGCATCGAGCTCTCAAAGTGGCTGTGACCATTTATGAAACCCGGGGCCAGGTAACTACCATCCAAGTCAATTATTTTCTTAGCTTTGTAATAGTTACCAACACCTGCGATCCTGCCATCGTAAACCGCAACATTACCCTCTTCGATAATGCCGACGAAGGTATTTATTATTCTGGCGTTTTTAAAGAGTAAGTCCGCAGGGACATCCCCACGAGCAACCGAAATAAGTTTGGCTAAGGCCATTTCATTTCTCCGAGCAAATGCCTATGATTCGTGCCTATTCAGGGTCATCATATCAAAGCTCTGTAGAGCTTTATGCTGTAAAGGTGTTTATTTAATCTATAGAGCATATATCCCGTAAATAGCGAAACTGCTCATTCCAGTCAAGCCCATAGCCCACGATAAATTTGTTGGGGACGGTAAAGCCTAAATAATCGATGGCTACTGGAATCTGATGTCTTGAAGGCTTATCTGCGAGAACGCAAAGCTTTAAAGAAGCTGGCTTCTTTTTTCGCAGGTAATTTATCAGTAAAGATACTGTTAATCCGGTGTCAACGATATCTTCAATTACCAGCACATCCCTCCCCTTTATCGGTGTTTTTAGCCCCTGCACGACTTTTACCTTGCCTGAACTTTTTGTGCCGGCCCCGTAGCTTGACAGTTTAACGAATTCTACCTCCACTGGTAATGCAAGCTGGCGAATCAAATCAGCCATGAAGACAAACGATCCTTTTAGAATGCCGAGGAGAAGCGGTTGTTTGCCTTTATAGTCATGTCTTATTTCAGAAGCTAGCCTGGCTACAGCTTGATTTATCTGGTGCTCAGTGATTAGGACTTTGGGCTGTGGGGGCATCGCGGTGATTATACCGTGTAACTAGCAGCATTGTCTATGCTGGTGCAAGGTTAGGTTAGATTGTTTTTTTATGGCTGGAAGAGATTGCATGTTTTAGCCAGCTTAAATACAAAAAACTGGACCAGATTTGTGGAGAGTTAGCGATTAACTATAAGCCTTTTGACTGCTTTCTGGAGGCCATCGATGGTGAGTTCATACATGGGAAAAATTTTTCGTATCATCAGGACGGTAGGCTCGTTCCAGTAGTTTGGTGATTCGGGGTTCAACCAGACACAATGAGAAAAATGCTCGGCGATTTGCTTAAGCCGTACTATTCCTGGCTTGTAATTGCGCTCGTAGTAGTAGATGGCACCGTAAACATTGTTCAGTTCTGAGGGTGCCATCCAGGCATCGCCCACCAGTATCACCTTATAGTCCGATTCAAGGGTGCGTAGCAAATGGTCGGTGCTAACTGCGTCGCGCCGTTCGATATCCTTATAAACATAATCATATACGCAGTTATGGAAATAGTAGTATTTGAAGTCCTTAAAGTGGGTGCTGCGGTGTGCTGCTGAGAAAAGCAGGCTACACAGGTGAGCAAAGGGGTCCATAGACCCACCCACATCCATGAGAAGAAGCAGCTTTATTTGGTTCTTTCGGCTTCGTCTCCAGATTAGCTCAATATCACCGGCATTTCTGGCGGTGTAATCAATGGTCTTGTCTAAATCCAGTTCATCTTCAGGGCCGGTGCGGTTGAGCTGTCTTAGTCCCTTCAATGCGATCTCAATCTGACGAACATCCAGGGTTAGGTCATGGCGGTAGTTACGAAATTGTCTTTGTTCAGCAATCTGTATGGCGCTTCTGCCACCTCCTGCGCCACCTAGCCTGAAACCAGCTGGATTTTGCCCTGAATGTCCAAACGGCGAAGTGCCACCTCTGCCAATCCAGTGATTGCCTCTATCATGCTGCTCTGTCTGTTCCCGTAGCCTTTTCTCTAGCTCTTCAATTAGTTCGTCAAGGTCCATGGCATCGAGCATCGCTCTTTCCTCTTCCGTTAGAAGCAGCCTGTTTAGTGGGTCCCTGAGCCAGTTCAAGATTTGCTCCGTGATCTCCACTGGTGCTTTTATGCCCTTAAAATATTCCTGAAAGGCAACATCATAATGGTCATAGTAAGCTTCACTCTTCACCAGTATAGCTCTGGCGAGATAGTAAAAGTCATTCAGGCTGGAGATATAGCCGCGGGACAAAGCCTCCATAAGGGTCATCCATTCAGTAATCGAGACAGGCACCTTTTTTTCCTTCAAGGTATAAAAAAACTTGATAAACATATTTGTGTTCCGGCTGTGTTTTGTTAGCTTGATATCTCGTAACCGTCCAACGTTTTTGTGCTCTGGCGTTTCTTTACATAATTATTCATGAAATAAGCATAGTCTGTTTCTTTCTTTAATAAGGTGCCGACGAAAGGAATCTCAGTGGGTATCACTGCGGCTGGTGTGTCACTGGCGATAAGTACTCGAATCCAATCGATAAGTTCACTTGTGGATGGTTTTTTACGGAAGTCGTCGATCCTTCGGAGCGCGTAGAACGTCGCTAGAGCTTGGCGAAGGAGGCTATCCCGGATGTTAGGAAAGTGGACTCTGACTATCTCTTCCATGAGCTCGGGTGTAGGGAATTCAATGTAATGGAATATGCAACGCCTGAGAAAGGCGTCAGGTAGTTCCTTTTCGGCGTTGCTGGTTATGATTACAATAGGGCGGTGATTTGCCACAATAGTTTCATTGGTCTCCGGGATATAAAAGCTCATCTCATCCAGCTCATTAAGCAGGTCGTTAGGAAATTCCAGATCAGCTTTGTCTATCTCATCGATAAGAAGTACCACCTGCTCTTTAGAAACAAAAGCCTGTCCCAGCTTGCCCAGTTTTATATATTGCCTGATATCAGAGATATCTTTGTCTCCGAACCGGCTATCGTTGAGCCTTTGCACCGTATCGTAGACATATAGGCCTTCCTGGGCTTTTGTAGTCGATTTTATGTTCCAGACGATGAGCTTTTTACCAAGGGCCTTGGCGATGCTATGAGCTAGCAGTGTTTTTCCGGTCCCCGGTTCGCCTCTGACCAATAAAGGCCTCCCTAAAGCTATAGCCACATTAACGGCGTTGCGCAGGGGTTCGGAAGTAACGTAATCGTCAGAGCCTCTAAACTTATCAAAATCATCGTTAAACATCTATTAATTCGCCTCCTGGATTTTGAGAAATTAGAAGACAGTGCTCCTCAGTGCCGGAGCTAATTGTAGTGGATATTGAGGGATAAAGCAATTTATTTAAAGCCTATAAGCGTTTAAGGTTTGCGCATATTTGGGAGCATCGGCTATACTTTCACTACGCTGAAAAGCTGTAGTTTAAGCGTTTGTTCAGGAGTTCACATGGAAACACGAATAACAAAACTTTTAGGTATACAGCATCCTATAATTCAAGCTGGAATGAACTTCGTATCCTATCTGCCTTTGGCAGCAGCTGTTTCTAATGCTGGTGGCCTGGGAATTCTGACTGCCAGCGACCAGACGCCTGAGGAACTGCGGAAGAACATCAGAAAGCTCAGGCGACTCACCGGTAATCCGTTTGGGGTGAATCTAGTCCCCTAACTGCCTGGATACAAGGAATTTTGTAGGGTAATTATAGAGGAAAACGTTCCTGTATTCAGTCATGGCCTGGGGAATCCTTTCAAGCTCTTGGGGATAAAAAAGCCTGCTGGCATGGTCTTCATGCCTACAGTTGGCAATGTGAGGCAGGCAATAGTGATGGAGAAGGAAGGGGCTGATGCTGTAATAGTGCATGGTTTTGAAGGCGGAGGACACGTCGGTTATATTGCAACGACAATCCTAGTTCCTCAGGTAGCTGAAAGGCTTCGAATTCCAATCGTAGCTGCTGGCGGTTTCTGTGATGGTAAAGGGTTGGTAGCTGCTTTATCCCTGGGTGCAGAAGGTATCGCAATGGGCACTAGATTCTGTGCTACCCAGGAATGTCCAGTGCATCCTAGCGTCAAGGAAGTATTGCTCCAGGCCAATGCCGAAGATGCTATCGTATCTCTCCGCTATGATAGCTTTCGGCTCAGGTGCATACCGGGCGGGCAGGCTAGGCATTATCTGGGATGGTGGTCGCGTCCTTGGGAGATTGTGCCCAGCATACGGGGTATGAAGAAAGGTTTCAAAGTGTCTTATGAAAGACTTTTAGAAGCTGCTGGTGAGCTTAAACGATATGGAGCCCCTCTGGTACAGTCGGTTTGCGGCATCAATATGATTAGGGAAACTCTTGCAGAAGGTAAAGTGGTGAAGGGCGTCGTACCGAGCGGTCAGGTTGCCGGTCGGCTGTCTGATATACCGACTTGTCAGGAGTTGATACAGAGGATTGTTACTGAGGCTGAGCAGATTATTAGCTCGTTAAAGGCCAAGTTGTAGCTTTATTGGGTTATTCAAGCACGTATAGTTTGTTAGAGACCTAAGGAACGGGCAATCATATTTTTTTGAATTTGCTTTGTACCTCCGCCGATGAGTAGGATAAAAGAGTCTCGCAGGTATCTTTGCATATCAAAGTCTGTCATAAGGCTGTAACCACCAAATATTTCCATGCCGCGTAAAGCCATTTTCGTCCAACATTCAGTGGCTACAACCTTGGCAATACATGATTCCTTGTAGCAAGGCATATTGTTTGATTTCAGCCAGGCCAAGTGGTAAACACATAACCTTGCTAGGTGCAGGTCTACTGCCATTTCTGCTAGCATGTGGCTGATAGCCTGGAACTTGCCTATTGGTTGACCAAATACATGTCTATCCTTGGCGTATTGGAAAGACTCATCAAATGCCACCTGTGCAAAGCCCAGAGCGTTGGCAGCCACGAGTAAATGCTCGGTCTCTAGGGTTCTAAGCAGTAGCTCCCAGCCATGATTGACAATTCCCGGGCCCCCAAGTACCATGTTTTTAGGGACGGACACATTGTCGAACACAAGCTCACAGGTTGTATCGGTGTAGCCAGCTATTTTTTTGAGAGGTTTGGCGCTATACCCTTTGGATTTGGTATCAACCAGAAAAAGAGTTAGCCCTTTGTGCTTGGGTAGATTCTTGTCTGTTCTGGCTAGTGTCACCGTATAATCAACGTCATCGGCAAGAGTGATAAACATTTTCGTTCCATTTAGGACGTAATGGTCACCGCGGTCATCGGCGCTGGTTTTGGCAGCGGCAGCATCAGAACCTGAGTCTGGTTCAGTTATTCCATAAGCGAAGCGCATTTCGCCCTTAACGAATTTGGGCAGAAAGAATTTTTTCTGCTCTTCACTCCCACAATTCAAAATTATATCGGCCCCGTACATCACAACTGCATTAAAATAAGATGCTAGCCCCCATAATCCTGACTTGGCCAATTCCTCGCACACAATAGCGTAGTCAATTATACTGCCTCCCGTACCACCGTATTCTGTTGGTATAGCAATGCCAGTTACGCCCAGTGATATCAGCTTTTCAAAAACATCGTGAGGGAATTTCTTTTCTTCATCCCACTTTCTTACCAGGTGTTTGGGACATTCTCGGTGCACGAATTCCCGTATCATAGACCTAAGCATCTCTTGTTGCTCAGTAAATTGAAAATCCATAGATGATTTCCTCCTTTAGCCTAGCATGCTCAAGAAGAAATGTGCATTGCCAACACGAAGAAATAGTATCGAGTTCTAGCCTTGCGATTTGGGCGATGTTTGCGTTCTTAAATTAGACTTTCAAAATTGTACAGCCGCTGTTTCCCAGCATGCCGTATGTCTGTGACATAGCCACTTTAGCGTTTTTAACTTGCCTTTCTCCCGCCTGCCCCCTAAGCTGCCAAACACATTCGCAGATCATAGCTAAGCCTTGGGCACTAACTGCTTCAACAAGAGACGAAGCACCGCCGCTGGGACAAATAACCGTCTTACCTACCCTAGCGACCTCACTTTCCGCAACCTTATCTGCCTCGCCGGGCTTACAGAAGTCCAGTAATTCCAGATATTCAAGGAAGTGCCAGAGTATATTGAATTCCGTGACTCATTACCTAAATCAAAGGTTGGTAAGTTGCTACGGCGTGAAGTGCGTAGCTATGAGCGTAAAAAGGAGGAAGAATTGAAGTAGCATGTCATTTGTTAAAGAAGGGTGAGTCACATAACTCACCCTTCTTTTTTAAAGCTCAGCTACCAGGATGATCTGTGATACGGTGGGAATATTTGCTTCTCGTACTCTTTACCCGTAATGGCATCAACGCATAAAGCGGCAGACAACGCTGCACCATCAACACCGCCACCCCACATTTTCTCACCATACTGGTCACCGGCAAAGTAAAGACCTTCCGCCCAAGGTGCTGCACTGGGTGGCCTATCTTTGCCAATGGGACGCCAGTGCCCGTAAGCCTCAGAGCCAGCCGTCCAGAATTTGCAGATCAAATCTTTTCTCCAATTCGTCCAGTTATCAGTCATAAAGCGTTCGGCCTCGTTTATACAAGCATCTACCAGCTTCTTGTCATGCATCTCCTGGTACATCAGAGGTATTGAGAAAAGCCAACCGTAAACACCTATAGGTGCGTGGTTTGCCCACCATGTCATAGAGCACATTACGAAATCAAGCCACTCTAAACCTTTCTTTTTAGTAACCCCGGATAGAAAGGTAAAGCTTCTTGGGTCAATACCTTTCGACCTTGGATAGTCCTTTGTAAAGTAATAAAACCCGGTAAGAAGCCCGGGAATGTAATACTTCTCTTTAACTTCAGTATAGAAATCTGGTGGGATGTGCTTCCGGTCGATAATTTTTAGCGCATGCTTTGGAGGTATGTTACACACCACAAGCGAGCTGTCTATTGTCTCACTACCCCGCTCAGTCTTCACTTTTACGCCCTTGACCTTCTTGTTTTCGATGATTATTTCTTCTACTTGCGATTGGGTCCAGATGTCACCACCATTATCCATAATCACATTTCTTAACTGGACGGCAATATCTATTATTCCAATACCAGCGTCTATAGTGCCCACAGAACCTGTTATTAAATCCATCTGTATGTCTCTTGCTATTGCCTGATATTTCAAAAAATCACGCAGGTGCATGTCATCCGGATTAGCCATGGCTGTCTGTGAACCAGCAAGATTCCTTATGAACAACCAGGATTCCTCATCGCAATTCCTTTCTCTAAGGAAATCACCCAGCGAGCCGCGTGCCTGCTCTATTTGCTCAAATGACCAGGTCGCCATCTCGCGTAACAGTCGCCTGGCAGCTTTGCCACCATCACTCATCCATGGGTAGGGCTGACCATGCTCAACTTGGTACCATTTTGTCTGATCCTTGTTATCAACTACGGCGAAACCTTTGTTAATTTTCATATAGATCGGTTTACCCAGCCATCTAAGCAGGCAGGCAACACGTCCTTTGTCACCCCAGAACAAACCATGCCCGCCGTCCATAATGTAACCATTAAACCCGCCACTTTTCACGAGCGTTTTGAAATCGGGTTCTGCATGGGTTATCCATGTGCCAGTGCTCCCCAAAGCCCGGGTGAATTCATCATAACTGTAAGGTTTGTCAATTATCCACACTTGGTTATCCTTGCCATAGAAACTAAGCACCCGCCCACCTATAAATGATTCCTTCTCGATAACCAGAACTTTCTTGTTTTCTCTCGCCGCCAGAATCGCCGCAGCCCCTAAACCTCCAACACCAGAACCAACTACAATTAAATCGTAACTTTTGCCAGTCATTGGAATTTTGCCTCCTGTTTCGTTATTTGAACATCAAGATATCACAAGTGAACAGACTTCTCATGGCAGGTAACTATCTTTGGTTCCAACCTTTGGGAACAAGAAATCGTAAGGTTTTACTTACAATTACCTAGTTCTGTCAAATCAGCACATGGAGCCCGAAATCAGCGATTGGAAAATTTTCGCCCAGTTTTTAAGGTTTCTGGGCTTGTTCCACAGATTTGGAGCTGCTGTAAGAGGGCAATCCACGGCAAAAATACTATCAAGAATACCCTATAAACCGTCATTGAATCAGGTAATGAGCTAAAAATTCCATGTAGAAGACGAAGATGCCTTGTTCGATTCCCTAATTCGAAGAATTGCCGAGCCAGCCCGGTAACTACTATGCTGACCATAGGCTGGTTCATAGCATCTCAAGCGGAATTTGCAGAGCAGGTGCACCTTATCTGCCGAAGCCCGAATCTTAAGTAATAGTTGATGGGCGTATCGACCGCATAGGTTCAGACTGGGATACAGTGTATGTATTCAACTTCTTCCCCGAGGACCACCTTGAATCCCTACTGAACTTGGTCCAACGCCTTTATGAGAAACTGGATGCTATAAAAAGAACTATCGGTTTGGATGCCAGTACACTGGGTGAGACAGTTGACCCTAAGGACTTCAATACGATTACGCGCATTAGGGACGAAGATAGTTCAGTGCTTGACGAACTGGAGGAAGCCTCTGAATTAACTGTAGGCGAGTTTGTGAAGCAGGAGCTGCTCGATTTCCTGAAACGCGTAGGGGAGGAGAGATTGAAACGCATTCCTATCGGGGTGGGCAGTGGTATGAAAGGTGAAGGACAACATGGGCTATTTGTCTACCTTAAAGGTGGCGACCGGCATTTTTGGGCATACTATGATTTGGCTACCGGCAAGATCACCGAACGTAAACTTGATATTGTTCGCTTGATTCGCTGCCAGGAGAAAACCGCTTGGCAAGAGCCCGATTTTGATGTGTATGACGTGATAGATAAAGTTAAGGATTTTATCGTTAATCGATTAAGGCAACTCCAGGCAAGTCCACTAACCTTCAAATCTCCTCAGAATCAGATTGTTAATCTCCTCCAAACTATCCGCGGTCAACAGGAAGTTGACGGTTTACTGACTTATTATTCCACACCACTGCCCAATACCTTGCTGAGGCCGCTCCGCAAAATTTGGGATCAGTACCACAAGGAAAATGATTTGACTCGCCTGTTAGGCAGGCTAAGCAATTTTGCCGAGGCTAATCCTATTGCCATGGTAGCGCAGTCTGGCACATCAGAAGTTCAGACAGTACACAGGGATGATTTAAAACTCGTGTGTTGGCTCGCTTTGTGCTAGAGGAGTCCTGCAC
>CAZJVJ010000008.1:0-4162 GCA_964549635.1 uncultured Dehalococcoidales bacterium
TGTGCTTGCTGCGCTGTAATAGCGCTGCACCACACCAGCGCCCACATCACCAAGCGCATCACGTTGGAGCTCGGCCATAGTTGCCATCAGGCGGCCGCACTGGTAAGCTACATCGGGAAAATCCTTGCTCAGTTTTGGTGTTAACTCCTCTGCCAATTTGTTCTCCTCCTTTCGGTATTTTCTTAAGTGATAGACTCTTATGATGCCCATTCCGTAGACATCTAACTTTTCATTCTGAAGACTTTCCACTTTTCTCCTGCTGATGGATAGGGCCAGAACATGGTACGGGATTTCTTCACCGCACACGGCTGCGCGCCACAGCTTACTTGCAAGGGGTGGCGGAAGCTCCCTAAGGTCACTGGTGAGAGCACCAAGCACCCATTGAAACCGGGGGGGTAATGCGATCGTCGTTCCATCATCCCGGACCATTTGCAGGTCATCAAACCACTGGTTGACATTCCTGACGAGCTCCTCGAATTCCCCTTCCAGCCAGTCCCGAACCATGACGCGGCCGGCGGCGCCCGATATTGTAAGGATGTAGTAGCGGTTGCCAGCAAGATCCGGTCTCTTGCCGGTTTCAAGACTGCGTAGTAGTTCGCGAGCCCGCTCCTGAGCGTCAAGCTCCTTTACCTCAGCTGCTTCAGTAAGGAAGGCAACCGGGTCATCCTCGGGCGCAACTTTATCTTTGAACCAGTGGACGGTTATAGCGTTTGCCAGAACCTGACCGTAACTTTGTATAAGCTGGTTGAGGCTGCTGGTATAGGCTTTGGCTGCCTCCTCTGAGACTGCAGCATTGACAGACTGCTCTAGCCCGTAGGACCGGTAAGCCATCTTGTCGAAGCCGACAAGCACATCGCCGCTTGGACGCCCCCCGACCTTTGCCAACCCTCTGATCTTGGGATGGGTGTCGGCTGGGGTAACAAGCTCACCTGTGGCAAAGCAACGAAATCGGCCGGATTCTCCAAATTGCTTTTTGGGGCCGATGAGACTGCGCCGGAAACTTCGCCACCAATCGTGCCAGTAGTCCTTCTCCACCGGGAATTCTCCATTAAGCCGGAAGGTAACTTTATCATTGGATCTGACTTTATTAAGTTCCATGTCCTGTCTTATTCTTGCGAGCGTGTTTTCGTCCTTCATAAAGCGAGCAATGGTTGCCAGTTGTGGGATGGTCTTGCCAGCTTCACTTAGCATATGGACAAAGAACTCGTGTTTTTGGAGATTTTTCGTATCCGTTGCCTCAACCTCGTACTTGGCAACAACGCTGGCTGTTTCAACAAGGAAATGGCTTCTTGGGGAAGGGCCAGAAACGAGCTCTGGCTGGGTGAGGTCAGGGCATTTCTTAAACTCCAGCCCAGGTTTTCTTTTTTGCTCAGGCTGCCCCAGCTCAATGATGCCGGTAAAACCAGCCTTTGAATCGAAGTTAATTGCCCAGCGCACAAATTTGGGACTGAAACCCGGCTCACTACCCGTTGTATATTTAACCAGAAGCTCAAGCATGGCTATTACTCCTTCCCTTTAGCACTTCATCGCTTTCGTATGGTGGTACGAGGAGCACTCCCTTTTCTATTTTTGCTCTGAACAGGCTGATACACGGGAGTTCACCATGTTCCGTGTCCAAAGATTTCCCCGGTTCTGCAAGGTCGAAAACGTCGTAAAGCATAAGTCCAATGTCCAGGCTCCAATCAAGAGGTGACTCAAGCTGCATTCCCTGCTCCACAAGCTCAAAGTAGGCAGGAAATTCCCGACAACCTAGATACGGCTGGTAAATGCATTTACCGTGAGACGCCCGCCGGCGGAATTGTGCCTCAAGGGCAGGCAATCTGTCCTCAAAACCGGGCCAGGGACAAATGCGGGCATACAGGTAGTAGGCGACATCTTTAAGTGCCATTGTCTGGCGCTGGGTGCGCCCTTTTTCGTCAGTCCCAAGCGTGTCACTGTCGCCATCAGCCCATATAGGCTTAGGTTCCTCCTTGCCTGTTGCCCATTGTAGAATAATCCTGGGTGAAGGAGCTTTTTCTTTCACCTCATTGCGTCTCAGTGGTATGTAGCGCACAGTTTTTAGTACATCCACTCTGGTCACCTGCCAGCGGAACTCGCCTGGCTTGCAATAAATGGCATCAAAGATACCTCGCGCCGCCGATGGGGTAATTACGGGGTAGCTGAAGCGCTCGACCTTAAGCTCGGGGCGGGTAAAGCAGGCAAGTTCCCCCCAGACTTTTAGAATTTGTTCTTGAGACATATTGCCTCCTTCTATGCAATTATCGCGTCCGGCAAAAGCGATGGGTTAAGTCCTGTCTCTAGGTCATAGTCCTCCTCCTTTCGATAGATATACCACTCGTCGGATTTCTCCGGTCCATCTGGCTTTATACAAATTGGCTCAAGGCATAAAGATAGTGCATCTCGGGATGAAGTAGGGCGGAAGAGCTGAACGGTGTGAGGACGGGCTGTGATAATCCATTTGTAAGTGAGCCCGTTATGGCGCGCTTCTGTGGCAAGCCTTTGGTATGCCTCTTTATCGTAGGGCACGAGGACGTTAATTGTATCCTGAGGAATGATACGGTAAAGGAGGCTCACTTCCACAAAGTCCTGTATTTTAACAGCTTTGAGCAACTGGTCATCCTGACGGTCCTCAGAGCTTAAACCGCGCACGGAGTAAAGCTCTTGATAGTAGCGCTCAAATTGAGCGGGGTCTAATTCTTTAATACCTTTCCTGATAAGATTTGCAGTGATTCCGGTGGCTTGTTTATAAGCGGCGTCCGGGTAATTTTCATCTTCCGGGCGGAAGACATAGACGTTGCCGGTATTGCACAGTGCATTACGGTTGCAGCGCCCGGCTGCCTGAGCGATAGCATCCAGTGGAGCAAGGCTGCGGAAAACAACAGGAAAGTCAATGTCTACACCAGCCTCGACACACTGCGTGGAAATCAGACAACACGGCTTCTTTTCCCTAAGCAGTGACCGTACGCGATCCAGTGTTGCCTTACGATGAGCCGGGCACATATTTGTTGAGAGATGGAAGATGTTAGCGGAACGTTTCATTTTCACTTTTTCAAAAAGGAGTCTGGCGTGCTTTTTGGTATTGACAATACATAGTACTTGCCGCTCACAAGCAACCCTTTTGGCAATTTCGTCCCAACTGGTAACTTTGCCTTCTGGAAGGACAATCTTGTTTCGTTTTGCTATGCCGAACAATTTTGGAAGGTCGGATAACATTTCTCTCGGTTGCCAGCCCAGAGCACATTGTTTTGCGACTAGCTGGTGGAGGTGGCTGAAGGCAGGCTGGGTTGCTGTAGCAAAGACAACGGTGGACCCGTATCTTTCTACCAGATGCGAGAGTGCACCAAGCGTGACGATAACCAATCCCAGTGGCAGGGTCTGTACTTCATCGAACAGGATTACACTGCGTGCCAGACGATGAAGCTTACGGCAGGCGGACGGTCGATTAGAGAAAAGGGACTCTAAGAATTGCACGTTAGTTGTCACAATAATGGGTGCATCCCAGTTTTCAGAAAGCAGTTTTGCCGCACTGGTATCATCATTTGCCTGCCCGGTGTTAACGCGTGCCTGGCTCAGGCTGTGGTCCTCGAGCAAGTATCTCCCTATGTCATTTTGACTTAACCACCGCTGTAATACCTGGCGATAGACTTCCACTGTCTGCTCAACGATGGTTAGATATGGCATTACCGTAACAATGCGTCTCAGGTTGTGTTTGGCAGCATGAGCAAGGGCAAAGGCAAGCATGGCAAGGGTCTTGCCACTGCCGGTAGGCGCGGTCAACGTGAAGAGACCCTGCGGGTATTCTCCTGCTTCAAGACACGCTGCCAAAACAGTGTTTCTCAACTCTCGCATCGCAGGTGAAGAATTCTTGGTTTTAACCAGCTCCTGCACGTGCTCTTTTAGGGCGGAAAGCGCTTTATCGGGCTCTAGCGCCAGCGCAGGTGAGCGGTAGCGACGGTTACCCTGTTGGTCACGATTGAACCACGCCTCGGTTTCAAGAAAGTCAGCATCAACAAGGGCTGAGAAGAGCATGCGCACATCCAGCATCGAACTAGCATTGTTGGTTCCCCAACGGTAAATGGAATCTATTTTTTCGGGTAAGTTGATGCCCGCTGCGCAAAGCTTTTCCACGCTACCGCAGGACAAACTGAGATTAAGAGGGTGT
>CAZJVJ010000008.1:4262-39533 GCA_964549635.1 uncultured Dehalococcoidales bacterium
CGCTGCGCAAAGCTTTTCCACGCTACCGCAGGACAAACTGAGATTAAGAGGGTGTGGCCTTTCTAGTTTATCGGGGGCGAGTTCTGCCAGCGAATCGTGCGTCGCCTTTTGGGCCTCACTGTCGCAGGATTCGCCCTTGACTATCCTGGCGAGTTCTGCCAGCGAATCGCGCGTCGCCTTTTGGAGACCGATGTGGTGCCCCTGGACGGCTAAAGCAATAGCTACACCTTCCTTCTCATAGGTCTGCAGTGCATGCCAGGCGCCAGATGACCAATGATCTACACCGCTAAGTTTACCCATCAACCGGCACTGGAATTTTTTACCGTACTTACCCAGGTCGTGCAACAAACCGGCGACATACGCCTCGTCACATGCCGAAAAGGCTTCGGCGAATTGACGAGCCCTCTCGGCGACCAACCGAAGGTGGTCGACCAGGGGTTCTCCACCTCCCGACCTTGAATCGTAATGCGCCAGCTCTTTCATCGCTTTACCTCCTTTTTATTTTATTAAGTTCTCCATCTTCCGACCTTAAATCGTAATGCGCCAGAACTCTCAACACTTCTGAGTTCCTTTACTTGGAATAAATCCTGGCGAGCTCTGTCCCGTACTCTTTGAAGGCTTGGCGCAGTTCTTCTGGCTCAAGCACTTCCACATCGGGTCCCCAGCTCCTTATCCAGGGCGTAATCTCAAGAGTGCTACCCACATGCAACGTCATAAGACAGCTACCATCTTCCAGGTCTTCAATTTTCTGGGAGGGATGCCAGACAGTTTCCTTAACACGCCTGGACACTTTGGATGAGAATTTCAACTTAATTTCAGCCTCGTCGCCCCATATTATGCCCCAGGAGTATGACAGTAACTTACCAATATCAAAATCTTTAGGTATATCATAATTAGTATCCAGAACTTCTGCCGCCTTTATCCGATCAAGTTTAAACGTTACTATCCCCTCCCTCCCTTCTCTAACGGCATGACCAATGACATAGGTAGAATATCCTATCCCTGTCATTTCCACAAAGTATGGCTCAAGGAGCCACACTCTGATTTCGTCGCTTTTCAGCGACTGGTATTCTATCCTCATCTGTCTTTGTGTCGTCCAAGCAAGGGCGACCTGCTCAAAGATGCGCACTTGCCCAGGGTCTTCCGGCCTTTTAACTATGGAGCGAAAACTTGCCTCAACATGCGCTGCCAGAGGCTGCGGCAGAAGGTCAGCTAATTTGGTAAGGGCTTTTCTAATATGAGGATTGTCTCTGTCCGTCTGCCTCAGTGCCAGACGCATGGCCAAAAATGCCGCCAGGGCTTCATAGAGGGAGATAGATACCGGCGGCAGCGTATACCCTTCAATAATGCTGTAATAGTCGCCCTCCTGTGTCAGCGGTACCCCCATTTCCTCCAGGGCATGGATGTCTCGCTGAATAGTACGTATACATACACCACATAGTCTGGCCAGCTCACGACTGGTAAGTCCTTTGGAGTGGCTATGAAGGAGATGCTGGATACGAGTGAGGCGAATGGCTCGTCTGAGTATATTGTTCTCAGGCAAAATGCCCCCTCCTTCCCTTAAATCCCACAATCTTGGAAGATTGTATCACAAAATAACGACAGCATCGGTCGTTTTAGACATCGGGTTACAAAACTTTTACGGCCGGGTAGGTGGGAATTATATGAGGCGTTATTTTGTACACCGTCAGCCTTTAGCACCCACCTCATTAAGATAGGTCACCTCCCCGTCCCCTGTGGAGGACGGCACCCTTTCCGTCTCGTCCTGCCGTCTGCCGGACGACTATCCTACCATTGGACGAACATGGGCATGACGACGTGGACGTATTTTTCACTGCCCACAGGGCGGATGACACCGGGGCTGGAAGAGGTGGTGGTCTCCAGTGCCACCTGCTTTTCGTGCAGCACGGAGAGGACGTCGGAGAGGTACCTGGCGTTGAAGGCGATTTTGGTGGCCTCGCCGTCAATTAAGGCATCTATCTCGCTTACGTTTTCGCCCACCTCTTCAGCCCGGGCAGAGATGTTCATCTTGCCCGGGGTAAGCTCAACTCCGGGGGTGACGATAAGCCGCACAATTCCACTTCCGTCACGGGCAAAGATCGATGCCATTTTGATGGTCTGCAAGAATTCTGCCCTGTCCACAACAGCCCGAGTGATATAGCTTTGGGGGATAAGCTGGGAGTAGTTGGGGAAGTTCCCCTGGATTAGCTGCGACACCATCTGTATGTTCTTGAGACGGAATAGTATCTGGGTCTTCTGCTGATTTACCGTGATTTCAACCGGCTCTTCTTGGTCGGTCAAGAAGCGGTTCAGTTCATTTAAGGCCCGTGCCGGCACGATTACAGCAGTCTTTGCTTTGACCGGCGACAGGATAGAGGTATAGTGAACGGCCAGCCTGAAGCCATCGGCCGCCGCCATGGCCAACCCTTCCCCATCGAACTCGAACTGGACACCGGTGAGCACCGGGCGGGACTCTTCGGTGGCGGCAGCGAACGCCACCTGGCTGATACCTTCACGCAAGGCCAGGGCCTCTATCTTGGTGGCTACACCATCGGCAACCTGGGGGATGGGCGGGAAGTCCTGCGCATCAAGACCATTGATTTTGGCCTGAAAGCGGGCACATTTGAGCTGGAGGGTGCGCTGGGTGAGCGATATGTCTATCCGGTCATTGGGTAGAGAGCTGACAAATTCGGTAAGCAGCCGGGCGGGTATGGTGATGGCACCTTCTTCTTCTATCTTGGCACCAATCCAGCAACTGATGGCTATCTCCAGATTGGTGGCAGCCAGCTTGAGACGTGATTGGTCAGTGGCTATGAGCACATTCTGGGTGATGGGCAGTGTGGTCCTGGTGGCTACAGCCCGGCTGACGACGCTTAACCCTTTGTTGAGATTTTCTTGCAGGCAGGACAGCTTCATAGGTCACCCCCAGCAGTTATGTGAGACAAGTATACCCCGCCCACAGGGGTAAGTCAATCGGCCGCAGACTATTCCAGTACGATGGTACCGCTTTTGCCACCGCTTTTCCGGATGAGGCGGATGTCCTGCAGACGTATCGTGCCGTCAACGGTCTTGCACATGTCATAAATGGTCAGCCCGCTTATGGCTACGGCAGTGAGCGCCTCCATCTCAAAACCGGTCTTAGCGCTGCCTTTGACCGCAGCGGTAATCTCAACTGCAGAGGACTCCTCATCTATGGCGAACTCGATATACACACTTTCGATGGGCAGCGGATGGCATAAAGGGATGAGGCGATGCGTCTCCTTGGCCGCCATGATGCCGGCAACACGGGCCGCGGCTAAGACATCCCCCTTGGGCAACCTGGCCTGTTTTAGCAAGCCTAATGTCGTCGCCTGCATCACCACCCTGCCTTTAGCCACGGCCTGCCTGGCCGTAACCGGCTTCCCACCAACGTCTACCATACGGATATCCTGCTGCGAGCCCATCTTAACCTCCCACCTGCGACATGAGGCGTTTGGAAGCTGCCAAGCCCCGGCAGAGCCGATGTGATTCTGGTTTGTTTAGAATGGCCTGCTTTATGATGCGCTTCAGCTTTGCCGGCGAAGCACCGCTGCGTAGTGGCCCACGCAAATCAATCTCCCAATCACTGAGCAGACAGGGGCGCAATTTGCCTTCAGCAGTAAGTCGGAGGCGGTTGCAGTTGAAGCAGAAGTGCTGGCTGATGGGAGTGATGAAGCCAATTGTGCCGCTGGCACCGGGCAGGCGGAAGTACCTGGCCGGGCCATCCCCGGTGGGGGGAAGGCACGGCTCAAGTTTCCCCAGACCGATAATGCGCTCCTTTATCACCTCGGCGGACATGAACCGGGGTGAAAGCCCCATGCCACCTCCCGCAGAGTGACCATGGGGCGGGTTGTCGGAGGCGAAGGGCATTAGCTCGATGAAGCGGACATGCCAGCCATCAGTGACGGTCAAACGGGCAAAGTCCAGAAGTTCATCATCGTTTATGCCGTCCATCACCACCATATTTATCTTTACCGGGTTCAGACCGCAGGCTTTAGCCTCTTCAATGCCCTCAAGCACATCGGACAGTCTGTCACAGCGGGTGATACGCTGAAACTTTTCCCTATCTAAAGAATCGAGGCTGACATTGACCCGGCTCAAACCGGCTTTTTTGAGTTCACAGGCAAATTGTTTCAGGAGGACACCGTTGGTGGTCAAAGAGATATCGTCTATGCCATCGATTTCGGCCAGCATGGCCACCAGTCCGGGCAGCCTGGCCCGGACCAGCGGTTCGCCGCCGGTGAGCCTGAGCTTTTTGATGCCCAGTTCCGCAGCCAGCCTGGCAACCGTGACGATCTCCTCATAGCTCAGAACCTCACGCTGAGGAAGCAGGCTGACACCTTGAGCGGGCAGACAATAGACACAGCGCAGGTTGCAGCGGTCAGTCACCGAGATACGCAAATAGTCTATGGGGCGGTGGAATGTGTCAGAAAGTCCAGTCACAGCTGCTTTTTACCTGCCAGTCTCTGGAGTATAGGGTATGCCTGCCGAACAGCTCTGGCCCGATGGCTCACCTGGTTTTTTAAGTCGAGCGGCAACTCGGCCATTGTTTTACCGAGCTCAGGGAAATAAAATATCGGGTCATAGCCAAACCCGTTTGTGCCTCTGGGCTCGAATGCGATCAAGCCGTGACATTCGCCAAAACAAAGCTCGGTCTCCCCCTGAGGAGTAGCTATGGCGATGACGCATTTGAAACGGGCGGTACGCTTCTCACAGGGGACATCTTTCAGCCTGGCCAGGAGGTACTCGATTCTATCATTGTCGGTAGCGTTTTCGCCGGCAGCCCGGGCCGAGCGAACACCGGGCTCACCGCCCAGGCAGTCAACTTCAATGCCTGAATCGTCAGCCAGGGTGATGAGCTGGCTGGCTTTAGCATAAGCTATGGCTTTTAGCCGGGCATTTCCCTCGTAGGTGGGATGGTCCTCTGGCACGGCTAATTCTACACCCTCCTCTGCCGGGGTCACCAGTTCAAAGGGTAGGTCTTTCAACAGGTGCCGGTATTCCCGGACTTTTCCCTGGTTTGTGGTAGCCAGGAGCAATTTGGGCATTATGCTAAATGGGTTGAAACCTCCCCTCAAGCTTCTTCATCACCTGGGGCATGGTGGTATATTCCATCTCTTCCAGCGGCAGGCGATGGGGCTCGAAAGGTCCCAGGTTGCGCAGGAAGTCAGCTATGACATTGGCCTCTCTCCGGGCGTTGTCGAAAGCCGGGTCATCGAACAGATCCACCGGGCCGACCAGTCTGCCGCTGGAGAGCTGAAAGCCAGCGGCAACCACCCGAGGCGGTCCATCAAAGCGCGATGGGTTGCTCTGTTTGATGGCTACGGGCATAAGTGGACCATGGTGTGAGCCCCTCATCCATCCCTCCACAATATTAGGATGGGCAAAAGGTTCAAGTACCTCGCCAACGGCTGGGAACTGCCCCTGGGCGCGGACGATGCAGACCGGGTCGTCCTTACCCACATATCTGCCAGCAATCAGGGCCAGTTTCTGCGTGGAAGATACGGCAGCGATTTCGCCGCTGTCTCGATGGTACACTGCTTTCACAGCATAGCGGCTGGGCGCCCCCAGAAACACCAGCATATCATAGATCTCCTCAGGGGCATGAAAGGTCACCTTGCGGCTCTCCTTGACGTCGTGGACCTCGAAGGAGAAACCACCGTGCATGTTGCCGGCTATGACCAGACCGATGGTGTTAAACGGGTCGGCAAAGATCTTGTACAGCGGCAGGTTCCAGGCACCCGAAGCAGTCTTGTCCGCCATGAAGATGACTATGGTCTCGGCTTCACGCTCTTTGAACTGCATCTCGGCAACTCCAGGCCCCATGCCCTTAACGTTGCCGGAAAAGGCATCGGACAAAAGGTCCTGACCGGCGCCATGCAGTTTGAGCTTCCTGGCTACCTCGGTGCAGGCAACAAACGTGTCCCAGGCTAGCTTGTGGATTTTTTCGTTATTCTCGCCATGCTGGTGGGTCATTATCAACTGAAGGTCATCACCGCACCTGGTGACATGGTAATCGATGAGCAGCCCGGACTTCTTAGCCGCTGCCATACTCTTTTCGGCTTTGTCCAGAACATCCGGATGCGAACTGCAATGACCCACATAACCACCTATGTCAGCCTTAATGACGCTCAGAGTTATGTCCAAAACGGCCTCCTTTCATTTATTGTTGTTACACAGTCAGACTGTTTTATTCTCCGTCAGCACGGCCTGTCAACTTTTTCCGACAGGCTTGAGAAGCCGTCACCGCTCTGCTCCCATCAACATACCTTACACCATAGCCGGCAGCCTGTATTCGCCGAAGACCTTCCGGAGGACGCCGCAGACCTCTCCCAGAGTAGCATAAGCAGCTACCGCCTCTATAAGATAGGGCATGAGGTTTTCGGTACCCAGGGCGGCCTGACGTAAGGCTTCGAGCCTTATAGAAACCAGCTCGTTGTCCCTTTCCCGACGTACTCGGCTAAGCCTCTCCAGTTGACGCTTTTCACCTTCTTTATCCATTTCCAGTAGCGGGATGGTAATCGGTTCATCCATAATATATTCGTTAACGCCGACAACGATGCGCTTTTTAGTATCTATCTCCTGCTGATAGCGGTAAGCCGAATCAGCGATCTCCCTGTGGAAAAATCCGGCTTCCAGGGCCGGTATGACACCACCAAAGGAGTCTATTTTGGCAAAATACTCATATACCGCCTTCTCGGTGCGATTTGTCAGACACTCCACAAAATAGCTGCCCCCCAACGGGTCAACCGTGTTGGTCACACCGCTCTCATGTGCGATAATCTGTTGAGTCCGTAAGGCAATGGTCACCGCTTTTTCAGAGGGTAAAGCCAGTGCCTCGTCCATAGAATTGGTGTGCAGCGACTGTGTGCCGCCGAGGACGGCGGCCAGGGCCTGAATTGCAGTGCGGACGATATTGTTCTCCGGCTGCTGTGCGGTCAACGAACAACCAGCCGTCTGCGTATGGAAGCGGAGCCACTGTGAGCGCTCGTCGGCATTATAGCGTTCCTTCATCTCGCGTGCCCAGATGCGCCGGGCGGCACGGAACTTGGCGATTTCCTCGAAAAAGTCATTATGGCAGTTAAAGAAGAAGCTGAGCCGTGGGGCAAAATCGTTCACCTTCAGCCCACGGTCAATGCCTGCCTGGACATAGGTTAGGCCGTTGGCCAGGGTGAATGCCAGTTCCTGGACAGCAGTTGCCCCTGCCTCACGTATATGATAGCCGCTGATACTTATGGTATTCCAACGTGGTACATGTTTCATGCCGAACTCGAAGGTATCAACTATGAGACGCAGAGACGGCTTGGGCGGGAAGATAAAAGCGTTCTGTGCCATATATTCCTTAAGGATGTCGTTCTGTATGGTGCCGCCCAGCTTCTCCCAGGGAATACCACGCTTTCGAGCATTTGCCAGATACATCGCCCAGATGACCGCAGCCGGCCCATTGATGGTCATAGAGGTGGTTATCTCATCAATGGGTATACCGTCAAACAGTATCTCCATATCAGCTAGGGAGGAAACGGCGACGCCACACTTGCCGAATTCGCCTCTGGCTTCAGGGTCTGATGTATCAAAGCCATTTAGGGTGGGGAAGTCGAAGGCTACGCTGAGCCCGGTCTCACCATGCTCAAGAAGGTATTTATATCGGGCATTAGTCTCCTCTGCCGTGCCGAAGCCGGCGAACATGCGCATCGTCCACAGCCTGCCTCTGTAACCGGTATAGTGGACGCCACGGATGAACGGGTATTCGCCGGGGAAGCCCAAATCGCGGAGATAGTCCATCTCGGCAATGTCGAGCGGTGTGTAGAGGCGCTCAACAGGAACGCCGGAGGTGGTGACAAAGGAGTGCTGCCTTTCCGGGAAGAGCTGCGATTTAACGTTCCACTGGCTGACCTTTTTTTCCAGTTCTGCCTTCTCTCTCTGCTCTAACATCACTAACCTCCTCACGAACAGATGTCATCAATAAAGCTATGTTCGCAAAACTCTATCCACTAAAGCAAGAAGAGTTAGCGGCGAGTTCAATAATCAATGCCTTTGCGTGACAGAATACCTTTATCATAGGGATGCTTCACCTTCACCATATCTGTAACCAAATCAGCGAGCTCAATAAGCCTCGGGTCTGCATAGCGGCCGGTGAGGATGAGTTCCACGTTTTCCGGCCTGTCCTGCACCAGCTTTATCACTTCCTCTATATCAATCAGTTTCCAGGCTACCGCCACATTAACCTCATCGAGAATGACCACGTCATACTTTCCGCTGAGCATCGCCTTTCGAGCAGCCTGCACTGCTTTTTTAGCTTCTGCCTTCTCCTCCGGCTTAACGTTTGCCGGGTCAACGAAGTCCTGGAAGCCAAACCTCTCAAAGGTGATGCCGGGTAGTTGAGACAGGACTTTCTGCTCCCCGTAGGGGAAATCGCCCTTCATGAAAAAGACGATGTATACTTTTAAACCCTGTCCCAGGGCACGAAGAGCCACGCCCAACGCTGCTGAAGTCTTACCTTTGCCATCGCCGGTAAAGAGTTCTACAAGACCCCTGGTCTTGGTTTCGGCGGGTGAAGTCTGGGCTGATTCTTTGGCCACCTTGCTGGCAGTTTAACAGAAAGCCAGATTTAGTGTCAAACGAATGGAGACTATGTTTCGCAGCGCCCCGCCTCAGTATCGCCCGGGACCTGGTAATACCACAAATTGAGCGCGCCCTTTTTATCGTCCCGGAATCCCAAAGATTGGCGAGGCTAAAGCCTCGCACTACAGCGTAGCATTGACAATCCTTGGCTGAAATGTATAATAAGCTGGTGCCCTCACCACTCAAGACTTCACGATGGATTTGAATTCAGGAGGTATAACTATGTCTGGCGGCTACGTGGGCAAAATCCTGTTTGTTGATTTATCAAATGCCAAAGTCTGGGAGGAGTCCCAGGATGAGAGTTTGTACCGGAATTTTCTGGGTGGCTATGGTCTTGGTGCGCGAATAATATTCAGCCGGCAGAAGGCAAAGGTTGACCCGCTGGGACCAGATGCCATGCTGGGACTTGTTACAGGCATCCTCACCGGAACGCCGGCACTCTTCGGCTCCAGGTATATGGCGGTGGGTAAGTCGCCGCTCACCGGGACATGGGGAGATGCCAACTCGGGCGGTGACTTCGGTCCTCACTTAAAGTTTGCCGGCTACGATGCCGTATTTTTCACCGGAATCGCCCCCACCCCGGTTTACCTGTTCATCAACGATGGTAAAGCGGAGCTGAGAAAGGCAGACAGGCTATGGGGCAAGGACACCTGGGAGACAGAGGAACTCCTGCAAGCTGAGCTGGGTAATGATGTCCGGGTGGCCTGCATTGGCCCGGCTGGAGAGAGCAAGTCACTGATTGCAGGTATCGTCAACAATAAAGGCAGGGTTGCCGCCCGCTCCGGCCTGGGCGCCGTGATGGGGTCAAAAAAGCTGAAGGCCGTTGCTGTACGCGGCAATCTAAAGGTATCTGTAGCCCATGAAGCGGAACTGAAGGCAGCCAGGACAAAACATTTGGAGAATCTGGGTGGATTGGTTGACATATACCGTCAGTTCGGTACCTGTGGCGCCATGAACCAGTTCGTTCAAATCGGCGATGCGCCGGTTAAGAACTGGAAGGGTACAGCGCTCGATTTTACCACCGCTTTTGCCCTTAGCGACCAGGCAGTGATCAATTTGCAGGAGCGCAAGTTTGCCTGCTGGCAATGCCCCGTTGCCTGCGGTGGACATATGAAGCCAGGCACAGGCGAGTACAATTATCCAGCCGGAGTGCATAAACCTGAATACGAGACACTGGCATCCTTCGGCTCAATGTGCTTGAACGATAACCTTGAGTCTATAATAAAGGTCAATGATATCTGCAACCGCTATGGAGTGGACACCATCTCTGCCGGCTCTGCTATAGCCTTCGCCATAGAATGCTATGAGAATGGAATCATCAGCAACAAAGACACTGATGGCATCGAGCTCAGATGGGGCAACCACAAAGCTATAGTGGCGATGACCGAAAAGCTGGTCAGGAGGGAAGGCTTCGGGAAGGTGCTTGCTGATGGTGTCAGGCTGGCAGCACAGCAGATAGGCAAGGGGGCTGAACAGTTCGCCATCCACATCCATGGCCAGGAAGTGCCCATGCATGACCCGAAACGCTTCATGAACTATGCCATCTCCTACGTTGATACCACACCGGCACGTCACACTCAGGGGAATTACAGCACCAGGCCAGCCAGCGGTCTGGAATTCCCGGTTTTTGACCGTCATTCCATCGCCGGGCGTGGTGTGGCCAACAAGATGGGCAAGGACTTGGTGCACGTGGTAAGCTGCTCTGGCATGTGCTTCTTCGGTCTGGGCTTCATGCATGCCAGCGCTCTCACTGACTTCATAAATCTGACCACCGGCTGGGACTGCAGTATGGACGAACTATTGAAGACAGGCGAAAGGATTGCCAATATACGACAGGCCTTTAATTCCCGTGAAGGCATAAGCACCAGTGATTTTAAGGTTCCCGGGAGGGTCTCCGGCAACCCGCCGCTTGAGGCCGGGCCCACAGCAGGCAAATCAGTGGACTTCGATACACTGCTCCGAGACTATCTCGCCGCCAGGGACTGGGATACTACCACCGGAAAGCCCAGCAAAAAGAAACTGCTCGAGCTGGGCCTGGACGATGTGGCTAAAGCCCTGTGGGACTAAGCAATGCTTTAAAACAAGGTACGGGGTGCATGATGAGATTCAGAGATAAAGTGGCTATCGTGACCGGCGGTGCCAGGGGGATAGGGAAGGCGATTGCTGACAAAATGGCTGAAGAAGGGGCTAATGTGGTGGTAGTGGACAAAGACCCGGACACGCTTAAAGATACGGTGGAGGGAATAAGGAACAGGGGTGGAAAGGCAATAGCCGTAATAGGAGATATGACTAAAGCCGAGGATATCAACCAAATGGTTCAAGCCACAATCGAGCAGTTCGGCAAAATAGACATACTTGTAAATAATGTTGGACTGTTCACCTTCGAACCCTTCCTTGATACGAAGGAGGAGGAGTGGGACAGGCTGATTGCCCTAAATCTGAAGAGCACTATGCTGTGTTCCAGGGCTGTGCTTAAAGAGATGGTCAAGAGGAGCTACGGGAAAATAGTCAACATAAGTTCTGATGCTGCCAGAATAGGCGTCACGGCTCAGGCAGCATACACCGCAGCCAAAGCTGGAGTCATCGGGCTTACCAGGACACTGGCCAGAGAGATGGCACGGTACAATATTAATGTTAACTGCGTCTGCCCTGGGCTGGTGGACACCAAGATGACTGCTGACCTTCTGGCCTTTGCCCCGGAATTGAAAGAGAAGATGATAAAGGCGATACCCTTCCGTCGGATGGCTACCCCAGAAGACGTGGCCTATGCGGTCTGCTTCTTCGCCTCAGACGAAGCCGGTTACATCACCGGACAGTCCCTGAGCGTCAACGGCGGGCAGGCTATGTTTTAAATCGCCCGGACAGACAATTATGCAATGCTAAATTTTCAGGTCGCCTATGTCGAGGCTAAAGCCTCGCATTTTTGTCAAAGTTAGTTATAGGTTATGGGGTGTAACATGCTACCTTTAGATGGAGTGAAGGTGCTGGATTTGAGCCATGCTGTCGCTGGCCCCTGCTGCACCATGCTGCTGGCAGATATGGGGGCCGAGGTGATAAAGGTTGAGCCCCTAAGCGGTGAAATCTTCCGCTATGCCGGCGGCGGAACGCTGTTCGTGAACCTAAACAGGAATAAAAGGGGCATGGCCCTGGACCTAAGGAGCCCAGAAGGTCATCAGATAGCCCTGAAACTAGCCTCTAAAACGGACGTTCTGGTTGAAAGCTACACACCGGGAACTGCAGACAGGCTGGGCCTGGGCTATGATGCCATCAGCCAGATAAATCCGAAGGTAATATACTGCTCCATATCGGGCTTCGGTCAGACCGGTCCTTACCGGGAACGTCCCGGCTACGACCCACTAGCCCAGGCTATGTCAGGCATGATGCTGGCAACCGGCGAACCTGACCGGCCGCCGGTAAGGACGGCAGCTTCAACCATCGATTATGGCGCGGGGATGCTGGGAGCTTACGCCATCGCCGTGGCACTGCTGCACCGGGAAAGGAGCGGCAAGGGTCAGAGAATAGATATATCGTTGCTTGATACAGCAGTCTTCTATATGACACACTTCATAACCAACTACGCACTGACGGGACAGAACCCACCTAGGCTGGGTTCGGCCAGCCAGGCGTTTGTCCCCTACCAGGCGTTCGAGGCCAGGGACAGGTTTATTTTCATCGGCGTCTCCACCGAAAAGGCATGGAAGAGTTTTTGCCAGGCATTGGGACTGGATGATTTGGTCAATGACCCCAGATACGCTACAAACGCTGACAGGCTTCGGAACCGCGAGGAGCTGCTTAGAACGCTGGGGCAGATATTGAAGCAATGGGATAGCCAGGAGTTGATGAACAGGCTGATAGCCGCTGACGTTACCTGCGGGCCACTTCTCAGCGTGGGCGAGTTAATGGACGACCCGCAGGTCAAAGCCAGAGGGCTTATTATCGATTCCGACTATCCGGAACTGGGCAAGATCAAGATTGGGCGGACACCTATCACCTTCTCCGAGACAGAGCCGCAGAACAGACATCGGGCACCGTTGCTTGGAGAGCATACTATCGAAGTCCTGCATGAACTGGGATATAGTGAGGCAGAGATAAAGCAGCTGGCCGAAAAAGGCATCATATCGCAGCGAGCACCATAACAAGTAAATTTGCCATGTAAAATGACAGGCCACATTCGAAAGTTACCCACCTCTCGGTCAGGTCGAAGGGTGATGTTAAATTTTTGTGCCCTAATTATGAATTGCATAATAGTCGATATGCTACGGAGGGGCGCACCATGAAAACATTCAACAAACGGGGCGACGCTGGGGAGACCAGTCTGCTCTTTGGTACCAGGGTGGCTAAGTCAGACCTTAGATGTGAGGCCTATGGCACCACAGACGAAGCGGTCTCAATACTGGGCTTGGCACGTCACTTCTGCCAACCTGAGGTTAACGACATCATCCTCACGGTGCAGCAGGAGCTATTTACGGTTGGAACTGAACTGGCAACACCGGTCGAGCATTACTCAAAGCTAGCTGAAAAGGGTAAAACTGTCACCGCAGCTATGGTGCAGCGGCTGGAGGCTCTAATAGAGCAATTTGAAGCTAAAGTAAAGATGCCGGAATCATTCATCATCCCCGGCAGCGGTCCTGCCAGTTCGGCAGTCCTGGACATTGCCCGTACAGTCATCAGGCGCGCCGAAAGGAGGGTGGTGGCACTCAAAGAGGTCGGCCTGGTAAAAAATGCCGAGGTACTCAAATACCTGAATCGCTTGGCTGATTTGATTTTCACCCTGGCCCGCTACGAGGACAGCGCCACGTAGTGCGCCACTTAAGGGTCATCTGAGACCGGTGCCCTCAAGCCACACGCTAATGATGGTGAGACTCCTTCACGGTTAAATTTGACATTGGACTATCTAATCTGGTAAATTTAGACTCGTTTCTGAAAATGACTCAGACCTATGCTATTGTTGAAATCGGCGGCAAGCAGTACAAAGTCGCCCCAGGGCAGAGGATAGAGGTGGACCGCCTCTCCATTGCCGAGGGCGACGATATTGAGCTTTCCAAAGTGCTGTTTATCGCTGATGGTGGAGATATCATTATTGGCACGCCAACCATTGACGGGGCTAAGGTGACTGCCACCTGCCTCGGCGAAAAAAAGGGCGATAAGATAACAGTTTTCAAATATAAAGCCAAGACGCGATATCGGAGAAAGAAGGGGCACCGGCAGCTTTACTCCACACTGGAGATCAAGCAGATTGTGAAGCCGGGCGAACCAGTAGAGGCGGCAAAACGAAAAAAGGAAAAGGTCGCAGCTGGAGGTAATTGATGGCACATAAGAAAGGTGGCGGGAGCACACGCTACGGACGCGACAGTAACGCTAAACGGCTGGGGGTGAAACGGTACGATGGTCAACAGGTCAACGCCGGCACCATCCTGGTCAGGCAGCGAGGAACCCGAATTTATCCGGGCAATAACGTAGGCGTGGGCAAAGACTACACGCTCTTTGCCCTAGTCAGCGGCACCGTCAAATATGAACCGGCAACCGGGAATAAGAGAAAGGTCAGCGTTTATCCTGCATAAGAATGAAAGCTAAAATACATCCCGAATATCATAATGACGCCAAGGTTGTCTGCTCCTGCGGCAATACTTTTACCACCGGCTCTACCAAAAAGGTGCTGAGGGTGGAGCTATGTAGCAAGTGCCATCCATTCTTTACCGGTGAGCAGAAGATAGTAGACACTGCCGGTAGAGTAGAACGTTTCAAGCGCAAGTATAAGCTTACCTGATAAAAAGGGAATGAGGACAACCCTCAACATCTGCCCTTCACACTGTTGTTCTTAGACAGGGCCAAAGCCCTGTCTTATATTTTAAATCCCTTTTCCCGGTCCCGGAAAAGGAACTTAAAGGGAGGGTCAGAGTTTTTGTCGAAAACAGAGCCTTTTTATTACGGTGGACAGGCGGTAATCGAAGGGGTGATGATACGGGGACGGGATAGTGTGGCTATCGCTGTGCGCCGCCCCGACGGTCAAATAGAAGTAACCGCCCAGCCGCTTGCCACACTGTACAAAGGTCGCCTCAGAAATTTGCCTTTTATCAGGGGCATAATTGTCCTTGTCGAAACCCTGGTGCTCGGCACCAGGGCGCTGCTTCACTCCGCTCAGGTTGCAGCAGCCGAAGAAGGAAACATCTCACCGGCTTTGCTCTGGGGGAGCGTGGTTCTTGCTATTGCCTTCGCGATAGCTATTTTCTTTATCGCTCCGCTGTTGCTGACACGCTACTTAATTGACCCGCACATTACCTCAGCCCTGCTCAGCAACTTGGTCGAAGGCGCTTTTCGCATCGCCATCTTCATCGCCTATCTGAAGCTGATAAATCTAATGCCTGATGTGAGGAAGGTTTTTGCATACCATGGTGCTGAACATAAAGTGGTCAATGCCTACGAGGCCGGGGTGCCTCTAGAGTTAAATTACATCAAAAACTACCCTACAGCCCATGCCCGGTGCGGCACCAGTTTCCTGCTGGCAGTATTAATCATTGCTATATTCATCTTCGCCCTGCTTGGGCGACCACCGCTGTTGTTGAGCATAATATCACGCATTGTCCTTATACCGGTAATCGCTGCAGTTGGCTATGAATTCGTCCGCTTTGGCGCAAGCCATAACCGAAATCTTATAATACGCGGTCTTCTCATGCCAGGTCTACTACTGCAGTCTATGACTACGGGAGAGCCAAACGATGGCCAGCTGGAGACAGCCATATTAGCGCTGAAAAAGGTCATCGAAACCGATGGCAGCGGTGATAAGCAAAGTAGCCCAGGCGCTTCAGGCCCGGCTCTCTAAATCTTGTTTATCCAAGCCCTGAAAAAAACAGCTCCGATTACCGGTGTGACACACGGGACCGGCCGGCTTGACCTTAATAAGTATGGCATCACCATCGCAGTCTTTAGACAGAGATTGCACCCTTAAAATGCTGCCTGATGTAGCACCTTTATGCCACAATTCCTGTCGGCTACGACTGTAAAACCAGACCTCGCCACTGTCCAGCGTTCGCCGCAGGGCTTCCTGGTTGGCATAACCCAGCATCAGCACCTCACCGCTATCCGCATCCTGGATAATGACGGGTATTAGCCCTTTGTCATCGAACTTTACCATGTGGCACCACCTTGTTTTTTTCCTCTCCCTGATTAGATGAAAAGCTCACAGCCCCAGGGCTAAAGCCTCCTTCAAATTTACATCGCCGGTGTAAAGTGCCCTGCCTATGATAGCCCCTTCGACCCCCAGCCCGCTGAGCTTTTTCAGATGAGCCAGTGCCGAAATACCACCAGCAGCGATTACAGGTATTTTTACACCCTTGACCATCGCAGCTATGGCTTCAAAACACGGCTCAGTCAGCGTGCCATCACGCTTTATATCGGTGTAGATGACACGCCTTACCCCGAGAGCTGCCATCTTTCGACCCAGTTCCAGCGCTGCAACTTCAGTACCTTCCTTCCAGCCACGAATAGCTACATAACCATCCCGGGCATCTATGCCTACAACTATAGCCTCGCCATATTTCTGGCACAACTGCTGAACCAGTCCCGGAGACTCCACAGCTACCGTTCCCAGAATGACACGGTCTACACCAATATCGAGCAATCTAGCCACGGTGGCTTCGTTTCTGATACCACCACCGATCTGGACAGGTATGCGCATTTGTTTTACTATGGCCTCAACGACTGCCATGTTGCAGGGCTCACCGCGAGCGGCACCGTCCAGGTCAACCACATGCAGACGCCTTGCCCCCTGTGCCTGCCACTCCAGAGCCGCAGCCACCGGGTCTTCAAAAAAAACCGTCTCACAGCGGTAATCACCCTGATACAGCCGAACACATTTGCCACCTTTAATATCAACGGCCGGTATTATCTCCATATCACCCCTTAATCCAGTTAAGTCGTTTGTTTCCAGTTATTCCTGGAGTGCCAAGCTTTAGCTTCGCCAATACCTATCATAAGACAATATTTAAAGCCCACAACGCAGCCAAATTTTTTATTTGAAGCTAATCTGGAAGCCTATTTTTAACTCTCGCTGATTTACTATACAATATTAAAGCTTTGGGGCAGTTACTTCAATAAAGGAGGCGCAAAATATGGACTTCGAACTCACCGAAGAGCAAAAAATGTTCAAAGAGGCCATCCGCAACTTTGCCGAAAGGGAAATCGCGCCGCTGGTTGAGGAAGCCGAGAAAACAGCCACCTTCCCCATCCAGCTATTCCCCAAGATGGGAGCGCTTGGCTACTTGTGCGTCAGATACCCTGTTGAATACGGCGGTGCCGGCTTAGGCAAGATAGGTGACTGTATCGCCATCGAAGAGATAGCCTATCACAGCGTTGGTATAGCTGCTGGGATTATGGTGCAGAGTGGAATTGGGACGTCGGCCATATATGCTCGTGGCCGAGAAGACCAGAGGCAAGCCTACCTGGTACCAGCTATCAAAGGGCAGAAAATAGCTGCCTTTGGGCTTACCGAGCCCAACGCTGGCTCCGACGCCGCAGCCATACAGACCACCGCGGTCAAGAAGGGCAATAAGTATGTCCTCAACGGCACCAAGACCTTCATCACCAACGGAAACATCTGTGACTTTGTCGTCACCGCTGCTTACACTGATAAGAGCAAAGGCGCCCGGGGTGGGGTCAGCCTGTTTATCGTGGATGCGGGAACTCCTGGTTTCAGCCGCAACAAGCTCCATAAGTTCTGCGCTCGTTCCAGTGAAATCGCTGAGCTGGCTTTCCAGGACTGCGCTGTGGCTGAGGAAAACCTCATCGGTGAAGAGGGTAAGGGCTTTCCCTATCTGATGGAGTCCTTAACTGGCGGCAGGATTTCCCATGCTTCTCGTAGTCTGGGGCTGGCCAGAGCTGCCTATGATGCTTCTTTGAAATACGCACAGGAAAGGGTACAGTTCGGACAGGCAATTGCCAAATTTCAGGCGAATGCTTTCAAGCTGGCGAGAATGGCTATGGATATAGAGGCGGCCCGCTGGCTGATATACTATGCCGCCTGGCTCTATGACCAGAACAAACCGCATGTCAAAGAAGCAGCCATGGCCAAGCTTTTCGCCAGCGAAGTGGCTGCAAGGGTGACCACCGAAGCCATGCAAATCCACGGCGGCTACGGCTTGATGGAGGAGTCGGTAGTCCAGCGCTACTTCCGCGACTCCAGAATGTCAACCATAACCGAAGGGACTTCAGAAATTCAGCAGCTTGTCATCTCCCGGGAAATCGGCATACGGTAGTCAAAACATTCAACGTGGCCCGGGGAAGATTGAAATGCAGTGCAACCGCTGAGGGTCGCCGTAGTGCGAGGCTAAAGCCTGGCACTACACTACGACTGCAATTACGACCGAGCAGGGCGGGACAAAATAAGCCATACACGCCAGAGACGGCGCCTTGATTACCCTCTACTTCCGCCCACCGCTGAGATGCCGGTGATGTCCTGTCCGATAATCAGCGTATGGATATGGTCGGTGCCCTGATAGGTGTAGACAGACTCGATATTGGCCATATGCCGAATGGGTGAGTAGTCCAGGGATATGCCGTTGGCCCCGAGCAGCTCACGTGCTGTACGGGCACACATACGTGCCATAGCTATATTGTTCTTCTTGGCCAGTGAAATCTGGGCATATGTGGCCCTCCCCTCATCCATGAGCCTGCCCAGTCGGTAAGCCAGCAATTGCGCCTTGGTGATCTCCACCAGCATGTCCACCAATTTCTCCTGCACCAGCTGGAAAGAGGCTATGGGCACACCGAACTGCTTCCTCTCTTTGGCATAGTTCAAAGCCGTCTCGTAACAGCTCATAGCAGCACCGATAGACCCCCAGGCTATGCCATATCTCGCCTGATTGAGACAGGAAAAAACGGCTCTCAAACCCACCCCATGCGGTAGCATGTTCGTTGCCGGTACCGCACAGTCTGAAAACCCAAGCTCGCCAACATCCCCTGCCCTCATCGATCCCTTACGGTGCTGAAAACTCTGGCTGAACCCCTCTGTGCCGCGTTCCACGATGAACCCTCTTATCCCTTCGTCAGTCTGTGCCCAGACAAGCGCCACATCGGCTATTGATGCCTCGCTTATCCACTGTTTTGTACCATTGATGACCCACCTGTTACCGTCTTTCCTGGCTACTGTTTCCATAGAAGCTACATCTGAGCCATGGTTCGGCTCAGTCAACCCAAAACAGGCGATAGCCTTTCCTGAAGCAATCAACGGCAACCATTTTCTCTTCTGTTCCTCCGACCCATATTTCCAGATGGGATACATTACCAGCCCCTTGTTGACCTCGACAAAGCTCCTCAAAGAGCTGTCCACCCGCTCCAGTTCCTGGGCGATAAGTCCGGCTGTCACATAGTTCACGCCGGCGCCGCCATACTCCTTCGGGAAGATAGAGCCGATTATCCCCATCTCCCCAAACCTGAGAGCAATCCGCCGCATATTCAGCGGCTCCTCTTTATGGAACGCCTCGACAACAAGCGGCTCGATCTCTTTTTCCAGAAATTCCCTCACCATGTTTCTGGTCATCTTCTCCTCGTCGGAGAACAGCGCATCTATGTTATAATAGTCAACACCTTTGAAAGCCATGACAAATTTACCTCCTTACAGCTTTAATCCCGCATCGCCAGCAATTAATGAGGCGACACAGGACACTTTAAGCAGTTGACATGATTTTGTCAATTCTCAGCTGTCATTGCGAGCGAAGCGTGGCAATCTGCGCCCCCTATGCCCAGCCGCCATTGTCACAGGACTGCATACCTGGCAATGACGGAAGGACAAATCAGTTTTAAGTATATAGTGTAATATTAAGGAGGAAAGGTAAATGTCCATATTAAATTCATGTCCCTTAGTACCCTGGATGCCATGGCTAATGCTGCTAATTCTCGCCTGGACTCTACCCTGGAAGGGAGTAGCCTTATGGAGAGCTGCCGGAAACAAGCACCTGTGGTGGTTTGTGGCACTGTTCCTGCTCAACACTCTGGCAGTCCTCGAGATAGTCTACATATTCGGATTCAGTCGCAAAAAATCAAACGCAGGCACAGGACTTTAGTACCCTCCAAGACAGGTCTTCACTGCTCATAGGCCGGGCACTGAAATTCCAAACTCATCATCTGCGACTGTGAATCATCGCACTGCACATTAAAATAGTCTAGGTGAACATGATAGACATAATCACGGCCTGTCTGTTATACTTAAAGACTTAAATGACACTCAAGGTATGGTTCTACGAGACCAGGCCACAATTCCTGCTGCTTTCCGCGATCCTAGTGTTTCTGGGCACCTGTATGGCCTGGTATGACGGCACTTTTCACCTAGGCCACGCGTTGCTGGCCTTCTTCGGACTGCTTCTTTGCCACATCAGCGTCAATGTGCTCAATGACTACTACGACTACAAGAGCGGCATAGATTTGAGAACCCGAAGGACGCCCTTCAGCGGGGGCAGCGGCTTTTTGCCCGCAGCCTCACTTAAACCACAACATGTCTTCTGGTTCGGCATCGGTTGTTTCTTGCTGGCTGTGCCCGTAGGTATCTATTTCGTTCTAGTTAGCGGCTGGCTACTGCTGCCCTTACTTCTAGTCGGCGCAATATGTATCCTCCTCTACACACCTGTCCTGACCAGGCTGGGCTGGCCCGAATGGTCGCCGGGCGTCGGGTTAGGTGCTCTACCCGTACTGGGCGCCTATTTCATCCAGACAGGCGAATATACTTTACCGGCTGCCATAGCCTCCGTGCCCTCCGGCATACTGGTGCACAATCTGCTCCTTCTGAACGAATTTCCTGACACCGAGGCCGACAGGCAGGCAGGGAGAAAGACGCTGCCAATAACTATGGGAAAAAGAAGGGCAGGCATTATCTACTCAGCCCTGACCGGAGCAGTCTATGTGTGGATTTTCGCTGCAGTTCAGGCAAAGCTGATGCCGGCTTTTTGCCTGATTGCTTTACTCACGCTTCCCTTCGCCGTTAGGGCTATTCAGGGCGCCCTGAATTATCAGAACGAACGCGCCATCATTCCGGCTATGGCGAACAACGTGATGGTCGTATTGTTGACCCAGCTTCTCTTGGGCATCGGCTATATAATATCAGGAATCTTTTAGAAACAGACTAAATAATGTGAGCACTTATCGTCATTATGTGGAAGCAACCTCACAGATTGCCACGCCGCGACTGCCTCAAAGCTCGCCATTACAAACAGGGGGTTGCCAATCACGTCGGTGACTTTCAGTCTCCAGTAAGTGGGCACCATGCCGGTTGACCTCATATTGCTACATGCTCCGAGCGTATACGACTTCCGCCAGAAAACCATCCTTTATGGACCGGTCAGTGATTTGATTCCACCCTCCCACGTCTTCGAGATGTACCCCATCGGTCTTACCAGCATCGCCGAATATCTGGAACGCGCTGGCTATCGAGTCCGTATTGTAAACATTGCCGTACGCATGCTGAGAGACAAGAATTTTGATGCTGAGGCATTCATCAGGCGGCTTAAATCACCGCTCTTCGGCATTGATTTGCACTGGATGGTGCACTCTCATGGCTCAATCGAAGTGGCAAAGATAGTGAAGAGATGGCACCCCGAGGCAAAGGTGATATTCGGAGGCTTTTCCTCCTCCTACTTCTACAGGGAACTGATTCAGTATCCCGAGATAGACTATGTGCTGAGGGGCGATTCCACCGAAGAGCCGTTTCGGCTGCTAATGGACTGCATCGCTAACAAGCAGGAACCCGCTGCAGTGCCCAACCTTGTCTGGAAAGACAGCAATGGCAAAGTACATGAAAACCCCTTCACCCACATACTCACAGACCTAAGCGGCGTCATGGTCGACCATTATGGCTACGTAGTGCGCTCGGTAATCAGATACCGCGACTTCATCAGCTACACACCTGTCAGAGACTGGGCCCGCTACCCGATTACTGCGGTGTTGACCTGCCGTGGCTGCACCGAAAGCTGCGTCATCTGTGGTGGCTCCGTCGCAGCCTTTACAGCCTGTTATAACCGGCAAAAGGCAGTTTTCCGCTCCCCCGAGGCGGTTATCCGGGATGTAAAACAGATATCGCGCTTCAGCAATGGCCCTATATTCATACTGGGCGACTTGCGGCAGGCAGGAAATGATTATGCCAGCCGTGTCTTAGACCTTCTCCAGCAGAACAGAGTGAAAAACCAGTTCATTTTTGAGCTTTTTTATCCCGCCCCGAAGAAACTTCTCCAACAAATGGGCCAGGCTTGCCCCGGCTTCTGCCTTGAGATCTCTCCCGAATCTCATGACCCTGAAATCAGGAAAGCCAGCGGCAGACTTTATTCCAACGAGGAGCTGGAACAGACTATAGGTGATGCCCTTGATGCTGGCTGTGGACGGCTGGACATTTTCTTTATGATCGGGCTACCAGGCCAGACCCAGAAGTCAGTTATGGAAACTATTGACTACTGTGAGTATCTGCTGGGCAGGTTTAAGGCAGATAAACGGCTGTGCCTGTTCATCTCTCCGCTGGCTCCCTTCCTTGACCCTGGGAGCCTCGGCTTCGAGCATCCTGAGCGCTACGGCTATCATGTGTTGTTCCGGACGCTTGAGGAACACCGTCAGGCACTTATTTCGCCGGTCTGGAAATACTCCCTCAACTATGAGACAGAATGGCTGACACGACAGCAGATTGTAGATACTGCCTATGAGGCCATACTCCGGCTCAACCAGCTCCGGATGAAATACTGCGTCATCCCAGCAAAGCTGGCACGGATGAGTGAGCAGCGTCTCAGGGCCGCCTGGGACATGGCGCGATGCATAGACGACCTGTTATCAAAAAACGACATAGAGGAAATACACCGATTGAAACCAGAAGTAGACAGGATAAACGCCTTCCCCGTGGCTGAAAAAATCCAGCTCGAAGTTCCCCCACCGCTGATCAAAATCAAGCCCTTCCGTGCCCTGTGGTACTGCCTGACAGGCAGATAAAGGTATCAATATCAAAAAGGTAGCCAAAGTTCAGCTCGTCATAATCACAATCCAAGCGGTCTCTTTTGACCCCAAACTATTTTAAGAAAACTTTTTTGGTTAGAGAGCTAAGTGGGTTTCTTATGTATAACCCCCCGATTTTTCACTACCGGACGCCATACATGTTAAAATACTAAGCGCAGTATTGATATAAGTGACTGAGTCCAAATGCCAAATTTCACAGCTTTCTTCACCAATATGTCAGCACCGATGCCGCTACGCAGAAAATTGTATCTGGTCTTCAGAAATAATTTGATAAAACTGTGGAAAGCACGGACTTGCTGCGGTCATCCAGGCGAACCGGGATGCTGACAGTCTACGGCTCTCCCAGGTGCGGAGCAAAAAGATACAGGCACAGACACTACGGCAGAAAAGTAGTCTAGCCAATAAAAAGCCTATATCGAAATGATTGTGTTATTTATCTGCCTGGTTGCTCACAACGCCTCGTTGCGCACCCGGGTTGAGTAGCATCCGAAACCGCCTGACCGAGTGCGGTTAAAATAAAATTTGGCATTGGATGCCCGCTTTGGAAAATGCGGTGGAAAGCTCTTTGGCTGTTTGAAAGAAAAATTCACGGCTCTCGGTGCTTTCCAGATTGTATTCTTTGTACACCCAATCCGCGTAATGGTAATTCATCCTGTCGATCAGCACATAGTCCACCTTCCCACAAAGCCGGTGTACGAGTTCTTCCGCCCCTGAAAGTATTGGTGCAATCATTGCATATGTTTTAATGCCGGCACCGTGTAGCTCTTCCAGCGCCTCAATTCTCTGCTCAATCGGTGGTGCATTGGGCTCAAAGAGCTTCCTAACCCTTTCGTCGGCAGTGGTAACTGTCAGCCCAACTTCAACGTCTCTAGCGTCCCTCAGCAGCTCTAAATCACGTAAGACAAGTGCGGATTTCGTCTGAACGGTTACAGGCCAGTGGTGTTGAAACAATATTTCGAGACATCTCCGCGTCAACTCATATTTTTTCTCCAGTGGTTGATAGGGGTCACAGACGCCACTCACCCATACCCTACCGGGCAGGAATTTCCTGATCTCTTGCTGAAGTAAGTTCGCTGCATTAACCTTAACATCAACAAATTCGCCCCAGGGCTCTTTATGCCTACTGTATCTCTTCATAAAACGAGCGTAGCAATAAAGACAACCGTGCTGACAACCGACATAGGTATTGACAGCGTAGTCAAAAACTTTTGATTTTGACAGGATACTTTTTGAATAAACCTCTCTTACAATCATATCCACATAGATGATTTTACCACCTGCGAAGCTTCGTGACACATTTTTCCAGGTAGTTATTGGAGGTATTCGTTGCGGTCTGTGGCTAGGCTAAAGCTCGCCAACCGTGTTGTGACACTAACGGCGCAGTTTGTATAATCACTTTGTGCCGAAGCTGCGACTGGACAACCTGCTGGTTACAAGGGAGCTGGCTGAAAACAAAAGCCAGGCACAGGCTTTGATTATAGCCCGTAAGGTAACCGTGTCAGGCAAGTTAATCACCAAGCCCGGCACCTTCGTGGACGAAGACGCCACCATCGAGCTGGCTGAAAAATTGCCCTATGTGAGCCGCGGTGGTATCAAACTGGCCCACGCCCTGGATAAATTCAAGCTCGAAGTCACCTCACTGACAGCTATGGACATCGGAGCTTCGACCGGCGGCTTCACCGACTGCCTGCTACAGCGTGGCGCGAGACGCGTATACGCCATAGACGTTGGTTACGGCCAGCTTGCTCATAAGCTAAGGCAGGATCCACGAGTAGTGGTGATGGAAAGGGTTAACGCCCACTATCCCTTCCCCCTTCCAGAAAAGGTTAACATGGCAACCATAGACGTATCTTTCATATCCGTGACTAAGATAATTCCCAACATAATAGACCACCTCATATTTCCGGGCCACATAATCGTCCTGTTTAAACCGCAATTTGAGGCAGAAAGAGAAGAGGTGGGCAAGGGCGGAATAATAAAAGACCCTCTTGTCCATGCCCGAGTGCTGGGGCGGTTCATCCTCTGGATAACCGATAATGATTTAAGACTACAGGGGCTGCTTGCCTCACCAGTACTAGGCGCTGAGGGCAATAAGGAATTTCTCATATTGCTGAGGCCGAGCCAGATGATTTCAGTATGTAATGCAAGGCCTTAGCCTCACTGGCACAACCCTAAAGGTCGTGATTGCATAGGAGAAAAAAACATGAAAAGGGGCTTCACGCTTACAGTCGACAACCTGCTCATCCCCGGTGAGGTCCACTTTCCGGAAAAATCGGAATGGCCTTGCCCGGCGCTATGCCTTTGCCACGGCATACCTTCCGGGAAACCACCCAGCCCTGGCGATAGCGGGTACCCGGGGCTGGCGGCTAGATTCTGCGCTGTCGGTTTTATCACCATGATCTTCAACTTCCGGGGCACGGGCCAGGCACAGGGCAACCTTGACATACTGGGGTGGACACGAGACCTGAAGGCCGCCATCGATTACCTGTGTAGCTTGGACGAGGTTGATAAGACACGGCTGTTTCTCCTTGGCTCCAGTGCTGGCGCTGCGGTAAGCGTTTATGTGGCCGCCAATGATTTGAGAATCTCGGCACTGGCGACCTTTGCTTGCCCGGCCGATTTCGGCTTCCTGGGCTCAAGGCAACAGGTTAACTCCACGATTGCCCATTTTCGCAGCATCGGAGTGATTAGAGATGCCGACTTTCCGCTCTCAATAGACGACTGGCTGGCTGGTTTCAATGTGGTGGCACCGATTCATTGGATAGACAGAATTTCTCCCCGCCCCCTCATCCTCATCCACGGTAAAGATGACGATTTAGTCCCTGTAGAGCACGCCCGCAAGCTCTACACAAAAGCCAGGCAGCCTAAAGAACTCATCGTAATCCGCGGTGCCGGACACAGGTTGCGGCTCGAAGAAAAAGCTGTAACCACCGCCCTGGACTGGCTCAAGTCAATAGATTGACCATATCCGAGTAAAAAGCTTATAATTAGGGCACGACTATAGCATGCATGAAAGCTGCGGCATATTCGGCATCTATGCGCCCGGGGTAGATGTCGCCCGAATCACGTTCTTCGGCCTCTACGCACTCCAACACCGTGGTCAGGAAAGCGCCGGCATCGCCACTGCCGATGGCCGGAAAATATATCTTCACACCTCTATGGGGCTGGTCTCTCAAGCCTTTACCGAAGAAGAACTTAGTGGACTCAAGGGTCATATCGCTATCGGGCACACCCGTTATTCCACCACTGGCGCAAGCCGCTCTATTAATGCCCAGCCAATTTTAGCCAGAAACAATTCCACAGCAATAGCTTTGGCACATAACGGTAACATCACCAACGCCAAGTTCCTTCGCGATGAACTCTACGAGCTTGGATATGAATTTTTCACCACTACCGATTCTGAAGTCATTGCAAAACTTGCTTTGGCTTCGCCAGAGCACAGCCTGACAAACAAAATAAGATATACCATGCGCCGCCTACAAGGGGCCTACTCTCTGGTACTCCTGACCAAAGACAAGTTGATTGGGGTCCGTGACCCTATGGGTGTGCGACCGCTATGCCTAGGTACTATCGATGGCGGCTGGGTAATAGCTTCAGAAAGCTGTGCCCTTGACCACATCGGTGCCCATTTCGTCAGAGAAGTCGAAGCCGGAGAAGTGATAATTATCAACAAAAACGGAGTTAAAAGCTTCGGCCAAGGTAACGGCAAAAGGGCTTTATGCATATTTGAATACATCTATTTTGCTCGGCCTGACAGCTTTATTGAGGGCAAGCTGCTCTACACTGCCCGGCAAGCTATGGGCCGGATATTATCCCGAGAACACCCCGTGGATGCTGACTTAGTGATGGGTGTGCCCGACTCAGCCACCGCCGCTGGCATTGGTTATGCCACAGCTTCGGGCATTCCCTACTGTGAAGGCCTGATTAAGAACCGCTATGTGGGACGTACCTTCATTGAACCGGACCAGAGACTGAGAGACCTTGGCGTGAGATTAAAGTTCAATGCCCTGAGTGACATGATTGCCGGCAAAAGGCTGGTAGTGGTCGATGACAGTATTGTTCGTGGCACCACCACTCCAAAGGTAGTGGCATTGCTAAGGCGGGCCGGCGTCAGGGAAGTACATTTGCGCATATGCTCTCCACCCATCCGCTATCCCTGTTTTTTCGGTGTGGATATGGCAACAAGATGGGAGCTTATCGCCGCCCACAAGACCATACCTGAAATTAGAGATGCCATAGGGGCTGATTCCCTGGGCTACATAAGCATTGATGGCCTGATCGAGTCTGTCGGCCTGCCAAAAGAAATCTTTTGCCTGGCTTGTTTCACCGGAGAATACCCCATACCTGTGCAGCTCGAGATGGACAAACTAGCCCTGGAACCTATACCTTCGGGGAGCTTGAGTGAACTCGGCGGGTCATGAGACTTACGCCCGGGCTGGCGTAGATATCAATGCTGCCGATAAAGCTAAAGAACTGATCAAGCGACTTGCCCGCTCTACCTCAAGGCCAGAAGTCCTCGCCGATATCGGCTTATTCGGCAGCATGTTTCAGCTCAAAGGCTATCACGAACCTGTGCTTGTCTCCAGCGTCGATGGCGTGGGCACCAAGCTCAAAATCGCTTCTTATCTGAACAAACATGACACCGTAGGCATCGACCTGGTAAACCACTGCGTTAATGATATATTGACCTGTGGCGCTTCTCCGCTCTTCTTTCTCGACTATATCGCCATGGGCAAGCTTGTACCTGAAAAGGTCCAGAGCATCGTCAGCGGTATAGTCCAAGCCTGCGCAAATGTTGGCTGCGCACTAATCGGCGGTGAAACTGCAGAAATGCCCGGGGTTTACCAGGGTGACGATTATGACCTCGTCGGCTTCATAGTTGGAGTGGTGGAAAAGGCAAACATTCTCAGCGGTAATACCATCGCTGTAAACGATATCATACTCGGCGTGCCTTCCAGTGGACTACACACCAATGGCTACTCGCTGGTGCGCAAAGTCTTCAACATAGACAGAGAGCCATCGGCTCTGCAGATTTTTTATCCTGAGTTGAATAGGACACTGGGAGACGAGCTTCTCGAGCCCCACCGATGTTACTACAAGTATATTAAGCCAGTCCTGCCTATGATAAAAGGGCTGGCCCACATTACCGGCGGTGGCTTTGAGGGAAACATACCCAGGATTCTGCCCCAAGGCTTGGCTGCTCACATCCACAAGGACTCGTGGCAGGTCCCCCCTATCTTCAAACTGATTCAAAAAAAGGGCAACATCCGGGAGGCAGAAATGTACCGGGTGTTTAACATGGGAATAGGTATGGCTGTAATCTGCTCACCCCAGGTCGAATCGGAACTCATCACCACCTTGCCCCAAGTTAAAAAAATTGGTAAAGTTATCCCGATCACGGGGAATAAAAGGGTGATTCTCGCCTGAGGAGGTCAGCATGCGTGCCATTGTCAGCGTTTCCGACAAGACCGGAGTAATCGATTTTGCCCGCAGACTAACGGAGCTGGGCATAGAACTATTCAGCACCGGTGGCACCAAGAAGTCCCTGGAATCCGAAGGTATAAAGGTTCATAGCATCTCAGAGCTCACCGGTTTCCCTGAGATACTTGATGGACGGGTGAAGACACTTCATCCGGCTGTCCACGGTGGCATTCTGGCAAGACGAGACCTACCTGAGCATATGAGGGAGCTGGAGAATAACAAAATCCAGGCCATTGATATGGTGGTGGTAAACCTGTACCCATTTGTCCAGACTGTCTCCAGAGCCAATGTCTCCCTTGAAGAAGCGCTGGAGAATATTGACATCGGTGGGCCAACGATGATCCGTGCCGCTGCTAAGAACTTCCCATCAGTTCTGGTAATAGTGGACCCGCGGGACTATGACACCGTGATTGAAAAGCTCCGACAGGGTAATGTTGATATGAAGGAGCGAAAAAGGCTGGCGCAAAAAGCCTTCCAGCATGTGGCTATGTACGACACGGCTATCGCCCAGTATCTCAAAGATGATGACGAGATATTTCCGGAGAATATGACCATCGCCATGAGGAAGCTCTATGATTTGCGCTACGGCGAAAATCCCCACCAGAAAGCCGCCCTGTACGCCGAGCAAGCCATAGGACAAAAGTCACCGGGCATGACCGCAGCTAAGCTGTTACATGGTCCTGAACTTTCATTTAATAACTTCCTTGACCTTGAAGCTGCCTGGCGCACCGCCTGCGATTTCACTGACCCAACTATCGCCATAGTAAAGCATAATAACGCCTGCGGATTATGCTGTAACAAAGATTTGGTCGAGGCCTACAAAAGGGCTCTGGCTGGCGACCCTGTATCTGCTTTCGGGGGCATCGTTGCCTGCAACCGGATAATTGACCTCGCCCTAGCCACCGAAATAGACAAAACACACTACGACTGCATCATAGCCCCTGACTATACGAGGGAGGCACTTGAACTGCTTAGCCGTAAAAAGAATATGCGCATTGTCTCACTGCCCATAGGGCCAGAAAAAAGCAAGGCCAGAAACCTCGATATACGCCTTGTAAGCGGCGGTTTCCTCATTCAGGAAGAGGACTATTACACTGAAGAAGAATTTAAGCCGAAGACCGTTTCTAGGCGCCAACCTACAGAAGCTGAGATGTTGGACCTACTTTTTGCCTGGAAAGCAGTAAAACACATCAAGTCCAATGCTATCGTCATAGCCAAAGACAATACATTGCTAGGCATGGGTACAGGCCAGCCTAACAGGGTTGTCAGCGCTGAGCTAGCATTGAAGAGAGCGGGGGCGTCAGCAAAGGGCAGCGTGCTCGCTTCCGACGCTATGATACCGTTCCCTGATACCGTCGAAGTGGCTGCTCAGGGTGGTGTAACCGCCATAATTCAGACGGGAGGCTCTGTGCGAGACAAAGAAGTCATCGCCACAACCGACAGGTACAATATGGCTATGGTCTTTACCGGCGTGCGCCACTTCAGACATTGAAAACCTTAAAGGAAATGGGAAATTTTTGGACTGGCAGTAAGAGTTTCGGGTTGAACTAGCTGTATCCTTACCTTTGGAGACATCGAGCCTTAAGAGAGCGAATAAATTAGACCGAAGGTAAATGTGAGCTGAAATGCAACAAATATATACATGCCCCAGATGTGGTGCCCAGAATCTCGCGGGACAAAGATTTTGTACCGGTTGCGGTGCACCTTCGACCATATTATGCCCGTATTGCGGTCTCAGCCTGCCAGCTACAACAGGATTTTGTACAAACTGCGGCGCACAATTGCGCCAGATTAGCCAGCAACCTGCAGCCGGAGGAAAGCCAGCATCCGGCTGGGCAAAATTCGGGTCTGTCCTGTTTGCGCTCGGAGTGCTCTGCGCCATCATTGGCCCTGCAGCACTCCTGCTAAGGTCACCTGCTGAACAAACTACTGGGGCGATGATTGGCTATTTTGTAGCCGGGGCACTGGCTATAATTATCAGCATACCCCTAATGTTCAAGCGATAAGAAAACAAGGCCCGGCCGAGCAGAAAGGCAAACGCAAAAATTTAGATACTGATTGACAAGGAGAATGAAGGCCATGATGATAATTGACACACAAAGCGTAACCGCCACCAGAGGAAAACTGAATAGTGGGAACTTATCAGAAGCCATAGAAGATGTTAAAAAAATGCTGGAGATAAAGGAGACTCTCCTATGGCGGTCTGAAGCAATGACGCCGTGCTGCGGTTCCCTCTGCAGCATAACCGCACACCTGGCCCGCGAAGTAGAGCTACTGGAAAAAACACTCGCAGCAATGGAAAAGGGTGACAAAAATCAGGCTGCCCACCTGTTAGAGGAATACGCACGTGCTTTAGAGGCGAGCTGTGAACCCGGCCAACCGAACTATCGCTGACCTGCACGCTCTGGTTGAGGCGCTGCCCCACAATTCAAAGAAAATTTTTCACCGCATATTCTCGGTGAGTATCAGCAGGGGCTACCTCAAACCGACTGAGACCATGCTACCCTGGATTGAACGGCAGTTCGGTTCAGTGGACAGGGTGGCGGAGCAGAAAATCATCAAGGTAACTAACCTCATCACCTTTGAAGGTGCTATTTTTAACCCGCTCCGAGCTCTGAGACCAAGACAGTACGAGGACAGAATCAGAGTCATGTCCAAACTTATCGATGACGCCAAGGATGACCCCCTAGACAAACCTCTGACTAGTACACCGGAGGACGTCTTCGGCCGGATCCAGGGCAGGTACTCAGTCACGGCCAGCAACATCGCCAAATATGAAGGTCTACACGCCATGATAATCTTTAAAGACCATAACCCGCTTAAGTTCTCCAGAGAGGAAATAATCGACTACCTAGATACTGGCTGGAAATGGGCACAAAAGGCCCACCAGTATGACCCCACAGCCAAATATTACTTCTTTCTGTGGAACTCGCTAAAAAAAGCCGGAGCCAGCCTGTCTCATGGACATGCTCAAGTAGTGCTCAGCCGGGATAGCCACTTTGCCAAAATCGAAGCACTGCGTCATGCTGCCATGCGCTATAAAGCTGAACATGGCTCAAGTTATTTCGATGACCTGTATCAAGTCCACTTCGATTTAGGTCTGGCTTTTGAAAAAAACGGAGTGAAGGTCATGGCTTATCTCACACCAATCAAGGAAAAGGAGACCATTCTTCTGGCATCAAGCTTCGACTATCCTTTCAAGAGAGCCGTCTATGAGGTCCTGGCCTGTTTTCGGGATAGGATGAACGTGACCGCTTTCAATCTGGGGATAGCCACTCCCCCGCTTAACTCACTACCCGAAGACTGGAAGGATTTTCCCATCATCGCCCGCGTCGTCGACCGCGGTTACCCGTGGGATGGCTCCTCAGACTTTGGCACCATGGAACTTTATGCCGCAAGCATTGTCTCCAGCGACCCTTTTCAGGTAGCCCGAGAACTTAAAGAGGCGATAACCAGGAATGAGGAGGAGAAACATGGCTAGAGCAGTATTAGTGGTAGATATGCTGCGTGGTTTTCTTGAGGAAGGCCATCCTCTCTACTGTGGGGCAAGAGCCCGTCGCATCATCCCAAATGTCCAGAAACTCCTGGAGCAGGAAATCGCTAAGGGTTCAAGTATCTTCTATTTGTGTGACCGCCATACCTCTGACGACCCCGAGTTTGCCATGTTCCCTCCGCATTGCATAGAAGGTACGGAAGAGGCTGAAATCATTCCTGAGCTTTCCCCATATGTTGGCGAAGTGATACCCAAGAAACGTTTCAGCGGCTTTTTCGGCACACCGCTGGAGAAAAAACTGGCCCGTCTAAAACCGGACACGGTTGTTGTCTGTGGCGTCTTAACCAACATCTGCGTTATGTATAGCGTAGCGGATGCCAGAAACCGTGACTATTCGGTTGAAGTCCCGGTAGACTGCGTGGCGTCCACCAACGAAAAAGACCATTCCACTGCTTTAGACCACATGGAGAAGGTGCTGGGGGCTAAATTGACCAGGGTCACTGCAGTCACGCTACCTAAACCGCACTTTGAAATCCCCGACTTTGTCCTAGCAGGAGATACATCTGACGTCTACTTTGTCCGCACCGTGGAGATTTTGAAGAAAGAAGGCATCAATCCAACAGCTACCATGGAGGTCTTTCCCAGCCGACCCGGAATACTCTGCGGAATGGAGGAGGTTAAAGCGCTGCTGGAACAGGTCTTGCCGGAAAACAACCGCGAGGTGTGGGCGCTGTCTGAAGGCGAGCCTTTTCAGCGCAAGGAAGTCGTACTGCGCATAACCGCCCCCTATCAAAGTTACGGAATCTACGAAACGGTCTATCTGGGCATGCTATCCCATTGCAGTGGCTGGGCGACCGCCGCCAAAGAGTGCGTTGACGCCGCCCAAGGGATCCCCATCATCAGCTTTGGCGCCCGCCATGTCCACCCCCTTGTAGCTGGCATTATGGACTATGCAGCTATCGTCGGAGGCTGTGTAAGCTGTTCCAGCATCTACGGGGCTAAGCTGGCTGGCATCCAGCCCGCCGGCACTATGCCTCATGCCTTGATTATAATCATGGGCGATACCACCACAGCCACAAAGGCTTTCGATAAACACATGCCGCCAGAAGTCCCCCGCATCGCTCTAGTGGATACCTTCAAAGATGAACCGGAGGAAAGCATAATCATCGCCCAGGCTCTCGGTGGCAAATTGGAGGGTGTCCGGCTCGATACTCCCGCCGAGCGTGGCAGGGTGACCGCCGACCTGGTTAAGGAGACCAGGGCCAGGCTTGATTTAGCCGGCTTCAAAGAAGTCAAGATTTTTGTTAGCGGTGGCCTCGACCCTGAACGAATCAGGTATTTCATCGAAGAAGGCGCCCCGGTTGATTTCTTCGGCGTCGGTAGCTATATCAGCAGCGCCAGGCCCATCGACTTTACCGCCGACCTTCACGCCATCGAAGGCAAGCCGATCGCCAAGCGGGGCAGAATCCCGGGCATCACCCCCAACCCCAGACTGAAACGAATACTGTAACAGAAATAAAGTTCAAACAGGGAGGGCGAAATTTGAAGAAATTGCTTTTCATACCGTTGGCAATCGTTGTTCTGTACTTCGGCGTGCTGCTCTGGTTCACAGATTTCGATGCCAGCCTGCGCTTCGACTTTCACAAGCTCAAAAGCTCTCCGCTGCACTTCGGGAAAGATTTCCTCTGGGGCAGTGCCACTGCAGCCCATCAGGTCGAGGGCAACTGCACAAACAACAACTGGTTTCAATTCGAATCTGCCGTGGATGAGCGCGGCAATCCACGCATATCTAACTATCAAAGGGCTGGCATCGCGTGCGACCACTGGAACCGCTATAAAGAAGATATTCAGCTTATGAAGGCGCTGTCACTGAACGCCTATCGCTTTTCAGTGGAGTGGAGCAAGATTGAGCCAAAGCCCGGAGTATTTGATGAGACGGTACTTGACCATTACGAGAAGGTGGTGGATGAACTACTGGCAAATGGCATTGAGCCGATGGTGACACTCCATCACTTTACCAACCCTATATGGTTTGAGGAACAGGGGGCATTCCTGCAGGAAAATTCCCCAGAAATCTTCGCCAATTTCGTGCAACGTGTCGTCCAGCGGTTGGGGCCTAAGGTAAAATTATGGTGCACAATCAATGAGCCGTCCATTTATGCTGTCCTGGGATATTTCACAGCAGAGTTTCCCCCTGCTGAAAAAGACGCCAAGAAGGCAGTATTGGTCTTTCGCAACTTGCTGCGCGCCCATACGGCAGCTTACACCGTGATTAAAAAGCTAGAGCCGCAAGCTCAGGTTGGTTTAGTTGTAAACATCAGCATCTTCGACCCTCCTAACAGGTGGAATGTGCTCGATGTCCTGCTAGCTCACCTGCTCAACAAGAATTTGAACGAAGTGCATTTTCCATACCTCGTAGATGGGCGTTTCAATTTCTCATTACCAGGTCTCGCCAGCGAATCCTATACCAGCGGCGTGAGGGAGGCTTTCGACTTCGTCGGCCTGAATTATTATACGCACTTTCACAGGCGATTTAACCCCTTTAGTGAAGAGCTGTTTACTGAAGTGACACGCCTGCCTCCAGAGGAATTGACGGACATGGGATATGAAATTTACCCTGAAGGTTTATACCGGGCGCTCAAACTAATAACTAGATATACATCCAAACCCATTTATATCACGGAAAACGGCATCGCTGATAACAGTGACACCAAGAGGGCAAAGTTTATTGAAGACCACTTGTCGGTCGTAAACAAGGCAATAGCGGACGGAATGAATATCAAAGGCTACTTCTACTGGTCTTTAATGGACAATTTCGAGTGGGCTCATGGTTTTGAAAAGCGGTTCGGACTTTACCATGTCGATTTCGCCACCCAAAAGCGGACGCTACGTCAGGGAAGCCTCAAATACCTGGAGATAATTCAGAAGAGTAAGGAGTGAAACACGTTTGTGCCAAGCCTTAGCCCCTCTGATATAGCTGTAGGTTAATACTTCGGAATTGCATCAGAAGTAGCACTGATGTCTAGACCCCTAATGTAAATCTGCAACCCCGGCGTTGAAGCCTTCAGGCTAAGGCAGGAATGGGCCTGATTAATCTCGTTAAAGATAATCAGTTCAGTGCTTTGACACACTGGAATAATGGGTGTTATACTTTGAGCGAGCGCCTTTTGGCGCCACAAAACCAAGAGGTAGAGCTTGCTAAGTCCTTACTGTGTCTTAGACTTAGGTGTAAGCCTCAAACTCGAACATCTCAGGCGACATGAAATCTTCGAGGAACTGGTGAAGAAACTGATTTCGTCATCGAAAGTGTGACAATTAGGCCTCGAGAATAAATGGAGGGTCTATAGGTGACTATCCTGCTCCTCTGACGTTTCTATTATAATACCTTCTTGCTTGTGATGTCTTGCTTTTTGTTCTCCTTTCTCCTCTGCATTACCTCTCCTCCACGCGCACATCAGCCATACCACTCAAATCTACTGCCCGCTGAACTACATAGACTAGAAGGCCTGCTACCACATGGCTCTTGAGGTCCCAAACCCATATGAAGGGGCTAAAATCATCCATCACTGTCACCGAGTAATTCCCGCCTCAACCTACTACCCCGAAATAGGCACAGCCGATTGCCCATAGTTTATTTTATCTCCTCTTTAAATTCCGTATCGCTCAACCTGCATGCGAGC
>CAZJVJ010000008.1:39633-43572 GCA_964549635.1 uncultured Dehalococcoidales bacterium
CATAGTTTATTTTATCTCCTCTTTAAATTCCGTATCGCTCAACCTGCATGCGAGCCGTTCAAACTCCTCAACAGTCATGCCCAATAAGCCAGCCCATCTGGCACCGAAAAGCTTAAAATAGCCCTCCATGCCAGGTGGCGGGTTGAATATATCCCCAAATAGCATCTCTCTGGTCGGCAAAGTGTTGGACGTATCAATAATCATACCTAGTAACTCCTTTCATTTTTTGCGATATCTTTGATGCCAGCCCGCAATTATACCACCACGAATCCCAACACCACCATTCTTGTGTTATAATTTGCCACATAAAAAGTCGCCTGAAGACCATTAAGACTTTAGAGGAGGGCCACAGGCTATGGTTACGGAAGAGAAAAAGAAGGTGATTAACCGACTGAAATCGATGTACCCGCTTCGGGCTAAAGTGAACGAGACCTATCTGAAAAGCGCCGAGGCAATCAAGGCAGGCAAACCGGCTGTCTGGGCTATGCTGAATTTCTACTTTGGCGACCCCATCCTCAAGGCAATGGATGTGGAGGTGGTCTATCCAGAAAATTACGGGGCGGTGCTTGCCGCTACCGGCATTGCCCAGCGCTATCTTGACCAGTCTGACGCCGACGGCTTCCCAACACACCTCTGCGGTTACAGCCGGACCAGTCTCGGCTATACCTCGAGGATGATGAAAGAACTGAAAGGCGAGATACCACCGGAAGCTCCATTTGGCGGTATGCCCAGGCCTGTATTCCTGCTAGCTTCGTCCGCCATCTGCGATGCCCGATATAAGTGGTTCCAGGCGCTGGGGCGTTACATGGATGTCCCTATCTGGACTCTCGAGGCACCAGCACCAGGTAATAAGGAATTTTTTATCGAAGGCAGCTATGAGCGAATGGTCGAGCTTGGGGTGAAACATCTCAAGGACTTTGTCAACTTTGTGGAACGCATGCTGGGCAAGAAAATGGACTGGGACAGGCTGGATAAAACAGTGAACCTCATGATAGAGATCAACCGCGTGTGGTACGAGACCAACGAACTCCGCAAGGCAAGGCCCTGTCCCATGCACAGCCGTGATTTCTGGAGCGCTATGCCAGCCGCCCTATTTTTGGCCGGCGACCTCGAGGACTCGCTGCAGCTCTACAAAAACGCCTATCAGGAGGTCAAAGAAAGGGTGGATAAAGGCATAGGGGCCATACCAGAGGAAAAGTACCGTTTGGTCTTCGCCGAGCTGCCACCCTGGCATAGCCTGGCACTTTTCGATAAGCTGGCCGAAAGGGGCTGGAACTTCGTTGTCGAAAGCTTCGGCTACCGTCCACCGATACCCCTCGACCTGAGCCAAATCGATGACCCGCTGGAACGTATCACCAGGTTCGGCATGCAGTTCTTCGCCGGCTATTACGAGGATGCCAGAAAACAAAACATCCTCGGCGGTGCCTTCGCCTACCCCTACCTTAAGTATGCCAGAGAATGGAAATGCGACGGCGCACTGCTACACCCGCTCATAAGTTGCCGCAGCGCCTCCACACACCTGCCTTACGTCTCACATCTTTTGATGGAGAAACTGAAGGTGCCTTCATTGAGCGTGGAGGGAGATATCGTAGACCTCCGCATGTTCGACCCCGACGATGTTCTAGCCAGAGCCGAACCCTTCGAGGAAACAATGGAACACTACCGGAAATTAAGGAGACAGGAAGGGTTTGACTGGTGAAATCCGAGCAAATCTCAATTCTTAAGAGGTGTCAACAATGTCAGACAAGAGCACAGGTCTTAAAAGAGCCAAAGAAATCTACCAGGACCGGTCACAGAGGGCCAGGGAGCTGAAGGCCCAGGGCAAGAAGATAATAGGCTATCCCTGCGTCTACGTGCCACTGGAGATGCTTACCGCCCTCGACCTGGTGCCGTACCGCACATGTGGCGATATCAGGGAGCCGGTCACCGAGGCTGACAGGGCACTGCCCACTTCCTTCTGCCCCATAATGCGCACCTGCCTTGATTGCGCACTGAAGGGCAGGAACGATTTCTTGGACGGCATGGTCGCCATTCATTCCAGCGACCCCCAGGAGAAGACAGCACGCGTCTGGGAATTCTACGTGGAGCAGCCTTACTTTCACTTCATAGACATGCCTGGCACGGTCCGCCCTGAGGCTTTGGAATACTTCAAAAGCCAGTTGAACGACTTCAAAAAGACGCTGGAGTCATTCACTGGCAAGAAAATGTCGGCTGATGCGCTAAAGACAGCCATCGAGTGGCACAACAAACAGAGAGCGCTGGTGAAGGAGCTATACGAGCTGACCAGACCAGCCCCACCGCTCATCTCGGGGACAGAAATCGTCCAAGTGGTAAAGGCCCTCATGAGTCTGCCGGTGACCGAGGGGAACGAGCTGCTTTCACAGGTGATAAGTGAAGTCAAAAGCCGCAAAGAAGGCCCGCAAAAGAAATCAGCACGGCTGCTCATCTGGAGTAGCACCCTGGATGACACCGCCATCATGGAAATATTCGAGGCCGGGGCCAATGTGGTGATGGACGAGTCCTGCGGCGGTATGAGGCCCTACAGGGGCAGTGTGAAACTCAACACCGAGCCGCTGGACGGGCTGGCTGATTACTACCTGAACGAGATCACCTGCGCCCGCACCTTCAGGCAGGCAGCCATCGGCGAGATCAAGAAGGACTACAAGAAGGATTTGCAAAGCCGCTTCGGCTACCTGAAAGACATAATCAAAAAGTGGAATATCAACGGGGCCATTCTTCTGCTCGTCAGGTATTGTGACCCCTTCGCCTTCGAGATGCCCTCGCTCAAGGACTACCTCGACAGCATTGGCGTCCCTAGCACCTACATCGAATATGACTACACTGTTGGGGCTTTAGCCCCGTTAAGGACCAGGGCTGAAGCTTTCATTGAGACAATAAGCTAACCAAGTCTTTCCAGAGGCCAAATGTACTTTGCCGGAGTGGACATAGGCTCCACCATGACCAAAGTAGTCATCCTGGACAGGGGTGGCAGGATTCTGACCGCCATCAAAGGCCCAACCGGCCCAGAGCACCGCCAGCTAGCCAACGAGGTCATGAAAATGGCATTAGATGAGGCTGGGCTGCAGCTTGATGACATATCCTATATTGTGGCCACAGGCTATGGTCGATTCAACGTCCCCTTTGCTGACCGCCACCTCACCGAGCTGAGCTGTCACGCCAAAGGCGTTTACAGCCTGTTTCCAAACGTCAGGACAGCTATAGACATCGGCGGTCAGGATGCTAAGTGCATGAAAATCAGCAACGGCAGGCTAACCGACTTCGCTATGAATGACAAATGTGCCGCCGGGACCGGTCGGTTCCTAGAGGTTATCGCCACCACGCTGGGAATCAATTTGGATGATTTGGGGGATATCTCCCTGAAGTCCACCAGGAAGGTCCAAATAAGCAACTTCTGCACCATCTTCGCTCAGCAAGAGGTGGTGTCACGCCTGTCAGAAGGCGAGAAACTGGAGGACATCATTGCCGGACTTCACGATGCTCTGGCGAGCAGGGTGGCAGCACTGGTGCGCCGGCTGAAGGTAGAGCCCGATGTGGTGCTCACCGGCGGTGTGGCTAAGAACATAGGCATGGTCAAGGCGATGAAAGAGAATCTAGGCTGCGAGCTTTTTGTTCCTCAAGACCCGCTCATAACCGGGGCACTGGGCGCTGCCATACTGGCGAAGGAACAGGCGCTGGAGACAATGGCCAAAGGCGAGACCGTCCCGGCAAAGCCACGCTGTCTGGAGAAAGCCACCCTTTTCCATTAGGGGGCACGTTCACTGTCATCGCGAGGGTGCGCTGCCGACATGGCAATCCATTTAACAGTCGCCTCTCTTACGATGGGATAGCACAAAGTGAGAATAAAGTTAATTCAGTCGCCATCGATGGCAAAACCTTGAAACGACAATTCAATACCCTATACCTTGTGATGGGAGAACA
>CAZJVJ010000008.1:43672-68856 GCA_964549635.1 uncultured Dehalococcoidales bacterium
ACGACAATTCAATACCCTATACCTTGTGATGGGAGAACAGTGAAATGAGAATTCAGTACCCTCTCCCTCGATGGCAAAACCTTGAAACGACAATTCAATACCCTATACCTTGTGGTCGGAGAACAGTGAAATGAGAATTCAATACCCTCTCCCTTGCGATGGGAGAGGGTTAGGGTGAGGGTGAAAAAGCCAAATGGCCTGGTTTATGGGTATAGACATCGGCGCAGCATACAGCAAGGGAGTCCTGCTTAAGGACTCTCAGCTTGCTGCCTACTGCATCATCGCCTCAGGAGCCAGCTACCGTGCAGCCGCCGATACCATAAAGCAGGAGGTACTGAAACAGGCCAACCTGTCCCCCAATGATATAGCCGATACTGTAGCCACAGGCACCGGCGCCGCCAGTGTCTATTTCGCCAGCCGTAAAATCAGCGATATCGTCTGCACCGCCAGAGGCATAAACAGCGTCTTCCCACAAGTCAGGACGGCGATCGACGTAGCCTGCCAGTCCACCAGGGTCATGCGACTGGACGCTCAGGGGATGGTGATAAATTTCGTCACCAGCGAAAAATGTGCCGCGGGCAGCGGTCGGTTTATCGAAATCATCGCCAATGTGCTTCGGATAGAGCTTAACAACTTTGGCCCGCTTTCCCTCAAGTCTCGCAACCCAATCACCTTCGGCACTGGCTGCGCTGTATTCGGCGAGACTGAGGCAGTTACCAGGGTAGCCGAAGGCGTACCTAAAGAGGACATCGCCGCTGGTGTCAATAAAGCCCTGGCCAGCAAAGTCTCCTCACTGGTAAAGAAGGTAAAACTGGCAGAACCCTGCGCTATCTGCGGCGGCGGTGCCCTGAACAGTGGACTCATCAAAGCCATAGAACAGGAGCTCAACATCCAGCTACTCGTGCCACCGCAGCCCCAGCTCATCGCCGCCCTGGGTGCCGCCACAACCGCCAGAACACCAAGCACATAGTGCGACCTTTTAAGGTCGACCCTTTTCACTAGTACCACCCTTTAGGCCTCCTCTTTAATAGTGGGCTAAAGCCTGGCACTCCACTCAAGAATAACGGAACCAAAGCCGGGCGCACCGGCTGTGAGACAAAAACAACAGGGGATAGCAAGGGTAGATTGCCGTTTGAATGACGCCAGAAAGGGGTAATCGTCGTTTAACGGAACAGGTAGCCCCAGATTGACATCGTGACGTACTTGGTCACTGCCCTTTCTTTAAGCACCGGGGTAGGCACTTCGCGGTACTTGGTGACATCCCTGTATTTGGTTACCGTCCGGTATTTCGTTACCTCCTCAGGATAACTCAATTTTATGGTTACTCTGCCACCACCCCCATCCCAGTAGCGGAAGTACGGCCACGTGCGACAGCGACTTTCATCGTCTGGACAGGTGATGGTGTATACCACTGGATAGTAGTAACTCTGGATGTTTACAGTAACCGTAGAATCGGGCTTAGGCACCTTAAAGGTATGCGACCAGCCCCCGGAGTAGAAATAGGAATCATAGACCGTTTCAGTGCGCGTCTCAGTTGTAGTATAAGGTTCAACCTCGGTATAGCTTTCGCTTACAATGTAAGGCTCTGGCCTCATCTCGGTATCCCAGTAGGTCTCCGTAGCCTGAACTGGCACTGTCTTTAGAGGCAGAGCAAAAATGATAGCTAAAATAGCTATAGGCGATAGTCCGACAACAATAAACTTCCAGTTCGACTTAATAAAATTCTTGAAGTCTGCCATCCCTAACCTCCTTCTTGTACCAATTCATATTATACCACGTTCCGACGCCCATATTATTTCCTTCAACAGTCCGGCCTATTGTAGCCTTAGTCGGCGCCTTCCCTTAGGTCAACCGCCCTAGACCTGTGGCAAGGCAGAAGCTGCACGGTCGAGGCCATCTCGAAGACAGTATCCCACCACCAGCGCAGTGCCACCATTGAAGGTCGCCTCTTTCAACGGCGAGGCCAAGGCCTGACACTACAATTATCAGTAAAGGCACTTAGATTACCGCTTATTGGTGGCATTTTTGTGCAAAAAGGGGTAAAATCGGGCTATAGGCACAAATTTCGGACATAAATTATCTGACAAGGAGGAAGCGAATGCTAGAAGTGTTCATGACCCCGGAGCGGAAGCGGTTTCTGCAGGAGGTCCAGGACTTCGTCAAGAGCGTTCCGAGGCAGCTCATCCTGGACATGGATGCCGATAAAATCAAGTTTCCCTATGAATTCGTCAGAGAAGCCGGGCAGAGAAACTTGCTGGGCATCCGGTTCCCCAAGAAGTACGGCGGCAGAGAGCTTAAGTGGGTGGATGAGGTCATGTACATAGGGGAGATAAATAAGCTGGGCCTGCCCTTCGCCTGCCTCTGTTCAGTCACCTCCATAGTCGGCGAGGGGTTGAACGTCTTCGGCACCGAGGCACAGAAGGAGAAATACCTCAGACCCTTAATAGCCGGCACGCAATGGGCTGGTGAGGCACTAACTGAGCCCAGGGGCGGCTCCGACTTCTTCGGTGCCACCACCGTGGCACGAAAGAAGGGTAATACCTACTACCTTACGGGGCAGAAGCGCTTCGTCGTCGGCTCCGAAGGTGCCGACTTTTTCCTGGTATTCGCTGTCACCAATCCTGGCGCCGGCCGTGACTCGCTCAGCGCCTTCATTGTGGAAAGGGACTTCGGGGTGGAGGTACGGCATGTTTACGGCCTGATGGGAGCCAGGGGCACAGGTACAGGCAGGCTGCTATTTCGAGATGTGCCTGTACCTGAAGAGAACCTGCTGGGGAAGGAGAATGAGGGGGCAAAGGTATTTTACAAGCTGATGGTGCCGGAGAGATTACTTTCCGGCGGTGTGGCCGGTGCCCGTGCCATCCTGGAATTGGCCGCCAGGTATGCCAGCAAGAGGAAAGCCTTTGGTCAGCCTATAAGGAACTTCGAGGGGGTCAGCTTCAAGATAGCCGATTGCGTAACCAAGCTGGATGCCGTCAGCGCTTTAGCCTATGCTGTAGCCAAGACCATAGATGACGGCGTGGGTACTCCTGGCTATCAGAGGAGACTGGTCTCCGAGGTGAAGAAACTGGCTACCCAGACGTACTGGGAAGTGGTAAACGATGCCATGCAGATTCTGGGCGGTATCGGCTATACGAACGTTTACCCTGTGGAGCGGGCGCTCAGGGAAGCCAGATTGGCCTTGATATGGACAGGTTCTAACGAGATTATGAACCTGATAATACAGCATGAGTATTATAAGGAAATCATGTCTAAAGGCATTGAGGGCAGAGATATCGAAGCCGATGTGGCTTTAACCGAGGAGCAACTAGCCGAGGAAAGGATTTACGAACCAGAGCCTATACACGCAACACCGTAGATTACCAACAACTAGCTGACAAAGGCTCTGGGACCTGACCAGGCTTGTAGCTAAAAATAAATAGCATCAAAAATAAGGGGGGGGAAGCAATGGTGTGGGTAATGAGACTTCTACCGCTCGTCCTGCTGGTTTCAGTCTTCAGCTTTCCAGCGCTGTCCTTAGCCGAGACTTACGGCTCAGGCGAAGTCGAATTTGGGAAGGTCAGATTACAGTTCCCAATACAGCTTTCAACCGCTGGCACCTGCCAAGAGAAAATGCCAGCCTATAACATACCTGGCGAAAACATAATCATAATACAGTGTCAGGTTCCGGAAGGGACGCACGGCACCATCCAGCTAATGGCTACAAGGACGCCGGCTGGTGCAGTTAACATACGCGCCAGTTCACTACCACCAGGCTGGCCAGCCTTTCCAATTGCCAGCGGGTGGGGCACCGTAACCGCGCGATATACCTTTACCGTCCCCTCTGGTTCTGCCGGAACGCGCTTTGAACTCGCATTTCGAGCCTTCACAGCAGGGGTCGTAGGGGAGGTTGAGCGGAGAGTTGTAATCGATTCTGTCCGTCAGCCATCCTTGCCCCCACCAGCTCCCACACCAACTCCGCCTCCCTACCCACCCACCGAACCGGTGCCACCCCCACCAAAAACCCCACGGATTGAGGTCGTCCCGGAAAGGCTCGACTTTGGCACAGTAACCGTTGGAGAGGGCGTTATTGGCTACTTTCAAATAATGAACACAGGCAATGCTCTCCTACGCGTCACATCAATCACCGATCCTCTTTTAGCCTTCACAACACCATTCAGCGTTGTTGGGGGACCTCGGGCTACATTCTCATTGCCGCCAGGAACGTCTACTTATCCATTTTTGGTCCTCTTCAGGTCCGTAGAAGCTGGCAACTTTACAGCAGAAGTCATAGTCACCAGCAACGACCCGCAAAGACCGCAAGTTATAATCCATCTTACCGGAAAGGCACTTCCCAAGCCCGAAGTTAGCCGACCACCAGAAGAAACTCCAGCTGAAGGCGAGGCCGTGCCTAAAAAAGATGAGGTCAAAAAATGTGCCGAGTGCCCCTTCGGGCTCTTGAGCCAGAACTGCCAGCTCATACCAGAGGTGTCAGATAGCACATGCCCCTATAGGAAAGAGCGATTGGCAGCGATAGCGAAATTGGTTTCAGGCGAATGGGCAAACAGATACCATGTTATCTGCCTGCAGGAGGTCTTCAGCTACGCCGGTAAGAAGTTCGACTATAAAAATGCCATAGCCCGAGAATGGCTGCAGGACAAAACTGCTGATTTGCGCCAAGCAGGTAGCTGGCACCTTCTCGGCGAGATACAACGGCGCACGGACCGGCTAGGTAAGCTCCTTGGCCGCTCACAGATTGTGTCAAAAGACAGGCAAGTTACGTTAGATAATGAAGATGTCCAGTTGCTGGGACGGAATCCTGCCGAAGGCCACGATGTCCAGCAAATAGCCGTGTTAAAAAAGGGCGACCGTTATCTGGTTGCTGGACCGGACTCAACGGCAACTCCCCGGTCAACGGTGGACGGCGGACTGATGATACTGTCAAAATACCCCGTCATTGCGGCAAGTGGTTTTACTTTTTATCACCAGTACGGGAAAGGGGAGGGGTGGTCAAATAAAGGTGCACTATACGCACGCCTACTACTGGACACAAAAAACCGCAACCTCGGCTGTTACGTCCATGTTTTCAATACCCATATGGGGGCAGGCAACGAGGAAGACTCCGGAAAAGGCAGAGGCGAGCAACTGGCACAACTGAAGGAGTTTATCTCCAAATGCATAGCTGACGAACAGGGAAATCCAGACGGTCGGCCAGTTATAATTTGTGGTGACTTCAACATCGACGGGTTTACAGGTGAGTACCATAAACTTACTGAATGGTGCAACCCACTGAAGCTCAAGGACGCCTGGATGCAGAAGAACCACTACCCGCAGCCACCAAAAAGCCCGTTGCAAGACCCTAGAGGGGATATTTCAGTCATGGGACGTGCCGGCAATGAGCAGAAAAGAGATGCCTACAATACGTGGTTAAAGGAGTGCAAAGGATATAAAAAGGCCCTTGAGGACTATCTCAAGGCACAGCTTGAGCAAATCCGGAACGCAACCACCTGGGTGGGGAAGCAGGACAGAAGCCAGGAAAAGAACAGCGAAAACACTCCCTGGGGGACAAGGAACCTGTCAGCTGCAGAGGAAGGCAATTATCAGCGGCTCGACTATATCTTTTACTCTGAAGGGTCAACACCCCTGAATATTGTGCTTGAGTCTATAACCCGGGAACCAGCCCAAAAAGGGGAGCCTGTCTGGGAAAAAGTGAAAGAACAGAAAGAAGGCCTCCTGGGGCTCGGAATGGCTAAACAAATTGTACTCAAGGGTTACACCGTCTCCGACCACTTGGGCGTTGGGGCACAGTTTCAGGTGAGGCCTACTAAATAGGGCACTCAAACCATACACCAGAATGTGCTGACATGTCTCCGATAAGTGCCGGCAGGCTTTTTCACATTTCCTAAACCCAGCGTACACCCCGATGGGTAAGCAAACAACCTCTGTGCAATCTGATTTTTCAAAGACAGCAAAATGGGGTAAACTTTAAGGTTGTAGATATGGCAAGGAAAAAGGCGAAAGGGACTAAGAAAACCAGGACTTCGAAAATAAGGGATAGAACAAGCCTGGTCGCCGGTATGCTTATGGGGCTGACTTTTCTGGCATCAGGCACCGGCAAGATACTTGCCAAAGGAGAGGTGCCAGCACAGATCCTGGACTTCATAAGCAACGCTGTGCCAGCCATCTTCATGACACCAACAATTATTCACTTTCTCATTAACATCTTCATACCACATGTCATCCCCTGGACAGAATTCATTTTAGGAGCCTGCTTGCTCATAGGCTTCCTGCCCCGGCTTATGGCTATTTTGTCTCTACCGCTGGTATTTGCATTTCTGGGCACAAATCTATGGACGATTACTCGTGGGGGGTATGCCACCTGTGCCAGTTGCTTCGGCATCTGGGAAAATTATTTTGGCTCCCTTACGCCAGTCCAGTCGCTGATTTATGACTTCGCCCTTATCGCCTGTGCCACACTTATAATATTTTTCCACCCCGGGAAGCTCCTTACCAGCCGGCAATGGCTAGCTAATTTGGGCAGGCGACAGGAAGTTGCTACCGCGTCAAAGCCAGAAGCGCCCAGAGGCGCTGACCGCCTACAGACTCTGGGCCCGAAAGCTACAAGCTGGCTCAGGCTGATTGGACAGAAAGTCAGACAGCATCCGCACGTTGCCTCCGCCCTAGGCCTTCTCCTTCTCGGTCTGATTGCATACGGTGTAATCGTGGCATCTATCGGCACGTCCACCCCTAAAGATACGGCAGGGTGGGCTCAAGTTGCCACTAACATATCCGTTTCTGAAGTATCTGAGACAAGTGCCGTCATCTCCTGGACAACGGACAAGCCTACCATAAGCAGCGTTGAGGTTTACACTCAGGACGGCAGCCTGACTATAGACATCACAGAAAAAAAGCCAGTTACTACACATAGATTACTTGTCGGCGGCCTTGGCCCCGGCACCATATACTACTTTAAGATTCTATCCGCAGATAAAAAGGCGTTGTCACCAGAGCACTCATTCACCACACTATCACCAGAGCCACTCCTAATCTCGAATGTCGGCTTCTCCTATGTGACTGAGTCCACTGCTACCATAAGCTGGGGCACTAACAGGCCAGCAACAGGCAAAGTGGAATACTGGGAGGCAGGCTCCAAAAACCGATTGACCATATCCGATGACAAGATGACCACAACCCACAGCATCAATTTAGCCGCGCTCAAGGCCGACTCTATTTATTACTACCAGGTACAGTCGACAGATGTCAGCGGAAACCAGGCAATCTCCCCCGTCCTGGCTATGAGTGCCATGATAGGAAAAGAGGCGCCCGACTTTCTGCTTAATACTTTGGATGGCAAACCTGTTACGCTCAGCAATTATCGCGGCAGGGTAGTTATGCTTGACTTCTGGATATGGACATGCGCAGCCTGCAGGAAAAAGTTGCCCATAATTCAGGAGGTCTCTACCAGGATGCCGCCCGATAAGGTGGCAATTTTTGCTATCCACTTCGAGGGCAATGAGGCGGTGATACGGAATTACGTGACAGGTGCCGGGTTGACCATTCCCGTGCTTCACGATTCATCAGCCGTGGTGACCAACCTGTACAAGGTGTATGTTTTTCCCACCGTTTTTCTGATAGACAGCGACGGCATTATCCGGATGATAGACCCGGAATTCAACACTGCCGAAGAGCTGGAAAACACGCTGAAAACTATGCTGGGCGACAAGTAAAAGCCTACACTATGCTTAAACTGAATCCAGCAGACCGTTATCCGCCTGAAGCCGGCCGCTATATAGAGGCAACGACTATTCCCGGTGACAGTTTGCGTCATTCTGCATACTTTTGCCTGGGCAATACACCCGAACCAAACGGACTGGCAATGGTCTGTGTGCTTCCCTGGGTCTGCGCTTGTAGGAATGTTACAAACAGAGAACGTAGGGCAAAGGCGGAAGACCGCCGGGCTCTGGCGAAACTTTTAGAACAAGTTATAACAACATGGAAAGGGCTGAAACAACCAACTGCAGTGGCCCTCTTCGGCATCAACTAAAACCAGACCTTTGTACCAACCCTGAGTAAGACATAACCGAACTAAATGTAGTAGAATCAGAGCATTGAAACTCAATGAGTGGATGATGGAAAAGACCGTGAACGCTATATTTTGTGTAATGGCTCTGATGACGCTGGTGATTTCTCTACCTGCTTGTAAGCAAGCATCACCCGGCTTTGAAGTGCTGTCGCTGGACATAATGCCGCCAGAGGTCAAGATAGGCGAAAGGGTCACCATTAGAGCCGAGCTTAGAAATGTCAGGGTAAGCAGACAGACTTACAATGTGCCACTCATGGTTAATGGAGTGGCACAGGACAGAAAGACTGTCACGCTCCGTTCTGGTACCACCGAAGCGGTTGAGTTTTCGCTCATTAGATATAGGGCTGGTTCTTACAAAATCAGCATCGGGGATAAAAGCGCGATATTAGAAGTGCAAGCACCATTACCACCGGCTTTCCAGATTTCAGAACTGAAGATCACACCGACTGTGGCTAATATAGGACAGAAAATATTTTTTACCGCTAGAGTGACAAATACTGGCGGTATGGACGGCAACTATATTGCCGAGTTGAAGATAGACAACTGCACGGTAAAAAAAGAAGAGGTAATTATAGCCGCTGGGACCGATTATATACTTAGTTTTGTGGTATGTATGGACGCCCCCGGGACATATACATCTTCCCTGGGTGAGCTTACCGGACAATTCATCGTAGTTGAGCCGGTCCAACCAATACCACCGAACAACACAATTCAGCCACCACCTACACCCGGCCCCTGCCGAACTAGGACCTGATAGGCAGAACTTAATTATTGCCCGGTTCGGGCAAAAGATACCATTCGGGAAACTAGATTTGTCCAGAGGAGAGAAAACAATGAAGAAAGACGAAATTAAAAAAGCTGTCCGAGAGGGCTATGCCCGCGTGGCCAGAGAGGGCTTGTCCTGTTGTGGCCCACAGAGCCCATGCTGTGGCACTACTGACATGGCTAAAGATATCAGCAAGAAAATAGGCTACACTGACGAGGACCTGCAGTCAGTCCTCGAAGGGGCAAACCTCGGCCTCGGCTGTGGTAATCCGGTGGCATTGGCTTCCCTCAAAGAAGGTGAGACTGTCCTTGACCTCGGCTCAGGCGCCGGGTTTGACTGCTTTCTTGCCGCCAGAAAGGTGGGCAAATCCGGTAAGGTCATCGGCGTGGACATGACGCCTGAGATGGTGGAAAAAGCCAGAGACAACGCCAGAAAAGATAACTACGATAACGTGGAGTTCAGGTTGGGCGAGATTGAAAACCTGCCGGTGGCCGATAACCATGTGAATGTAATCATCTCCAACTGCGTTATTAACCTGTCACCGGATAAAGAGAAGGTATTCAGGGAGGCATTCAGAGTGCTCAAGCCCGGCGGACGTTTGATGGTCTCCGACATAGTACTTGTGGATAAACTCCCTAATTCTGTAAAAAGCTCGGTGGCAGCATATATCGGTTGCTTGGCTGGTGCTGCCATGAAAGACGACTATATCAAGGCGATTGAGTCCGCCGGGTTCAGACAAATCAGCATAGTTGACGAAAGGTCTTTTCCTGCTGGCTACACCTCCGGCGACTCGACGGTCCAGATGCTGGTCAATGACCCTGGCATACCACAGGCAGACTTAAAAAAACTCCACAGTTCAATCAGAAGTATCACTGTCCGAGCAGTAAAACCGAACAAGCAAGAATTTCGCATGTTTTGATAAGACAGAGAGAACAATGGGTAAACAGACTGGGCACAGAACACATATCCGTAAAAAAGTCACAATTAAGGCATCAGCGAGCCTTTCTGCTTAGATTATCTAACCAAGGCATTTCCATTTTGATGAACAGCCTCGTATAATCGAAGTATAAATGACCGGCACGCAGAGAACTGGTATCGCCAATCTGCCTTTGCACTATGGCAAGGTACCGCCGTGGCTGTTCGACCGCATGTCCAGATTGGCCAGGGAAATCACCATTGCCATCGTTTCTGAGTTTGGGCCTCACGAGATGCTCCGCCGCCTATCTGACCCCTTCTGGTTCCAGGCCTTCGGCTGCGTCCTGGGCTATGACTGGCACTCCAGCGGTGTCACCACCACTGTATGCGGCGCCCTGAAGGAGGGACTCAAAGGACGGGAAACTGACCTGGGACTGTTCGTTGCTGGTGGTAAAGGTAAAACATCATACAAGACACCCTCAGAGATAGAGAACTATGGACACCTCCTGAAAGCAGACGCTTCTTCACTAATCTATGCCAGCCGGATGGCAGCTAAAGTGGACAACTCAGCCCTACAGGACGGCTATCAGCTCTATCACCACACCTTCTTTTTCACCGTTGATGGTTCATGGTCAGTAATCCAGCAAGGGATGAACGAAGAAAACCGTTATGCCCGTCGCTATCACTGGCTAAGCGAAAAGGTGACCGACTTCGTCAGCGAACCACATTCCGCCATCTGCTCCCAGGCTAAAGGCAAGGCCTTAAACCTAGTCGCTGCCGAAAGCCAGCGAGCACGGGACACCATCACTCAAATCACGCTCCAAGTAACACCAGACAGGCTAGTTAGCCAGCTAAAGAGGCTGAAAACGCTTGATCTCCCGGATCGTCACCATTTAAGTTTAGAGGATATCCACCCTGACCGCTTAGAAAAGACACTACTCATTACTTACGAGCGCCAGCCGGAGAACTTTGAAAAACTGCTCAGCCTAGAAGGTGTTGGCCCAAAGACGCTGCGTGCCCTGAGCCTGATTTCAGAATTAATCTATGATATCCCAGTCAGCCTTCGCGACCCTGCCCGTTATAGCTTCGCCCATGGCGGCAAGGACGGCCACCCCTATCCCGTTGACAGAAAAATCTATGATAAAAGTATCGAAATACTCCACCAGGCTCTGACCAGAGCCAAAGTCGGCGACAATGAGAAGATAGCCGCTATCAGGCGATTGAGCGCCTGGTTATAGACATGAAATCACCCGAACAACAGGCATGTGGTGCGAGGCTACAGCCTAGCCAATTTCATTCCAAAGCAAGGAGTTCAAAAATGATAAGAGACTTCAACGGCAAAAGCCCCAAAATAGCACTGTCAGCCTTTATCAGCGAAACTGCATACATAGTGGGCGATGTCGAAATCGGTGAGAACTCAAGCATCTGGCCCGGGGCGGTCCTCAGAGGGGATTTCGGCAAGATCAAAGTGGGAAGTAACACCCATATTGAGGACAACTGTGTGGTGCACGGCGGCAGAAACGAGGTTGTCATCGGGGACAACACGTTTATCGGACATGGAGCGGTTGTCCATTGCCACAGAGTAGGTAGCAATGTTTTGATCGGCAATAACGCCACGGTACTTGATGGTGCTGAGGTCGGTGACTTCTGCATCATCGGGGCCGGCGCTGTGGTAGCACCGGAAACAAAGATACCGGACAGGTCACTAGCTACAGGCATACCAGCCCGCGTAAAGGGCACACTGACAGAGAAACAGCTAGCCTGGATGGAAGATGGACTGATATCGTATGCTAGGCTAGCCCTGAAGTACAAGCAGCAGGGGCTCTGAGCTGATGTAGCTGCTTAAACCGGATAACTTCCCCTGCCCACATTATCCTTTGGCTTGGGCGGCGTACAGAGCAAAATTGCCACCAACCCGACCACTCCCGCTACCCATGAGACGACCAAAACCGTGAAATATGTGCCCTGGAGGTCATAAAGAAACCCGGCGAGAGGGGCCACCAGAGCATGGACGGTCATTGAAACAGGTGAGACGAGTCCGGTGATACCGGCAAAGGCATGTGCCCCCCAGTAATTACCGGTAATAGTGGGGAAGCAGACGTAGGCTACACCGAAGCCGAATCCAGCCAGAAGTGGATACAGATACGCCATCCACATAGCGTCAGGTGACACAAACCAGAACATAACTCCGCCTGCCAGTATGCAGAAAGCACCAAAGGCAAAGAGGAAGCGTGGCTCGATTATGTCACCCAGAACTGCGATGGTGAAGCGCCCAACAATGCTCAGCCCTATAGCCAGGCTGTAGAAGAAGGCGGCCATCGTCGGATCAAAACCTCGGTCCTGCAGATGAAGAGGTCCTTGTGTAGCCACAACATGCCACAAAAAAAGACTGAACACCTCAGCCACAACAAGCAGCCACAATGCTGATGTCCTCAAGGCATCGCGCAAACTCCAGTCAACAGGAGTACGATAGGTCTTGGCTGTTGTGTTGTTACTGCTTCCCGACTTCACCTGCCGTGGAGGACGCCCATCAGGGTGTTGGCCCATATCAGCCGGCTGATTACGTACCGAAAGTATGGCTACAACCATACCGATAACCGAGGCTATGGCAATGATAAACCAGCCTATGCGCCAGTCTCCACTGGCAGCCTGCACAGCCTTGCTCACAATCTGAGGAGCTAGAAAACCGCCTATAGCCCCTCCACCCAGCACCAGCCCCATAGCCATGGCACGGCGCAAATTGAACCAGGAGATAATAACCGTCTGTACAGGTATCACCGAGGCAAAGGAAATCCCCAGACCTGAGAGTAGGGAGAAGGCAAGGTATAAGGGAAAGACATGGCCAATAAGACCCATCACAAAGTTAGCCATGGCCACGATGAGTCCACCAATAGTTAGGGTAGCGCGGGCTCCAAAACGCCCGAGCATCCAGGCAGTGAGTGGCCCGGTAAGGCCTAGAAGCATCATGGTGGCTGTAAATCCCATCATTATCTCGCCCCTCGACCACCCGATATCCTGAATCATGTAGGGATAAAGCACCATCGGGCTGTAAAAGGCAAAGCCGATTGGGATGGTATAAACTACCCACAGGAAAAACAGCAACCACCAGCCATAAAAACCTTTTGCCTTCGTCTCAGTTGTCATGATGGCAATTACTTGCTCGGCTTGGAGCAGACCCTCTCAAACACAGGCCACATATTATACCATCACCGTTCATGCCACTGGGAAATTCAGTAGTATATGCATCTACGCTGGACTTAAATTGAAGAAGGGGCTTCCCAGAGAACACCTAGTCACCAGGCTGAAAGTTCGCGAGCCTAAAGAAGAGTATAACGGCCGGGGCACAATCTATGCAATGTCACAAACGCGTAGTTTCAGGGTAATTGGGCACTCCGTAAAACAAAGCCAGCCTTTCCTTAAGTGCTTTCAGATTAACCACATCTTCTTTGTTGTATTCCAGAAGCAACGCCAAGGCACTCTGATTGCCGCCCTTTAGATAACTCCACCATAACTGCACTGCCTCGTAGCCGCCTATACCCTGAAGATTACGGCGGATCCCCAGCTGCTGCTCCACTGCCTTAAGGCCACCGTATAGATTATTCCTCCAGCAATCAAACATCAAGTCATGGTGATGGTATGTCACAGCAATGTCAATTCCCAGGCAGGCAGCAATAAAGGGGAGGTCGAACCTTGTCCCATTATACGTGTATATAGTATTTACACTCCTCAGGGCTGTGATCACATTGCCCCTGGTGATTTCTTCGCCCACAAGTTGAATCAATTCATTGTTCCCGCCTTCGCACCGCAAAAAGCCAATAACCGTGATGTAGTCAGAAAATGGGGACAAACCTGTGGTCTCTATATCGAGGTAGACATGAACCAGCCGCCTCATTGCCTGTACCTCTATTTTCCGTCAGATTCTAGTATAGCATATTTAAGCCGCCAACGAGTTCCTGCTCTGGTTTCCTTCAAAAATAAGGAGGGAGGTGGTAAAATTTGCAGGCTCGTCCAGGTGCAACAGGCTGATACCGGTATGTACGAAGCCACCAATTCGCGAACAGCTTTACTGGTGACCACCATCGGTTCCTTCCTTACGCCGTTCATGGGCGCCGCCATTGCTGTTGCCCTTCCCACCATCGGAAATGAACTGGCAATGGATGCCATTTCACTGGGTTGGGTAGCTACGGCATACTTGCTGGCGGCGGCTATGTTTTTGGTGCCCTTTGGCAGGATAGCTGACATATATGGCAGAAAGAAGGTTTTTACCTGCGGCATGTTCACGTTTACCGTTGCCTCAATCTTGTCTGCACTCTCACTTTCCTCCGCTATGCTCATCTCGTCCCGGGTGGTACAGGGGATAGGCGGTGCCATGATTTTCAGCACGGGGGTAGCCATACTGACCTCGGTGTTTCCACCTGAGAAAAGGGGCAGAGTCCTGGGCATAAATGTCGCTGCCGTCTATGCCGGACTCTCTCTAGGGCCACCCGCCGGTGGGTTATTAACACAGTATCTCGGCTGGCGAAGCATATTCTGGGTAAATGTGCCACTGGGGCTTGCAATAATCGCACTGGTCTGGTGGAAATTAGGAGATGAATGGGCTGAAGCCAGAGGAGAGAAATTCGACTTTACGGGCTCGATAATCTACGGACTGATGCTCATAGCCATAATGTATGGCTTCACCATGCTACCACAGATGTCTGGCGGCTGGCTAATCTTGGCAGGTGTTGCCGGAGCTGTGGGCTTTGTCAGGTGGGAGATGAAGGTGAAGAGCCCCTTGTTAGATATGAGCCTGTTCAGGAAAAACACGGTATTCGCACTATCTAACCTGGCAGCGCTTATTAACTACAGCGCCACATTCGCCGTCAGTTTTCTGCTAAGCCTGTACCTGCAGTACATAAAAGGGTTCAGCCCCCAAAGCGCTGGACTTGTTCTGATAGCCTCACCCCTGATGCAGGCCGCTTTTTCGCCGTTCGCCGGTAGGCTCTCGGATAGGATAGAACCCAGAATTGTGGCCTCAGCAGGTATGGGGCTGACAGCTATAGCACTCACCCTGTTCATCTTCCTGAAGGCAACAACTGACCTGATATTCATCGTTGTCAGTCTAGTAGTGCTGGGCTTCGGTTTTGCCCTTTTCTCGTCGCCCAACACAAATGCTGTTATGAGCTCCGTGGAGAGGAAATTTTACGGAGTGGCCTCCGCCACACTGGCAACAATGCGGCAGTTAGGCATGATGCTGAGTATGGGTATAGTTATGCTGGTATTTGCCATGTACATCGGCAGGGTGCAGATAATGCCTGAACAGTACCCGGCTCTCCTGAACAGCATGAACACGGCATTCATTGTCTTTACCATACTCTGCTTCGGGGGCATATTTGCCTCGTTGACACGAGGCAAGGTGCGCTAAATACAACCCCCTGCTTCAGTCCGCATAGAAACCGATACCAAGAAGGCCCGGGCCAGTATGTACCCCCATAACCGGTGTAAACTCGGTTATGTAGAGCTCAGTGCACTTAAATCTGGACTCAATCTCAGTGGCCAGCTTTTTCGCCTCGTCAAGCTCATCAGCGTGGTGCACCATGACGTGCACTGCTGAATTCCCCACCCTTTCTGCCATTACCTTAAGCATATGTTCTACAGCCTTCGCCTTCGTCCTGGTCCGAGCCAGAGGTTGTGTTTCACCCACCGCAGGCGAATGTTCCAGGAGCGGTTTCATATCTAGCAGCGTACCGACCCAGGCGGCAGCCCTGGCAATGCGGCCAAGTCTGGCAAGATAATAAAGTGTGTCCAGCATGGCTATGAAATTTACCCTACCCATGATTGTCCGTGCCGCTGCCATTGCCTCTTCTAACCCGGCCCCCTGGCTGGCTGCTCTGGCTGCCGCAAGCACAATAAAACCCAGACCGCTGGACACAGAGCGACTATCGAATACTTCAATTCTGGTATTGGGTAGCTCCGCTCTAGCCATCTCTTTTGCTGCTGACGCTGCCTCAAACGTCTTGCTCTGCAGGCTTGTTAAAGTGATGCAAAGTATACTTTCTGCCTTCTGGCTTAGCTGTTGGTAAATATTAAGGAAATCCCCCGGCGATGCGGTTGAGGTGGTAGGCAAATTTTCCTTCCGGCGCATAATCTTATAAACCTCGTTGGGCGTAATATCAACTCCGTCCCGGTATTGCTTACCCTCATAAATTATCAATAAAGGGACTACAGATATATCGTACTTTTCCAACAGCTCCTGGGGCAGACAACACGTGCTATCAGTGACAACAGCAACCTTCTTCATAGCACAACCTCACAGGTGAGATGCTACTACTTTGCCATACGAGGTATTTGATTGTCAATAGGCATTCCTTAAGACCCTTTATTAACAATCCGCTCCAATTTAGCCTCGACCACTTCGCGGCCTAAAGGGGAGTGTAGAGCCGTTTGCAATGGCAACTACCGCATGTCTATAATGAATAAAGGCAGGCTGCTGATGATTAACAGGATTTTGATTTCCAACCCCCACCCTTTCCCTATGGTTTTGAGATATACTGACATCCGTAGCTACATTTTTACTGCAGTCTTCATTTCGCTGGCCGTGCTGGTGCCGTGGGTATTTCACCAGTTCCGCCTGGCAGGGCCCACTTTCCTGCCCATGCATATCTTCGTGCTCATGGCCGGGCTAATATTCGGCTGGCGGGCAGGCCTGATTGTCGGACTGTTTACGCCGATTATTAGCCATTTAACTTCAGGCATGCCAGTAATGAGCGTCCTGCCACAAATAACCGTTGAACTTGTAGCCTACGGCTCAATATCCGGAATGCTGCGTGAAAAATTCAACCTACGGACAATATGGTCACTGATTGGAGCTATGATAGGCGGACGTCTGGCGCTGTTGCTGGCAATTTTGACAATATATATCATCACCGGAGAAAGTTACAGCCCTCTAGGCGGGGAATCAAGTCCCTTTCTTGCCTTATGGTCCGTGATTAGGCAAGGCTGGCCGGGCATAATAATCCAGTTGGTCTCAATACCGTCAATAGTCTGGATGACCGGGCGATTTTTAGGAAAGTCACAAAATAAACAGCTATAGTGTATAAGGCGTTATTTGATGAGTTCCTGACTAGCCATAGCAGCCTCCAAGTATATGAAGATGGCAGGCTCGTCTTTGCCTCGTACAAAAGCGGACTTCTGCCTCTGCTCGAGTACATCGATAGATTTGCCTCCAGTCACCGAGGTGTAGTCGTCTTCGACAAAATAATGGGGCATGCTGCGGCTTTACTCTGTGTCAAGGCTGACTGCCGGGAAATCTACAGCCCCCTCGGCAGCGAACTCGCGGTCAGGGCACTGGACAAATATGGTATCAAGCACTACCTGATTGAAGTCGTGCCCTGCATTCAAAAGCCCGACCAGAGCGATATGTGCCCCTTGGAAAGGTTATCAATCGGCAAAGAGCCTCAGGAGTTTTATCAACTAGTCGCGAAATTGCTACTGAAAAGCAAGGACTAGGGCAAAGTAACCTGTGCTGTCCCAACCGCCACCTTTTCTCCGTCCTGGTTGATGGCCCACAGCTCGACTACCACAAAATTTTTGCCTTTGCCAATGGGATGTTTCTCGGTGACCACTCCGCCATAGGTGCAGGTAGACCCCACGGGCACAGGCTTGATGAGCTTGACTTCCATTTGCTTCAGCTGGCCTCCGGAGGCATATGCCCAGTTGGTAATAACAGTGGCCATCAGGGACATGGTCTGATTGCCGTGCATCACCGGGACAGGCAGGCCAAACACCTGAGCGGTCTGGCACCACTCCGGATTTGTATGGACTGGATTGTAGTCAAGCGAAGCCACAGCATGTCTCCAGATGACCTCTTGTGTTATGTGCTGCCTGACTTCAGGCAATACATCACCACAGTTGACCGATTCAAACGTCACCTTCTTGGTCGCCATTCCTGTAACCTCCTGCTGCCTATTATTTGAAAATTCACCATCAAAGCTCAGGCCTCCAGAGCATGCTCGCCTTTAACGAACCTGAGTACATCTTCCCTGGACTTTGGCAAAATCAGCGTCATATAGCATCTACCCTTCAATTTTCCATGCTGGTCGTACATTTCAGTGAGATATCTCATATAGTACTTTCCCCTCTTTACCCACTTATCGTAGCTCTTAGTCTTCACTGTGAGTATGTCGCCCACACGGATAGGGTCATGCCACTCAAGCACCTGGCCGGGATTTCTGGCACCTGGAGTACGGATCCAGCTACCAGCTCCTTTCTGAAACACATAGAAAAGAACCTGGGTGGCAAACATGGGGTGAGCTACCAAACCATCATAGCCACATTTCCTGGCATATTCTTCATCGTAAAACAGAGGATTATTATCAGGGACTCCCTCTGCATAGGCTATCATATCCTCAGCCTTGACCTCGAACTTTATGGGCACCTCGGTCTCTTTGCCTATCTCTACCTCGTCCCAGAATTCGTAATCCTCTATCTGCTGTAGCTCCAGAAAATCGGCTGAAAAGCTCTTCTGCTTCTCCGTCTTCTGATACTTTGCCATTTCTTCGAGATAACCCATTCTTTAATACCTCCCTGTTATTTTAATGCACAGTTAACCATTCCTGATGTGCTAGTTCAATACCTGGAAGCTTCAGTCTCCTAATCTTTCCTCATCTCAGAAATATGGCGAGGCTGATTACCTCCGGATAAGCCATCAGGCGGTATATACTATAATGTATCTTCTAACAACATTATCATCAGAGTAGCCTTAACTCTCCAGTCAGAATGTGAAGACCACCGACTTTGTTATTTCGTCAAGGCTGGCAGCCAAAGCGTTCCTATCCGCAAACCTTACGTTCAAGATTCTTGGCATTATTTTGCTGGCATGCCATTGGAGATATTTGCATTCGCGTATCAGTGGCTTAAGAATAAGCCTGTTGCCACCGAAAAAGATGTAATCAAAGCTAAAACCGCTGAACTTCTCTTCAATTCTATTGGCAACTCGTCCCAAAAAGTCCTGCTTCTGCTCCTCAATCCTTCGGGCGAACCTTTTCTGACTTCGGCCGCCTTTCTTGTGCTCCTTATGTATGTAACCTGTGCCCGTCTTCCATTCCACCAGACTGTCACCATCAAAGACCCCTATAGCATAAGAGCCCCAGGCCACTAGAGCTACCCCAATGACATATCGCCTCTGCAACATATCTCTTAAAACTGAAATGTTTGGCTTACCGGCTGAAGTTTTACTTGCCGCGATTGGATACGCTGGCAGGACTACATACTTACCCGTCGTCTGACTCCAGAATATGGCTGCTCCGGTGCGGTACCTTTTGGCTCCATTCATAACCACATCGGCTCTGACTGCTGACTCAATCTCACCGGCATATGTCTCATACTCTAGCCCCAGCAGCTTTCCCAGACCATCGGGAAAATCGCCCGGTTCAACATATACAGTTACAAAATCGCCGGATTGAACTTCCAGCGAGGAAAGGAAATGGTGCAAGCCCTTTTTAGTAAAAACGCGACTCTGCATGATGCCGCCGGTAGAAAAAAACTACAAGAAGCTAGTATGAACTCTACTACGCAGAATAAGACCGGCTATTAAACCACATAGCAGCCCGCCCAGGTGGCCCTCCCAGGCTATACCTGGGACAAAGGATATGATTACGAACCCACCGATCACTGCCACCCACAGGGGCATGGCCACAGGTATGGGAAAAACATAGACCCGCTGCCTGGGCGTTAGCACGGCGAGCGTACCCCCCAGCGCAAAAATGGCGCCAGAGGCACCTATCACCGTATACATAACTTTGCCCAGGGGCAAAGATAGCAAAATAAAAAGGATATTGCCACAAATCCCGCCAAGAAAATAGACGATTAAAAAAGCGCGAACGCTAACCAATCGAATCAGAAAACTGCCGAAGAAATAGAGGGTTAACATATTGGCCAGGAGATGCCATATACCCCGAGGGTCATGCACAAAGAGATTGGTCACGATTGTCCACGGCTCTTCCAGAAAACTTGCCGGGCGCAGTCCTAAAGCCTCAACAACTGGGTTGGGGCTGCCCGGCAAATCAGAACTGAACAGGGGCACTACCTTTTCTGCTATATATACCAGAAAACAGAGGATTATTATGATAAGTATTGGGACTATATTATCGCCACGGTAACTGCGATAGTTCATTTTCATTCATTATCAGGATGAATTCATCGACCGCTCTTACACCAGCGAGTATAAAATCTTGTTGTTTTTCGTCTCTTTGCGTACCTTCCCATCTGCAACAAGGTATTCAAGATGAGCTATGGTCTCCCCCACGGCAAACCATTTTTGTGTAGGCGGGAACTCCTCCCACGAGTCACAGTCAATATCCCAGGTTATATATGGGGACACCTCCCACGCTGTTTTTGCCCCATCTCCCAGAGCTAATAGCGTCTCCCTTAACCTCTCCCTGTGATGTTCATACAGTTCTGTTATTCGCCTTTTATGGTTGTCCCAGCGGCTTCGATGCCCAGGCAAAATAAGAGCCACATCAAGACTGTAGACCTTTCCCAGGCTTATCAGATACTGGTTTAGCGAATTCTCGAGTTCAGGCCACCAGGTGATGTTCGGGGTAATATCAAAAAGTATGTGGTCTCCGCAGACAAGAATTTTCTTACCCGGCTCATATAGACACATATGACCTGGAGAGTGCCCTGGTGTCTCGATACACCTGAAGTAGTAACCGTTGATATGTATAGTATCGCCTTCCGTCAGAACAGAGAAAGGTATACGTTTGCGCGGGCTGTAGCGATAGCCCGGATGGTTGTCAAAGGCCTTCTTAAATTCATCCAGAGGGAACCCATTGGAGATGTAAAAGTCAAACATGCCCTCCCAGCGCTTTTCCGAGCCCTCAAAATTAACAATTGAGGTCTCCACCTTATTGAAATAAACCCGGGATGCATCAGTTGCCAGGGTTGCCACTAACCCCGAATGGTCAGCATGCAGGTGAGTAATAAAAAAATCTGTACTGTTCAGGTCGACATTCAATTCTTTTAGAGCAGCCAGCATGGGCTGTAGACATTCATCACGGTTAAAACCCGTGTCAATAATCAGAGACCGTTCCCGCCCTTTTATCAAATATGAATTAAGCGCCTTCAAAGGGCTCTTAGGCAGGGGAACCTCAATCCTATACAGGTCAGGCAAAATCTCTTCAATCATCATACCAAGCTCGGGACAGGACGCTCTGGTTATTGTATCACCTTTTGTGGCTTTTGTCCCATTAGACTTGTATAATAAGACTGCAATATTACATCCGGAGGTGGTAAACATGCCAGACTGGTTAGAGGCAGCCCGGGCAATCAACGAATTTATACGACCGCTGACTTTCCCAGTAGCCATAAAGCTGGTTAAAAATGCTGACGCTTTTCCTGATAAAACAAGACGTCCCCTTAAGGATATTGGCATTAAGACGAATCTTTGCGTTGGCCTGACACTGAGCCGGAAATATGGCTGGACCGTAGGCATGACAGCCGAGGACAATGCCTGTCCCATCGCTACCTATACCTACGGATGGAGCGATTCAGAATCTGAGCTTAAGACCGCATTGATGGAGTTCATGAAAGCGATGAACTACGCAGCCAATGACGTGGCAGCAAAGACAACTATGGAGGCTGTGTCGAGCGTTAAACTGGACGGGGGCCAGTATGCTGGGGTGGTATTCTCACCGCTGGAGAGAACCAAAATCGAGCCCGATTTGGTTATGGTATTCTGCAACCCGGCCCAGGCGATGAGACTGGTACACGGCGCCACCCAGGAAACGGGCATAGCCATCCATTCCATTTTCAGCGGTCGCGGCGGGACCTGCACAGAGGGAATATTACAAACCTTTCAGACGAAGGAACCGAAGGTAGTGCTGCCAGGGAATGGTGATAGGGTTTGGGCCATGGTACAGGACGAGGAACTGGCCTTCACCATCCCAGTTAGCCTACTGGACAGCGTAATCAGAGGTCTTGAAGCCACCCACCAGCGAGGCATCCGCTACCCCATACCAGTTGACATAAGGCATGAGCCGCTTTTCCCGGGACAGCTCAAACAGATACAAATAAAATAGAAACGGGGCTGGAGCCGTTATCATTTCTAGCCACCCAGCCCCGGTTTCCCACAGAGAGTGCAGACTACTGGAACTGTAACCTACCTACCCACCCCTGCCAGCCGCAGATTTAATGTCACATTGTTGTCCTGCGGTGGCTTATCGCTGGCGTCATTAAAAATGCCCAATAGCACTTTAATCATAGCGTCTGCAGCCGGATTCCCCGACGTGCCAGCAGGGAAAATGTCCTCAAGCCTGTACTGAAATTGCTCATCACCGGCATACATCCTTGCCCACACTCCACGGACATGCTTAGCCGTCGTTTTGGCTGGCTCTTCGGGAACCCGGAGCCGGGTCTTGAGTATTCCGTCAATGGTTTCTTCAAACCACATAGAGAGGGCCTCTCTTGAGTAGTCCTGCAACTGTGGCCGCGAAGGGATGCTCTGGATAAGCTGAGTGCTTACCTTCAGTGTGCCGGTCTTAGGGTTCAGCTCCAGAACCCTTATCGGATGAGGATAAGTAACAGTAGAACCAGTAAGGATATAGTATATGCCGTCTTCCTCGACAATGTCCTGAGCGTGGAAATGGCCGGCGAGCACCAATGGAACGTTGAACTCTTTCAGGACTGATTTCACCTCCTCGGCATTTTCCGCAATGGCATAGTCGAGGAGGGCGTGCATTGGGTGTCCTTCTTTAAAGGCTGGGTTGTGAATTGCCAGGCAATGATGGAGCATCACCATGGTGAACAGCCCTTCCTTCTTTGCTGCCTCAAGCTCTTTCCGCAGCCAGGCTAGCTGCGCTGCATCAATTTCGCCATCATGATCCTGAGACCGACCACTGTCCAGGACAATCAACCGGATGCCCGGCACGGGCGTCACGCTATAATACGGCTTCCCACCCGGACCCCAGTACTTTTTATACAGGACAGGCAACTCGTTAATATCTACTATATCGGCCTTCGGGTCTATCTTCTCATGCGCGCCTGCTGGGTGTTTCCTGTCATGGTTGCCGGCCGCAATATAAACCGGGGCCTTTATTTTGGGAAGCAACTTTAACAACATCTCATGATTGTAGCGTTCGGAATCTTTGGTGACGTCCCCGGGTATCAGGACAAAGTCCAGATTGGGCATAGCATTGATCATCTTTACAGCGGCTTCGAACAGCTCTACGCTTTCCCGGTGCAGCTTCCGGCCCGGTTCGCTATCTATATAAGGGTCGGTCTCCAGAGTAAATCCGGGGGCGGCCACAGCGATATGCGGATCAGAGATGACGGCAAAGGTAACGGTCTCTTTTACTGCCGGAGCTTCGCAGGCCGAACCACCTAACACCAGGCCTATGCTTAATAGCCCAACTAGTATTAACAGGCCAATTTTCTTATACATGTGTTTAAACCTCCTTATCTCTAAAACAGGGTATATAAATGTTCAGGTAAACCTACCATCTTTCACCTCACTTCATACAGCACCTCCGCAATCAATTTTTTCACCTTAGCTTCGATTTTATCTCTGATCTCTCGCACCTGTTCCATAGGCTTTCCCTTGGGGTCATCCAGTTGCCAGTCCTCAGCAGGGGTAAAACTGGCGGGGCAAACACCTTCTACCCCACAGCCCATGGTTATCACCCTGTCAACGCCATCGAGCATCTCCGGAGTCAATTTTTTAGGCTGCTGTCCGCTGATATCTAACCCCACCTCCCTCATGGCATCGACAGCGGTTTGACTGATTCGGCTGGCCGGGTCAGTCCCAGCAGAAACGGCTACAGCTTTACCTGCAGCATAATGGTTAAAAAACGCCTCCGCCATCTGGCTTCGAGCTGCATTGCCAACACAGACAAACAAGACCTTCTTCATTTTATCATCAAAACGAAAGGTTTGTATTTCGACGCCTTGTGGCTACAAATGCCCCTGTCTTCCAAGGTGCATCTATCTTACTATTTTATACCAGCGAAAAGCTAGTTCCTGTAGCTAACCAGACTGAGCCTAGTTAACAAAAATTGACCACTATTATATCCAGCGTATTAATACCGTCTCCAGCCCTTCAGGTCGTCACGGAAACATGCGCTACCCGACGTGATATTTTTGCCTTGACATGGTAACATTAAAGCCACTCAGTGTATCTTACTCAAACACAATTCGGTAGCCTGACATAATAAGGAGGAAAAATATGAGGACAAAGGAACAGTATATTCAAGGATTAGCCAAGATGAAGCGTAACGTCTACTTCAATGGCGAGCTGATCGACCGGACAGACGAACGCCAGATGGACTGTATTAATACCATCGGCACCACCTTCGAAGAAGCCGCCAAGCCGGAAAACCGTGAGCTTTGCACCGCCATATCGCACCTCACCGGTGATAGGATCAATCGCTTCACCCATATACATCAGAGCACTGATGATTTACATAAAAAACAGGATATGACCCGCATGCTATGCCATAAGGTAGGCGGCTGTATCCAGCGGTGCATGGGCATTGATGCCGCCAACGCTATCTACAACGTGTCCTATGAAGCTGACAAAATGAACAACGGTGCCACCCAGTACCACGAAAACTTCAAAAAGTGGCTTGTACGCTTTCAGACTGAAGATTTAGTAGGTTGCTGCGCCCAGACAGACGTAAAGGGCGACAGACTGCTCAGACCTGCCGACCAGCCAGACCCTGATGCCTACGTCCACATCAAGGAACGGCTCGCCGATGGCATCGTGGTAACAGGGTGCAAGTTGCACATTTCAGAGGCTTCAGTGGCTGATGAGGTGCTGGTGGTGCCCACCCGGGCATTGCGCCCTGAAGACAAGGACTATGCCGTTGCCTTCGCCGTTCCTGGTGACTGGGACGGACTAAAACAGGTGGTTACCATTCACAACCTCCGGCCCAGAGAGTACTTCAAGCGTGGCTTTACACCCGGTGCCACAGACTCATACTTGATTTTCGAAAACTGCTTTGTGCCCTGGGAAAGGGTGTTTCTGGCTGGGGAATGGCAGCACGGCAGCGTGTTGGCCCTGCTTTTCGCCCTGTTCCACAGACATTCCTATTCAGGATGCAAACCAGCCATTGGTGACATTATACTGGGGACTGCAGCCCTTGCCGCCGAGGTGAACAACATACATAAAACCCCGCACGTTCGGGCAAAGCTGGCCGAGATTATCATGACCACCGAACTGGGCTACGCTGCCGGCTACACTGCCTCTGCACTCGGCAGGCCAGAGGTCTACATGCCCGGAGTAGGATTTGTGCCCTATGGTCCCGGCTCCTATATTCCCCACTCTATTTACTGCAACGTGGGACGTTGTCTCACCGGCGAAGCGGTATGGCGCGAAGCGGAGATACTGTGCGATATCGCTGGCGGGGTAGTCGCCACCTTCCCGCACGAAAGGGACTTCGTCAACCCGGAAATTAAAGACCTCCT